>CAZHUY010000061.1:11539-29453 GCA_964535465.1 uncultured Myxococcales bacterium
AAGGCGCAGGCGGCGGCGCAGGCCAAGGCCGAGCAGGCAGTGGCGCAGGCCAAGGCCGAGGAGCAGGCCAAGACCGAGGCGCAAATGCGTGCTCGGGATCAGGCGAAGGTGGCGGCCCAGGCTCATGCCGAGAACGCCAAGTTGAAACAGGAATTGGAGCAGGCCCGTCGTGATGCCGAGCAGGCGCAGGCCGCCGCGCAGGCTGCCAGCGCGGAGAGCGAACGTCATCGAGTGGCCCTTGCGCGTTCGCAAGAGAAGGCGCGCCAGGCCGAGCAAGAGGCCGAGTTGACCCGCCGGCGCGCGGAGACCGCCGAGACGAACTCGCGCGCGGCCGAGCAGCGTGAGACCGAGCGCGGTCAGGCTCTGCAGATTGCGGCTCGCGAGGTGGAGCTGCGTACCGCGGCTCTGGAAGCCAAGGCCAAGAGCCAGGAGGAGCAGCAACGCCGGCTGGAACAGGCCGAGCGCCTGGTGGCCGAGCGCGAGAGCAAGGTTCGCGACGCCTCCCGTGAGTTGAATGAGCGTGAGCAAGCTGCTCAAGCCGCGTTGGCCAAACGTGCCGAGCTGGAGCAGAGAGGGGCTTCGTCGCCGGAGCGTGCGCGCGCCGACCAGGCGGCGCGAAAGGCCGAGCGGGATCGCAAGGACGCCGCGCAGGCGGCCGCGCTGTCGCGCAAGGAGTTGAATGACGCGGTGGCGGCCCGTCGCTCGGAAGAAGATCGACGTCAGGCTGAAGTACGCGGCCGACAGCAAGAGGAAGAACGGCTCAAGCGGGCCGAGGCAGCACGCGCCACCGAGGAGGTTCGCTTGGCGCAAGCCCGGGCCGATCGCGCGCGCGTCGAGTCCGAGCGGGCAAGACTGGAGGGGGAGAGAGCCCAGCTCGAGGCGGCCCGTGATGCGCTGGCCTCGGAGGTGAAGCGTCTACGCGAGACTTCTGCAGCCGTGAGGACGGCGACCCCACCGTCCAAACCCAGCGTCAGCTTGGCGACCGCCGCTGCGCCCGTGAGCGCTCCCGCGGCGCCCCGTGCAATCGACAGTGGCAGTCAGAGTGGAGCAGAGAAGCGCCTGTCCCAGGGGGCCTCGCTCCCCCGTCCACGCTCGGTGACCTTGCGCGCTTCCAGCCGCGTGCGCAGCATCGATTTCGTCGACGAGCCGACCCGGTCCTCCGTGATCATCGATCTGGAGTCGCCTTCCGCCTTCGAGGTGGAGCGAGCCTCCAACCGTCGCGTCAGTCTGCGCCTCGATCATGCGGACCTGCCCGATGACCTGGCCCGCCGGCTGGACGCCACCGAGTATCTGGGCCCCGTCAGGCTCATCAGTTCGTATCGAGACCCGCGCCGCCATGGCGTGGTTCGCGTCGATGTGGACTTGGCCGAGGACGTCCCCAACCGCATTCGCCAGGATGGCAACCGGCTGTACTGGGATTTCAACAAGTCGAGTACGGACGTCGGACACAAGCTCCCCGCTCTTGGGCGCCCCTCCTCACCGTCCGTGATCTTCATCCCATCCCGTCGGGTGGCCGCGTACAGCGTCCGTCTGGTTTCGCTATTGACCGTGGCCCAGTCGGCGGCGACTGCGCGCAGGCCCGAGGACAACGCCGAATCGCCCCAGGCCCGCCGCGCGGCCCTGACCGGCAAGAAACGCTACGTGGGCCGGCGCATCGATCTGGATTTCAAGGGCGCCGACATCCACAACATCCTGCGCCTGTTGGCCGACGTGGGGCAGATCAACATCGTGACGGCTGACGACGTCAAGGGTGAAGTCACCATCAAGATGCGTGACGTGCCTTGGGATCAGGCCCTTGATGTCGTGTTGCGCGCCAAGGGGCTGGGTTCGGTTCGCGAAGGTAACCTGGTCCGCGTGGCGCCGCTCTCCTTCCTGGAGAAGGAACTCGAACAGGAGATTGCCCGTCAGAAACAAATGGCGGAGATCCTGCCCACGGAGACCCGGCTGATCGGCGTGTCCTACGCTCACGCCAACAACCTGCAGGACAAGGCCAAGGACTTGCTCTCACCTCGCGGCAAGATCTCGGTCGACGAGCGCACCAACAACCTGATCGTGTCCGATGTCGCGCGCAACCTGCAGCTCATCGAGGACCTGGTGCGCAACCTGGACACGCAGACATCGCAGGTGGTGATCGAGGCCCGTATCGTCGAGGCCAACTCGAACTACACTCGACAGATTGGTATCCAGTGGGGTGGCAACACCTTCATGGACGTGGCGCACGGCAATCCCACCGGCCTGACTTTCCCCTACAACGTCGGAATCGGCGGAGGCGCGGACGATGGCAGCTCGCCTATCTCGGGTCTGGTGCCCGGGGTGCGCACCGGCGTGCCCGGAGGCTCCAGCCCCAACTACGTCGTCAATATGCCCGCGCCCGCCGGTCTCAACACCGGTAGCGCCATCGGCCTGACGCTGGGCTCGGTGGCCGGCGCCTTCAACTTGAACCTGCGCCTGTCGGCCATGGAAGCGACCGGTCAGGTGCGCATTCTGTCTT
Source organism: uncultured Myxococcales bacterium (assembly GCA_964535465.1). GTDB lineage: Bacteria > Myxococcota_A > Polyangia > Fen-1088 > Fen-1088 > Fen-1137. The sequence continues at coordinate 14,031 of CAZHUY010000061.1, forward strand.
CTCCCCGTATCACCACCATGGACAACATCGACGCCACCATCGAGCAAGGCGTATCCATCCCGGTGTCCGTGGTCAGCGCAACGGGCGCCCAAACGCAGTTCGTCGATGCCAAGTTGCACCTGGGGGTCAAGCCTCACGTCACCAACGAAGGCACCATCATGCTGACCGTTGACGTGACCAAGAATGAGGCCGACTTCGTCAACACCGGGTCACGCGGCGATCCCTCCATCCTGAAGAAGCAGGCTAAGACCACCATGCTGGTGCGCGACGGTGACACCGCCGTCATCGGCGGCATTTACACCCGCAACTCCGGTCTCAGCTACTCCAAGGTACCGTTCTTCTCCGACATTCCCGTGTTGGGGTGGTTCTTCCGCAATCGCAAGGAAAACGACAACCGCACCGAGTTCCTGGTCTTTCTCACCCCGCGCATCGTGAACCGCGCGCGATCCCTTGGCCAGTAGCTGAAGACATGGAGCGAGCCATGACCGCAAGCAACTTCAGATTCCTTCCTCGGTTGATCGCCTTGGCCATCCCGGTGGGCGTGTTCCTGTCGCTGGCAGCTTGCCGAGTCGATGACGGGCCCACGGGCCTGCTCATCAGGCAAGCCCAAGACCTGCAGGCGGGGGCCTCCTCTTGTACGGTCCCTGCGACGGCAACCGCCACGCAGAAGTCCGAGGGCGTGCTGGATGTGACCATCCCCGCGGTCGGCGAAAACGGGTATCTCTTGTATCCCTTGGTCGAAAACCAACTGGGAGTGTTGTCGGGGTTGGCCGGTGCGGAGAAGTCGTTGGCCGAGGAGAAGAACAACGTCATCCTCAAAGCCTTTCACGTCAGCTTGAGCCTGGAGAACAGAGAGGGCTTCGCTTGGCCCGAGGGATGCTCGGACAGCTTCGACTACCAGGTCGTGACCCAGGTGCTTCCCCCTGGGGGAACCGCGTCGGCCATCGTGAAGCTGATCCAGCCGTGCCATGCCATGGCGATCTCCCAGGTTCTCGATGCCGAGTGGCAGGCCGGCGTGTCCCCGACTCCCTTCGTGATCCAGGCCAAGGTTCGCGCCAAGGGGCACCTGGGCAGTGGGACCATCGAGAGCCCGCCTTTCTATTTCACCGTCAACGCCTGCTACGGCTGTCTGCAGACCGAGTACTCCCAACCGGAGGCCGTCCCGTTCCGATTCCCCAATGTCGCCAAGTGCTCGGACCTGACGACCAACCCCTACGTGGGCGAGCCCTGCAATCCAGCTCAGGACGTCCCGATCCTGTGCTGCGCCGACAGCTTCAATGCGGATGGCCAGACCACCTCTGTCCAGTGCCCGGCGGTTCCGACCGGCAAGGATGGGATGTGAGCTGACGCCTGCCCGCTATTGACACGTCCTGGGCCCCTGGCTAAAAGCGCAAGACTATGTTCCGCGACACCCTCCAGAAAATGGTGGACCGCCTCGATGGAGGCGTGGCCGGCATTCTGATGGGCTTGGATGGCATCGCCGTCGATCTGTATACCCGCGAGGGGCAGGACGACGTGGACATCCAGATCGTGGGCATGGAACTGGCCCACGCCATCTCGCAGACGCGCAAAGCGGTTGAACGCTTGGAAGTGGGACAGGCCGACGAGATCACCGTTCGCACCGACAAGTTGCTGATCCTGGTGCACATCTTGAGTGATGAGTACTTCATCGCTTATGTGGTGCGCCCTGACGCGAGCTCGGGAAAGGCGCGCTACCTGATGCGCCTGACCGCTCCCCAGATCCGGGCCGAGCTGTGAACGGGGAGCCAAGAGTGACGCCGGCTGGCCGGCCGGTGATCGTGATCCTGCATGGTCCGAACCTGAATCTGCTCGGTTCGCGCGAGCCCAAGGTCTACGGCCACACCACCTTGCGCGAGATAGACGAAATGCTGGTGGCGCGCGGACGAGAATTGGGGTTGGAGGTTCAAACCTTTCAGTCCAACCACGAGGGCGCGCTCATCGATCGCCTTCATCAGGCGCGCGGTCAGGCGCGGGGCCTGGTGATTAACGCGGGCGGCTTGACCCACACCAGCGTTTCTCTGCGCGATGCCATCGCGGCTGTGGCCTTGCCCACCATCGAGGTTCACCTTTCCAACCTCTACGCGCGTGAGGATTTCCGCCATCACTCGTTTCTCGCCCCGGTTTGCCTCGGGCAGATCGCCGGGCTTGGTCCCATGAGTTATCGTCTGGCCCTCGACGCCTTGGCTGCTTTGCTTCAGACTGGCGCGTCCCCCCTGTCACCCACAACTCCCGCAAAGCCTCGCTCTGCGGTCGCATCACCGAAGAAAGGAGCCTCATCCCGATGAGCAAAGCCAAGGCCCCAGCCCGGAAGGCCGAGAAGAAGTCCGTGGCCCAGAAGAAGTCCGAACCTTGCTGCTGCGACGAGAAGTCCGAGTCCTGTTGCTGTGAGGAGCCGCTGTGCGCGCTCGGTCCGGAGGAGCTCGCGACGGTTCGGGAGCTCGCGGGGATCGCGACTGAATTCGACCTGGCTGAGCTGAACGTGGATCCGTGCGGAGGCATCCACATCGTGCGTCGTCACGCCGGTGGGGCGGGCGTCGTGGCCGCGGCTCCGACGGTGGCCCCCTTGCCGCCGCCTGCCTCGGCCGAGAAGAAGGCCGAGAAGCCGGCCGAAGTTGGTGTGCTCATCACCTCGCCCTTCGTGGGGACTTTCTACCGTGCTCCGGCTCCCGAGGCGCCTCCCTTTGCCGACATCGGCCAAGCGGTGCGCAAAGGTCAGGTGGTTTGCATCGTCGAAGCCATGAAGCTGATGAACGAGATTGAATCCGAGTTCGACGGCAAGATTCTCGAGATCCTGGTCAAGAACGCGGAACACGTCGAGTACGGGCAGCCTCTCTTCCGCATCGAAAAAGCCTAGAGCTCGATGCTGCATCACGGGCGCAGTCGGCGGACCATCCTCTCGGATGAACACGGCGTGCGCCTGGAGTCCGGAACCATCGTTACTTCCTTGTTACGCCCCCTGCACGGGGCACAGAGAGATTCGATCTTTGGGGCAACGGCCGCGCCGCTGAGCCCTGGGGTCAATCCGAAAGCACCATCGCCGTGTTCAAGAAAGTCCTGATAGCCAATCGTGGTGAAATCGCCCTGCGCGTGATTCGCGCTTGCCGTGACATGGGGATTCGCTCGGTCGCGGTTCATTCCTCGGCCGACGCGGACGCTCTGCACGTCCGCTTTGCCGACGAGAAGGTCTGCATCGGACCGCCCCCCGCGCGGCAGAGCTACAACAATGTGCCCGCCCTGATCAGCGCCGCCGAGATCTCCGGGGCGGATGCCATCCATCCCGGCTATGGGTTTCTGGCGGAGAACGCGGAATTCGCCGAGGTGGTGCAGAAGTGCGGCCTGCACTGGATTGGCCCGCAGCCCGAGCTGATGCGCCTCATGGGCGACAAGGTCTCGGCGCGCAAGGCCATGGAGGAGGCCGGCGTGCCGGTGGTCCCTGGCTCTCCCATCATCGAGACCGACGAGCAGGCGGAAGAGGCGGTGGAGCGCATCGGTCTCCCCGTCATCATCAAGGCCACGGGCGGCGGCGGTGGGCGCGGCATGAAGATCGTGGAGGACAGGTCGCGGCTCTTTGCCCAGTTGGCTTCGGCCCGGGCCGAAGCGCAGGCTGGCTTCAACAACCCGGCGGTCTATCTCGAACGCTACATCGGCAGGCCCCGTCACATCGAGGTTCAGGTCTTGGGCGATGGTTCCTGTGCCATTGCCATGGGCGAGCGCGAGTGTTCGATTCAGCGCCGGCACCAGAAGCTCATCGAAGAGGCGCCCTCGGTGGCGCTGGACGATGCCCGGCGCATGGAGCTGCTGCGCACCGCGCGCAAGGCAACCTCGGCCATTGGCTACCGCACGGTCGGGACATTGGAGTTCTTGCTGGACGAGGAGAAGCGCTTCTACTTCATCGAGATGAACACCCGCATCCAGGTGGAGCACACCGTCACCGAGACGGTGTTCGGGCTGGACTTGGTGCGTGAGCAGATGAAGCTGGCCGCTGGCGAGCCGCTGCGCCTGCCCCCCGACATGCGGCCGCGCGGCCACGCCATCGAGGTGCGCATCAACGCCGAGGATCCGGTGACCTTCGCCCCCTCGCCCGGACTCATCACCGCCCTGAACCTGCCGGGCGGGCCCGGGGTGCGCGTCGACACCCACATCTACGCCGGCTACCGCGTTCCATCATATTACGACTCCATGGTGGCCAAGCTGATCGTGCACGGCGAGAACCGGCACGTGGCCTTGGCACGCTTGCGGCGGGCCTTGGGCGAGGTGGTGGTCGAGGGCATCAAGACCAACGCCGACCTGCACAAGCGCATCATCGATCACCCTGAATTCATCGCGGGCCGCTTCGATACCCACTTCCTAGAGCGAATGTAGCCCGGGGTTCCTGGACCTTTCTGCGGCGGGCCCCCATGGCGCGAAGCGCTGGGAATATATGCCTGCAAACTTTTGTCCAATGCTTTACAGGGTTACCTTAGCCGGTAACACTTAAAGGCGGACTTTGCCTGGTGGTAACGAAGAAAGACAAGCACCTTGCAGCAGCGCAGAAGTACCTTGAACGGGGAAGCCTCGAGAAGGCCCTGATCGAACTTCAGGGTGCCGTCAAGGAAGATGCGAAAGACACCCGCACCTGGTTGCGCATGGCCGAGGTGCATGTGCGGCTTGGCCAAAATGAGAAGGCCACCGAGGTCTACCAGAAGACGGTGGACCTCTACGTCGAGCAGGGTTTCTTCCAGCGCGCGGTCGCCGTCTATAAGAACATCATCAAGCTGTCGCCCGAATCGGTGGGGGCACGTACCAAGCTGGCGGATGTCTACCGACAGCTCGGGCTCTTCTCAGACGCGATTCAGCAGCTCGAGCAGGCGGTGGCCCTGCACCTGCGGGCCGGCGAGGTTACCCAGGCCCTGGCTGCCCTGAAGCAGATCCTCGAGCTGAATCCGGAAAACGTCGCCACCCGGATTCGTTACGCGGAGTTGGCGGTGCAGGCCGGGCAGAATGACGACGCCGTCGTCGAGTTCCGCGAGGCCGCCAACTTGCTCAAGTCGCAGGGACGCGCCGATGAATTCGCGCGCGTGGCCGAGCGCGTTCTCTACTACCAGCCTGACGACCTGGTGTTGGGCCTGGAGTTGGCGCGTGTCTATCTCGATCGCAACAACCCTCGCGCCGCGCTCACCCGAATCAAGCCGGCCTTCGAGGCCAACCAGAGCGATCCCGAAGTTCTCGACCTGCTGGCCCGCAGCTTCGAGCAGTTGGGGCAGCCCAACAAGAGCTTGCCGGTCTTGAAGGAGCTCTGCCGCGTCTACGCCAATTCCGGGCGCATGTCCGAGCGCAACCAGACCATCCAACGGGCCCTGGCCCTCGATCCCAACGACGCCGAGCTGCGCGCCATGCTCGGTCGCACGGGCACCGAAGGGGGACGCGGCTCGGCCGCTCCGTTGCACCGTATGCCCACCTTGTCCAGCCCTGTTCTGACGCCGGTGTCTGTGCCCGTGCCGCGTTCGAACGCCATCACCTTCAGTGAAATGGAGGTGCCGGAGGCGCTGCAGAACCGATACAAGACCCCTTCTGCCGACCTCCCGCCCAGCCCCGCGGATCGCCTGGCGATCGCCTCGGGCATGGTGGAGAAGCCAGACGACGATCCCGAGATCAAACGCATCCTGGCCGAGGCCGATACCTTCGTGAAATATGGGCTGGTGGAACGCGCGGCCGAGCACCTGCGTCGCGTGTTCGATCGGGTACCCACGCACACCGGGGCACACGAGCGTCTGGCCGCGGTCCTGGTGCAACTCGGGCGCAAGTCGGAGGCCGCGGCCGAGATGGAGGTCTTGGCCCAACAGCTCCTGCCGGTCAGTCGCGTCGAGGCGGCCGACTATGCCCGGCGTGCCCTGTCACTGAACCCCCAGGCCCGACGGGCGGCGGACGTGTTGGCCATGATCGGGGGCAAGGTGAGCTCGACCGGAACGCACTCGTCGGTTGCGGCCCAGAAGGTCGCGACTCCGGAGCCCGAGTCGATCGACAGCGGAGAGATCGAGCTGCTCAGCGACGGTCTGAGCGAGGAGGAGGAGGCCGGAACCGGGGCGGTGGCCGAGCTGGCCGCGGCCTTTGGCAGCGCCAAGGTGGATGATGCGGAGCTCGCGGAAGGCTTTGCGGATGAGCGGACCCCGTCTTCGCCCGTGTCCGCTGTCGAGGAGTCGGACGTGATGGAGAATGGCAAGACGGCCATCTCGAGCATGAACGTCCTCAACCTCGCGCCCGCGCCGGAGGCAGAGGTGGACATCGATGGCCTTCTGGATGGGGGCACGACAAGCAGGCCCCAGGGCCCTCCCTTCGCCACTCCCATGGGGGGAGAGCATTCCGAGGCGATGCTGAGCGATCTGGAGCAAGTCGACTTCTTCATCGAGCAGGAGTTGTGGGACGATGCACACGCCCTGCTGGTTGAGCTGGAGGCGCGCCACCCCGGTCACTCGCTGATCGCGGACCGGAAAGCAAAGCTACACAACAGTCGCCGAGGGGTGGCCCACCCCGCCCCCGCCCCCGAACCTGAATGGGAGATGCCCACACCGGCCCCCAACGTGCCCGCCGTGGTCGAACCGATGGCACAGGCCGCCAAGAGTCCGGTCTCCTCCCAGGATCTGGACACCGAAGCCGACCTGGGGGTGATGAACAAGACCATGGAACGGCATGACCTCGCCATTGCGCACTTCACGTCCCTGCTGGGCGATCCCAAGCGCGAGGTCTTTGCCCTGACCATGATTGGAGAGAGCCAAGAGGCGCTTGGCAATCACGCCGAGGCCATCCGGTGCTATCAGGACGCACTCAGGCGTCCGCGGGCGACCGAGGACGAGGCGACTCAGCTCTACTTCTTGTTGGGCAATGTCTTCTACAACAAGGGGGATCGGGCCGAGGCCCTGTACTACTTTGAACGTGTATGTAAGCGCGACCCTAGCTTCCGTGATGTCCAGCGGCGGTTGGCCGCCCTGAAGTCTCGCGGAAGCCCCCATTGACGCTTCCCCGCGTGGGTGGCCGTATTCGCGAAGGCGCCGGAAGGGCCATGTGCAGGCCCAAGTCCCCGAGGGAACCTCCCTGGGTTTCCATATCGGACGCGTTGGCACAGGCGAGCTTTGCTCGCTCGTGCCGGGGGAGCGGGAAGGTATGGAAACCCTCCCAGGGTTTCCATATCAGTGAATAGATTTCCGGGGCCGGTGATGCTAGCGTGGCGGTTCCGTTAGCGTCGTCGTCATAGCTTGTCCGTGTCGTCGGCCATAGCCTCCGGAGGGCCCCGAAATGCCCAGCGAACGCGAATACGAACAGGTTCTGCAAAGCGAGCCAGGGAACCATGACGCGTTTGTGGCCCTGCGTAAGTCGTATCGAGAATCAGGACGTTTCGACAAACTGGTTACCCTGTACGAGACCCGCGCCCAGGCCATCGACGATCAGGCCAAGGCCGCAGAATTCTTCTATCTTGCGGCCGAAGTCCGCCTGGACCACCTGAGCGACACCGCGGGCGCCGAGGCGGATTTGGCGCATGCCGTAAGCCGCGATGCCGGCCATCGCAAGGCCGCCAAGCGATTGAAGGACATCTACCGCGAGCAGGGGCGGACCGCCGAGCACCTGACCATGCTGGAGATGGAGGCGGCGGCGGTTGCGCAAGCCCAGGATCAGCAGCGCATCACCGAGCTGAAGACCGAGACCGAGCAGGCCTCGGGGCCGGAGATCAAGCGCATCGCCAAGGTGGTGGCCACGCCGGCCTTGCGCGGCAGCATCACCCCCGACGTTCTCAAGACGGTCGAGCAAACGCGCAAGATTTTTACCGCACTGGGCGAGTACCAGATCTCATGTCGGCTCTACGAGCTGGAGCTGGCCGCCACCACCGATCCCAAGCGTCGGGCCAACCTGACCTTCCGTCTGGGGCGCATGCTGGCCGAGAAGGTGGGCGACCTGCAGCAGGCGGCGCAGAAACTGAGCGATGTGGTGCGTCTGTACCCGCGCGACGACAAAGCGCTGGAGGCGCTGGCCTCGGTCTTCGCCAACCCCAAGTGGACCGGCGCGGACGGTGGCGAGAGGGCCGCCGGCCTGTACTGCCAGATCTCGCGCCGTCGGCACGAGGCCGGGGACGTGGACAACGCGGTGGCGTCGCTGCGCAAGGCCCTGGCGGCGGTACCGGGACACCCCGAGGCTTCGGCCTTGATGGAGCGGGTGCTGACCGCGGCCGGGCGCCAGGCCGACCTGGACCGCTTTTTGCGCGAGCGGGTGAGCGGGGCTCATAGCTCCGACGAGAAGATCGCGGTTTTGTTCAAGCGGGCTCAGTTGGCGCGCACCTCGCTCAATGACATGGCCGAGGCGATCCGCGTTTACCAGGAGATCGTCGCCATCGAGCCCTCCGGCGGGCCTGCCTCGCAAGAGCTGGCGGCCCTGTACCTTGAGCGGCAGGACTATCGCAAGCTGGCCGAGCTGCGCGAGCAACAGCTCGAAAAGGCCACCGACACCGAGTTTCGTCTGAAACTGCTGCGCGAGCTGGCCGCGTTGTACCGAGATCGGCTGGGCGACCGCGAGCAGGCCGCCCAACACCTGCACGCCATCCTGAAGCTGCGCCCGAGCGATCCCGACGCGCTGCGATCGTATGCCGAGCATTTCCGTCAGCGCGGCGCCTGGCGCGAGCTGGCCGACGTGCTGCAGTTCGCGCTGGATCACGACCGCAACGCCGGCGTGCCAGCGGCCGACCTGTTGCCGCGCCTGGAAGAGGTCGCGGTCATCTCCGAGACCAAGCTGAACGACATCGATCGGGCCTTGGCGGTGTGGCGGCAGATGTCCGAGCTGGACCCGAGCTACCAGCGGGCGCGTGAGGCCTGCAAACGTATCCTGCAGAAGGCCGGTCGTTGGGAAGAGATGGCGACCCTGTTGGCCGAGGACGCGGCGGCAGCGCCGACCAGTGGACGCGCCGAGATCTTGCGGCGTCTGGCGCGGCTGTACGTCGACAAGCTGGAGGCGCCCGACCGGGCCGTCGAGGTCTACCGCGAGATCCTCAACCTGGAGCCCAAGGACGTGGTGGCCCTGCGGGCGGTGGTGGACGGCTACGAGCGAGCCGAGAAATGGTCCGACCTGGCGGCCCTGCTGCGTAGCCAGGTAGAGCAGGCGGGCAGCGAAGGCGAGAAGATCAATCTTCTGCGTCGGCTGGTCGGACTCTACGAGGAGCGACTGCAAGACCTGGCTTCTGCCTCATGGGCGGCGGCGCAGATCCTCAAGCTGGCTCCTAGCGATCGCGACGCTCTCACGCGTCTGGAGAGCATCTTCGAGCAGTCGAGCGATTGGCCTCGTCTGGTCAAGATGCTGGAATACCACCTACGCTACGCCCGCTCGCCCGAGGAGAAGCTGGCTCTGGTGCGGCGAATCGCCGGTCATCTGCAGAACCAGATGGACGATTTCGACCGGGCTGTACCTTACTGGGACAACGTGCTCAAGCACGTGCCCGGCGATCCGCCCGCCTTGCAGGCGTTGTTGACCGGCTACCAGAAGACCGAACGACACGAGGATGTGGCGCGCGTGCTCGACTTGCAGATCGCCGCGCAGGCGGCTGATCCCGCGGTCCAGGCCGAGACCCTACGCCGGCTGGCGCGCTTGGCGGGCGAGACACTCAAGCAGGCCCCGCGCGCGCAGCAGGCGTGGCAAGAACTGTTGCACCTCCTGCCCACCGACCGTGAGAGCCTGGAGGCCCTGTCGGTTCTGGCCACCGAGCAGTCCAACTGGTCGATGTTGGCCGACCTCTTGAATCGGCGCATCGCCATCTCGACCAATCCCGCCGAGGCCGTGCCTCTGGCTCTCCAGCGCGCCACGCTGCTGGACGAGAAGCTGGAAGATCCGAACGAGGCGATGCGTGCCCTGGAGCACATCATCAGTCACCTGGATCCGGCGAGCGTCGAGGCTCACCAGGCGCTGCGGCGGGTGGCGGAGGCTCGCCAGGACTGGCCTCGTGTCGTGACCGTGGCGGAACGCCAACTCAGCTTCGCCACCGAGCCCAAGGAGAGGGTGACGCGAGGTCTGGAGATCGCGCTGCTGTGTCGCGATCACTTGCATGACAGCCACAAGGCCATCGCGGCGCTGGAACGGGTCATCGAGATCGAGCCCGAGCAGAGCGAGGCGTTGGCGGCCCTGGCGCCGCTCTACATCGAGAACACCGACGGCCAGTCGTTCTTGGCGACGGCGGAGAAGATCCTGCACCACACCGAGGACCTGGAGAAGCGGCGCGCGCTGCTCTTTCAGATGGCCGAGGTGGCCGAGCACATGCTGCGCGATCCGCGCCGGGCCTTCGAGATCTATCGCAGGGCCTACGGCGAAGCCCCGGAGGAAGCCACTCTGGCGCGCTTGGAGGCCATCTCCGAGACGCACGAGCTGTGGGAGGATCTGATCAAGGTTTACGCGGGGGAGGGGGCCCGATCGACCGAGGAGGCCGCTCAGGTGCAGGTGGCCCTCAAGGTCGCCGGTCTGTGCGAGAGCCGCATGAATCAGCCGGGCCGCGCTTTCACGGTTCTGCGTGAGGCGCTGGTGCACGAGCCCGCCGGGGAAATCCTGCTGCCCGAGTTGGAGCGCTTGTCCCGTGTGACCAAGGACTGGCAAGGGCTGTTGGACGTCTACGCCCAGGTGGCGCACGGGCGCGCCGCTGCGAAGGATCGTTTCGACTTGTTGTTGCTGCGCGCGGAGGTGCGCGAACACCAGATGGCGGACGCCCCGAGCGCCATGGACGAGCTGTTGCGCGCCTTCTCGCTCATGCCCGACGACGAGGCGGTTCGGCAGAACATCTTGCGCTTGGCAGAGGTCAGCGGGCGCTGGGAGGACGCGCTCGGCGTGGAGGGGCAATGCTTCGCGCGCGCCACCACCACCGCGGGCAAGGTCCAGGTGGCCCGACGGGCCGCGGCCCTGGTCGAGGAGAAGGTGCAGGACCGTGTGCGCGCCTTCCGCGCCTACCTGAACGCTTTCCGGCTGGCCCCCGAGGACGAGGAGATCGGGGCCAATCTGTGGCGTCTGGCGACCCTGATTGGCACCTACCGCGACGCCGAGACCGCCCCGGCGACCCCGCCGGCGGCGGAGGCCGCGGCCGAGCCCGCCAAAGAGGAGCCGACCGCGGAGGAGCGCTCCGCCACCCCGACCCTGGAGTACGACGAGGTCACCGGCGAGATCGAGATCGTCGATGTGGACATCGTCGATTCCACCGAGCTGCCCGAACCGCCCGTGGCCAGCGTCGCGCCCAGCAGCGTGGGCCTGGAGACACCCTGGCACGAATGGGTGCAGGCCTACGAGCTTCTGCCCGCCGATCCGATCACCCGACACGCCTATCTGAAGAAGCAGGCCGAGATTTGGGAGAAGGGGGCGAACAACCGAGACATGGCCCTGGCCACGTTGGAGCGGGCCTTTCGTCTGCAAACCGCCGATCCTTTTGTGCGTGCCGAGATGGAGCGTCTGGCGGCCGAGGGTGAGCAGTGGGATCGCGTGTGCGACACCTATCTGCGCGCGGCCGAGCAGTCGTCGCGCACCGAAGCCGTGGAGCTGCATCTGCACATCGGACAGCTTCGCGAGAACTTGCAGCAGATCGCGCAGGCCGAGGAGCGCTACCGCAAGGTCCTGGTGCTGGACAGCAACAACCCCACTGCGCTCGATCGTCTGGAGAAGATGGTTCGCAGCCAAGAGCGCTGGGCTGACCTGGCGCAAGTCCTGGAGCGCCGGACCACGGTGCCGGGCGGCCGTCTGGAAGGCAGCGAGGCGCGCGCGCGGGCCTTCGAGTTGGCTGATCTCTACGAGCGGCGGCTGGAACGACCTTACGAGGCGGTGGATACCCTTGAGCGTTACGTGGCCAGCACCGATGAGGAAGAGCGTGGGCTCTCGGCCGAGGACGAGCGGCGACCGGCGCTGGTTCAGGAGGCGCGTGCGGGCTACGCGGCCTTGGCCCGCCTTTACGGGCGCGTGGGCATGGCGCAGAAGGCGGCCACGGCCCTGCAGCGCGAGCTGGAACTGACCAGCGACAGCGGCGAGGCGCGCGAGGCACGCTGGCGCCTGGCCCAGATTCACGAGCAGGAGCTGGCCCAGCCGGCGCGGGCGGTGGAGATCTATGAGGACATCCTCGAACACTTCCCCAAGGACAGCGCGGCCCTGGCGGCCTTGGATCGACTCCACCTGGCCATGGGGCACTTCGAAACCCTGGCCGAGGTGTTGCGCCAACGGGCCGAGATGGCCGAGGGCAAAGAGAAGAACGAGCTGGTGTGGCGACGCGCGCGCATCCTGGAAGAGAAGCTGGGCAATCCCGAGGCCGCGGCGTCCTGCCTGCGCAGCCTGGGCCCCGACGCGCTCTCCGACGAGCAGACTGCGAGCGCGCTCTTGCGCAATCTGCGCAACGCCGGTTTGGCCCACGAGGCCCTGCGCATCCTCGAACAACGCATCGAGGTTCTGTCCAAGGCCGGCGAGGACGTGCGCCTGATTGCCGCCCTGAACCTGGAGATGGCCCAGATCAAGTCCGACGATCTGGCCGACAGCAAGGGGGCCGAGCAGGCCATCGAGGCGGCCTTGGCGCTCATGCCCGAGGATTCGGTGGCGCTGGCGGCCCTGGCGCGCTTCTATCTCAAGAACAACGACTTTCAATCCTACGCATCGGCCCTTCTGCGCAGGGCTGATGCTTTGGCCGGCAGCCCCGATCAGGCTGCGGCCCTGTTGGAGGCGGGCGCGGTGTTCCGCGATCAACTTGGCCAGGCGGTCGAGGCGCGTTCGTGCTTCGACAAAGCCGTCCAGCTGCACCCCCACAACACCGAGGCGCTGGCGGCGCTGGCTGCCATGTTGACCGGCGAGGGCAGCATCGACGAGGCCAAGGCGCTCTACGAACGCCAGCTTGCCCTGTGCGAGAGCCCGGCCGCCAAGGCCGCGGTGCTGACCAATCTGGCACGCGCATTGTGCGAGAAGCCCGACGGCTTGGCCGAGGCCGAGCGTCGTCTGGACGAAGCCCTGGACCTTGACCCCAACCACTTGCCCGCGGTCATCACCATGGCCGATATCCTGTACCGCGAGGAGCAGTGGGATCGGGCCGAACGTCGCCTGAACGAGGCGCTCCGGCGCATGCGTGGTCAGCCCGAGCAGACCGCCAAGCTGTACCATCGGTTGGGCGAGGTCTACGAGAAGCTGGGTCGTCTGGACGAGGGCTATCGACAATTGGTCGAGGCGGATCGCGCCCTGCCGGGCCAACTCATGCTGCGCATCGCGCTCGGCGAGAATCGCTTTCAGGCGCGCCGTTGGCGCGACGCCGCCAGCCACTTCGAGGGCATCGCCGAGCACGCGGCGGCGCCCAACTACCCCGAGGAGGTCGCGCTGGCCCTGGCCCACGGAGCCCTGGCGGAGCTGCGGCAGAAGCGGCCCGAGCGCGCGGCGGCCATGCATGAGGCCGCACTCAAGCTGTCACCCCATCATCCCCAGACCCTGCGTGCCCTGGCCGACCTGGCCATCGAGCGCGGCGACAAGCTCGAGGCCGCGCGCTCGCTGCGCCTGGTGGCCGAGTCGAGCGGCGATCCCGCCGAGCAGTGCGGATTGTTCGAGCAGATCGGCGATCTCTATCTGGCGCTGGGCAACACCAGTGCGGCCCGCGAGGCCTACGAAGCGGCCGTGGCCCGCCTGCCGGGCGACGACGTCGCGCACATCGCTCTGTTGGAGAAGGCACTGGCGGCCCAGCGAGCCGACGGGGCAGTGCGTGATGCCATCGAGACGGCGCGGCGGGTCGCCGACATCGTGGTCGAGCCCAAGGAACGGGCGTCGCGTCGCCGCGAGATTGCCGAGTTCGAGATGGAGCAGGGCAACTACGAGCGCGCCGCGGATATGTTGGAGCAGGCGATCAAGGATGATCCTTCCGACGAGACCGCCATGTGGGATTTGAGCGAGGCCTATGAACATGCAGGGCGCGGAGCTGACGTGTGCGAGACCCTGCAGCGGGTCTTGCCGCAATGGCCGGAGCCCGCGGCCGAGCCCGAGCTGGCGCGGCGCCGGGCCTTGTTGTGGTCGAAGCTGGGGGCCTTGCTGGTCTCGACGGATCCAGCGGGCGCCGTGGGGGCTCTGCAAGCCGCCATCGTCGCCGATCCTCAGCGCGTCGAGGCTCGCTTGGCGCTGGCCGAGATCTACGGCAGCCGCGCCGAACACCAAGAGATGGCCATCGAGAATCACAAGGCCATCTTGCGCTTCGATCCCACGCGCGAGGAATCCCTGCACGCCCTGGCCGCCGCCCATATTCGACACGGGCAGATCGATCAGGCCCGTTGTCTGCTCGAGGTGCTGTCGGTGCTCGGCCTGGCCAGCGAGGAAGAACAGGATTTCCTGAGCCAGCACCCCAGCCCCGAACGCAAACCTGACGATCCCTACGCCGCGAGTCTCGAAGACGGCGTGCACGCCCAGTACCTGGAACCGCAGCCGGACCTGCATTTCATGGGCGAGGTGCTGGCCACGGTTTGGGAAGGGGCCACTGGGCTGGTGCAGGCCAATCTGGACGACTTCGGAGTGAGCGCCAAGGACAAAGCCTCGACCGTGGGTGACCAAGCCATCGCGCTCATCTGCGGGCAGGCGGGTAAGGCTCTGGGCGCCCGGCGCACCAGCCTGTACCTGCGCCAGGATGGGGATTTCGACGGCGTGACCTTGGTGGGCGTCGCGCCTCCCGCCATCGTGGTGGGTCAACGCCTGGCCGACGAGGCCGGACAGTGCGAGCTGCGCTTCCGCATGGGCCGAGCCCTGGAGCTGAGTCGTGCCGAAAACGTGTTGGCCGCGATCCTTCCAGCCCCCGAGTTCGACCTTCTCTTCCTGGGTCTGCTCAAGGCCTTCCATCCCAAGCACGCGCGATTCCCTGCCGGCAGCGACGATGCCGCCGCCGAGCAGGCCAGCAAGCTGAAGAAGGCGTTGCCGTACAAGGCCGCCAAGCGTGTGGGCGAGTTGTTCCAGGAGCACGCTGAGGTGAGCCTGGATCCCTTGCGCTGGCGCGAGGCCGTGCGAGAGGCGGGCAACCGCGCCGGCTTGCTCATGTGCGGTTGCGCGCGTGTGGCCGTACCCATCGTGGGACGCGAAGCCGTGTTGGGGGCTGCTAGCGCTCCTGACCCGGAGACCCTGCGCGGACATGGAGGCCGGTCGGGGCCGCTCCAGGAGTTGCTGCGTTTCGCGGTCAGTGATGCGTACCTGGCCGCGCGCGGGCTGCTGGGTCTGGACAAACCCGCGGCCTAGCCCTTGAACTGACACGGCGCCTGCGCCTCGTCATCCAAAGGTTCTGGGGGTGAAGGAGGTGAGCCATGTCGATGGCAAGCTGGATCCTGGTGGGCTTGCTGGCGGGCAGTATCGCCAGCTTCATCGTCAACAAACGTGGGGAGAGGCTTCTGTTCGACCTCGTTCTCGGGATCGTCGGTGCGATGATCGGGG
>CAZHUY010000062.1:0-22676 GCA_964535465.1 uncultured Myxococcales bacterium
CGCCCATCGGAAGGCGCGCACTAGCGGAAGATGAGCTGGGCGAAGTTGTACAGGCTGCGATTCCAGGTGACGCGTTCATGTCCCAAGCTCGCCTCGATCTGCCAGACGTGGGGGACATTGTTGGTCACGAAGTAATCGTGATACGCCTTGCCGTTGCTCATGAGGCCGTCCAGGGCTCCATACGAGATGTAGATGACGTGTACGTCTTGCCTGACCGCTCCCAGGTCCCCGATGGTCTGGCCCGGTGGCGAAGTGTTGGGGGCAGCCGACAGGCCGAGCAGCAGCACGAAAACCCGCTGTCGTTTGCATCCCGTATTCCTGTCAGAAGACATCGTCGAGATGGTCGTACGGGCAGTACTCAGTGTCAACGACTGCAAGGAAGCTCTCAGGCTCTCGGGTGGAACTTGTCGTAGACGGTGCGCAGGTGGGCGCGAGAGAGATGCGTGTAGATCTCCGTGGTACCGATGTCCGCGTGGCCCAGCATGGCCTGCACGGCGCGCAGGTCGGCGCCTCTTTCCACCAGGTGTGTGGCGAAGGAGTGGCGGAGTTTGTGCGGGGAGATCTCCTTGCGAATTCCGGCTGCGCGCGCGTAGGCGCCCAGGATCTTCCAGAACCCCTGGCGGGTCATGCGGCGTCCGAGCCGCGTGAGAAAAACCGCATCGGTGTTGGCCATGCGTCCCGGACGGAGAAAGTGCGGGCGCGCGCCCTCGATGTACGAGCGCAGCGCCGCCAGCGCGGATTCGCCCAGCGGCACCAGGCGCTGCTTGCCACCCTTGCCCACGGTGATGAGATAGCCGGCGTCGAAGTTGACGTCGGGCAGGCGCAGCTTGACCAGCTCCGAGACGCGCAACCCGGTGGCGTAGAGCGTTTCGAGCATGGCGCCGTCGCGCGCCCCACGGTCGGTGCGGCGATCGGGCGCGGCCAGCAGCAGGTCCACCTCGGCCACGGTCAGGAACGAGGGGAGCGGCCGGCCGAAGCGCGGCAGGTCCACGTCTTCCGTCGGATCGAGGGCGGTCAGGCGCTCGCTCTTGAGGAATCTGAAAAACTGGCGCAAGGCCACCAGCGCCCGGGCCTGCGAGCGCGCGGAAAGAGCGTTTTCCGTGAGCGCGCTCAGGTATTCCAGGATGTCGATGGTGCGTATCGAGCCGACGCCCACCAGTCCGCGAGCCACGGTGTAGCGCGAGAACGCGGCCAGGTCGTGACCATAGGCCGCCAGCGTGGCCACGCTCAGCTCGCGCTCGACCCGCAGGTGGTCGAGGAACTGTTGGATGGCGTCGTCCAGCGTCGGATCCACGCAGCGATCATCCAGCGCCCGCGCAAAAAGGGCAATTTTCCGCAGATCGCGACGTAGCGAAAACGCGGGAAGGCATGGAAACCCTCCCAGGGTTTCCCCAAAGGATCTGCTAGGCTTTGCCAGATGAAGGTCGTCATCGGTTCGCGGCAAATGGCGTATGAGTCGGTGGGGAGTGGCCCTCCGGTGGTGTTGCTGCACGCCTTTCCCTTCGACGGTCGGATGTGGCGCGAGACCGCGGCCGCGCTGGCTCAACGGGTCCAGATCATCACTCCGGACCTGCGTGGCTTCGGGCACTCGGATCTGGGCAGCGATCGGTTCTCCATCGCGGATCTGGCTGACGACGTGGCCGCGCTCTTGGATGCGCTGAAGATCCCCACGGCCACGGTGGGCGGGATGTCCATGGGGGGCTATGTGGCCTTGGCGTTCGCGGCTCGCCATCCCAAGCGCCTGAGCTCGTTGATCCTGGCCGACACCAAGGCGGATGCCGATTCGTCCGAGGCGCTCCAGGGCCGAGAAGCCGCCATTGCGCTGGTGGAGACCCAGGGCGCGGCCGCGCTGCTGGACAAGCAGATTCCCCGCTTGCTCTCCGCCAAAGCCAGCGACAGCCTTCGCGCGCAGGTGCGACGCCTGGGCGAACAAGCCCCGGCCACGGTCATCGCGGCGATCCGCGCGCTGCGCGATCGGCCTGACCGAACACCCGAGCTCGGCAGCATCAAGGTACCGACCCTGTTGGTCGTGGGCAGCGAGGACGTGTTGAGCCCGCCGGCTGAGGCGGAGGATATGGCCGCCCGCATTAGCCAGGCCCGCGTGGTCCTGATTCCCGGGGCTGGTCACCTCTCCAACCTGGAAAACCCCGACGCCTTCAGGGCCGCTCTTATGGGTTTCCTGTAAAAGTGCCGATAGTTCATGCGACGAGTCTTGTCATTCCCTTCCTACCTGAAAGCGCACACGGACGCTCGGGCCAGGGGGCTGACCAGACAAGAACACCGCTGGACTAATCCGTATGGCAAGCCACAATTAGCCGAAATGTTGTTCCCGCCCTTTGGCTGGAGCCAATTACTTAGACAGAGTCTTCCGACCCCGGCCCGAGCCTCGCGCATTCGGGTACGGCGTTTCGCGGGACCTGGGGTTTATGCCGGGGCGATGGAGCCGATCCGCATCGCCCACCTGACCGACCAGCACGTGGGCCGGGTCACGCCCTTCGCGGTTCAGCAGGAGGCGGTGGCCCTGACCAACGCCGAGCAGCCCGATCTGGTGGTCATCACCGGCGATTTCGTGTGCCACAGCCAGATGTATCTGGACCAGTTGGTCGAGCTTGCGCAAGGGTTCAAGGCGCCGGTTTTCGGTGTCCTGGGCAACCACGATCACTGGGCGGGCGCTGACGAAGTGGCGGCGGCGCTGCGCCGGGCTGGGGTCGAGATCCTGCGCAACGCCAACACCACCGTCAGTGTGCACGGACAGCGCCTGCAGCTGGTGGGCTTGGACGACGCGTACACCGGCCACGCCTGCATCGACAAGGCGGTGGCCGGGTTGCGACGGGATATCCCCGTGCTGGCGCTCTCCCACATCGCCGAAGAGGCCGACCAACTCTGGCAGCACGGCATCCCGCTGGTCCTGGCCGGCCACACCCACGGGGGCCAGGTCACCGTGGCTCGCCTGCACGAGATCTCGGTGGGGCGCATCGGCGGACACAAATACGTGCACGGGCTCTACGGTTCGCGCCACCAGGCGGATCGGAACGGCGGCGCGGTCTACGTGGGCGCGGGCATCGGCGCCTCGGTCATGCCCCTTCGTTTGGGCGAGCGGGGCAGGCGCGAGGTCACCATCTTCGAGTTCGGTTGTCGCCCGGGCGACTTCGAGGAGCCGGACAGCGAGCAGACACCCCTGCCAGGACGTCTGCCTTCGCCGGCCAAGATGCGCCGCCGCGCCGAAAAGGTCGTGCGCAAACGCCACCGCCGCTCGCAGCGCAACACGGTCGAGATCAAACGCGCGATCCACTGACCCTGGCGTCTGCGCCGGCCACGCGAAGCCTCTACCTGGTCAGCGCTCGACAGTCGCGCTCGGCGCGTTGGCGGCGGGTTGTCGGGACGGCTTCGCTGGGCAGCTTCTTGTAGGCCTCGACCAGGCTGCAGTGGACGCTGGGATCGAAGGGGTTGGCGGCCAGCGAGGCCAAGAGGGGTGCGACCGCGCCGGCGGCGTCGCCCTTGGCCAGCAACGCCTGCCCGGCGATGAGGTTGGGCCACGGGATTTCGGGATACAGGCTCTGCACGCGCGCCACCGCGGCCAGCGCGCGATCGGCCTCGCCCATGGCCAGATAGCTGCGTCCCAACTTCACCGCAAAGATCCACATGTCCGGGCCTGCTTCTTTGGCTCCCTTCTCGTACTCGATGGCGGCCGCGCGCGTGCGGCCGCGCTGGAGCAACATGTTGCCCAGACGCAGAAAACGTTCGGCGCCGGCGCGGCTCTGGCTGGCTTCGTCTTCCAACGGCGCACGCCGGGACGCGATGGCGCTGCGCTTGCGATACTTGGGCGCCAGCACCTCGAAACCAGGAATGACCTTGTAGTGCTGGGCCACCATGAAGGCCCGCCACGCCTTTTCGAAATCGGACCACGTGCCGCTGCCGCCGTAGGCGCGGGCGGCGGCCAGGCGCGCGTCGGCGCCCGCGGCGACGGAAGACAGCACCTGGCGCAAGGCGGATGTGCCGCCGGTCGCGTGCAAGAGCCCGACAACGGTGGTCACCTCGGCAAAGGCCAGGGTCGCGTCTTGCGCCGTGGGCAGCTTGGCCATCGAGGGGTGCATGGCCTCGAAGCTGATGAGGCGGTTGGCGGCCAGGCCCTTGGCCAGCAGGTGCTGCATGGAGGGCGCCAAATCCAGGCGCGGTGGGTTTCGCCAGCGGGTCTCGAGGAACTTCGACAAGCCCTCCTGCAGCCAGACCGGCGCGCGATCCTGGGTCAGGTGGGCGATGGCGTAGTGGACCAGCTCGTGCGACAGGCTGTCCAGCCAGGCGTAGCCCAGGCGCATGGCCCGTGGGGTGGTGAGCATGATGCGGGCCCATTTGGAGACCGCGATGGTGCCCGTGCGTTCCACCTCCTCGACCGTGAGGGCCGTGACCAGGGCCAGATCGGCGGGGCTGCGCAGGATGTCCACGGGAATCACGCGCGGTGGGGTGAAGCCGAGATCTTGTCCCAGCGCCGTGGTGGCGGCCTCCAAGGCTTCGAGAGCGTAGTCGGCCAGCACCGCGTCCTCCGGCGGGAAGCGAATCACGAAGTGGGGAGAGCGGCGCTCCTCGTGTCCGGCGATGCTGGTCGCCGCCCCCTCAGCCAGGTGGAGCAGCTCGCCCACGGGCCCACGCGCGCCCACCGCCTTCAACTTGGCGATGGCCTCGGGATAGGCACCGCTGAGGAAACGCTCGTAACCCTCGGCGTACCAGGTTTCGGGTTGGCCGGGGGAGCTCTGCCGCAGTTCCTCCAGGGCCCGCTCGGCCTCGGCGAAGCGCCACTGATGGTAGAGCTCGATCACCGCTTCGGCATGGCCGAGATTGATGGTGGGTTGGGCTTGCGCGGGCGCGGCGATCAGGAAGAGGGCCGCAAGCCACAAACTCCGCAGAACGGCTTGCGGCCTGCAGGTCGCGCGACCCACCCTCCGCGATCCGCGATGCAGAGAGCTCTCCCGCTTGCTTGGTGCCACATCCCTCATCGCACCAACTCCTCGTAGTAGCGACGGACTTCGTCGCGGTAGCGTTCGGGCGCCTGCTCGCGCATGGCCTCCATCAGGTCCTCGCGCCATTCGCGCGGGGCCCGCGATTCGTCGGCGCCCGGGATGCGCACCGGCTCGCGGTTGCTGCGACCGCCGCCTATGGGCCTCTGGCCCAGTGACTCGCGTAGCTTGGCCAGACGGTCGGCGGCTTCTTGCGCGCGGCCCGCGCCCTCGACGGCGCCGCCCTGGCGAAGATCCTTGCTTCCTTGGCGCATCTGCCCTGCGATTCCGCCCAGCTCGCCACTGGCCATGTCCGCGCCCGGCACCTGACCCTGGCGTTTCTCCAGTTCTTGTGCCAGACGTTCCGTGCGCTCGCCGATGCTGTCCTGGCGTTCGCCCAGGCCCTCGGCCTGCGCGCGCTGAGCCGGGGTCAGGGCTTCGTTGCCACGCGGGACCAGCCGCGCCAGGTCCGCCGCCAAGTCTTGCGCAAGCCCCCCCGCCTCGTTGATCTGCCTCGCGTAGCTTTCGAAGGCCGAGGACACCTCTCGGCCGGCGGCCCGCTGGGCCAGCGCGTTCTGCGCGTGCCGCAGCCCCGACACCAGCTTCTCGCTCTCCTTGCGCGCCTCGGCCCATTCCTTGGCTGGCAGTTGTCGGCGCAACTGGCGGACGCTTTCGCGCGCCCGTTCCAGATCCGTTGCCAGCCCGGATCCGGCCTCGCGCGGGGGCGCGCCGGTGATCCGTCGTTGCACGCCCTCGAGGTTTTGCTTGGCCTTGGCCAACAGGGCCTCCAACTGTGCGGCCATGCGATTCTCTTGTTCTGCCTCGGCCTCACCCGCCAAGGCCTTGCTCTCCCTGGCCAGGTTGCGCTGATCGCCTTCGATGTCTCCGATCTTCTTCATCACGTCGGCCAGGGCGCGGCTCTCTTGCGGGAAACGCTCGTGCGTGAACTGGTCGGCGTTCTCGTCCAACGCCTGTTGCAGCGACTCCAGCGAACGTCCCAGCTCGGCCAGGGCCTGGCCGAGCGACTGGGAGTCTCCCTTCTCCAGCAAGCTGTCCAGGCGCGCGGCCTGCTCCATCAGCTTGCGCGTGTCAGGCATGTTCATCCAATCCTGCGCGACCTCGTTGCGGCTCTTCACTTCGGCGATCTTGCGTGCCAACTCGGCGATGCGCGCGCGTAGCTCGCGAATCTCGCGTTCGATCTGCCGGCGCAGGGCCTCGTCGCCCGCGGCTTGATAGCGGGCCAACAGATCCTGCAGGCGCTGGTGCGCGGCCGTCAGATCCTTGCCCAGCTCGGCCAGATCCTCCAGCCGCTGGCGTCCGATCAGATCGTCGAGCACCAGCACCGCACTCTCCAGCTCGAGGATGTGGCGAGCCCCGGCGCGCTGAAGCTTCGTCAGGCGCGACAGGGTCAAGGTCCCGCGATCCGCCTGCTTGCGCAGCCCCTTGAGCAAGTCCGCCTCTTCGCGCATCTGCCGGCCCAGGCGATCAGCGATGTTGCCCAGGCTGGCCACCAGAGTCTTGGCGCCGGTGGCGCGGCGACGTTGCTCGTCCACCAGGCGACCCAACAGCACCAGGTGCGACTCCTCGCTGTCGTGCAGATCGCGCCAGCGCCACAGCACCTCCAGGGCGCCGGCTTCGGAACCCGCGCCCTTGTCGCCGAACTCGATGCGATCCGCCAGCGTGACCAACAACTTGTCCAAGACCACGCGCTCGGCGGCCAGGCGTTCTTCCACGCCCTCGCGCGGATTGGCGATCACGAGGTACAGCGTGCGCGATGCCCCCATCTTGTGGCCCGAGACGTCGTCGCGATCGAAGGCCTCGATGTGGTAGGCCACGCGCGCGCCCGGGGTCAGCATGGCGGTGGCCGGCTCGAACAGGGTGGTGCCCCGTCGTGCGCGCGCGCCCTGCGGATCCTCCAAGGCGAGACGCTGTTCGGGGCCGTCGTTCACCTTGTACACCAGCTCGACGCGATGGAGGCCATAGTCGTCGCGCGCCTGATAGCTCACCTCGATGGGCCGCGGTGTGGGGAGCTCCAGGCGGTCGGCCGCGGCCATGATGTCGGCCTCGGGGGGGCGATCGGTCTCGGTCACGATGCGGTGAGGGCGGGCCTCCACCAGCGCTCGCCCCCAGAGCGGCGAAAGCCACACCCGGTAGGCACCGTCACGTTCCATGAGCATGCGTGCGGACAGGCGACCTTGGGCGAGTGTCGCCGGGATCTCGCCGGCCTCGCCCGCCTCACCCAACAGCAGCATCGCCTTGCGCGCGGATTGGAGCGGCCGCATCTCCAACAAGACACGTGTGCCCCGCAAGGCCACGACGTCGCCCGTGGATCCTTCCACCACCCGTGGCGGCAGGCCGGTGTAGGCCGGGTATTGATAGGTGATGCGCAGATCGGCCACCAGCGGCTCGCGTGTCAGGGTGGAGCCCTCGAAACGACTGGGCCGGTGAACCAACAGGTGCAGCCCGCGACCCAGCGTGCCCGGTGAAAGCAGAGCAGCCAAGAGCAAGACCACCACGGCCCCGCCGGCAGCGCCCCCTGCTGGCAGCGCCTCTCGCAAAGGCACCAGCCGTTTCACATCCAAAGGCGCGACCGCACCCGCCACCACGCCGAAGAACGCGCGCAGCATCTCCGGCGAAGCCCCCGCTCCTTGACGGTCATCCAGCTCGATCGCGGAGACCAGGTCGCTGGCCAGCGGGGGGTGGCGGCGGCCGGCATGCACCGCCACCGCGCGCAGCGATCGCAGACGATGCGCGGGCAACCCGAGACCCCAGACCAACCCCACGAACAGGATGGCGAACAGCACCAGCCCCGTGACCACCGACCAGGAATGGCTCGGCCCCCTCCAGGCGGCAAGCAAGGCCAACAGGATCGTTCCGGCGAGCATGGCCACCACGGTCAACCCGGCCGCGCGCAGCCCCAGCACAAGCAGGGCCCGCCTGCGCACCAGGCGCAGGAAGTGTCGGACCCGCTCGATGTCGCTCATGCCGGGCGGAGTATAGCCAAGGACTCTGGCCGGCGCGTGTCTAGACGGCGACCCGCGGCATGGTGCGCGCTCGCGTCAGCAAAGCGGCCCCAGCTTTGCACAAGTCAATTGTTGCCATGCAAACCACCACGGATTTCACCAAGTTAGCGGACCTGAAAGCATTACCGCCACACAGGGGCGTGGCAGGTCGGTCGCTGGGTGGCGGTTCTGCCCCAAAGCCGGACACGTTGGAGGAGCCACCGGCCCGATGCGACCAGACGTCTCTCTTGGCCAACCAGGTCAAGGCGGGCGACCGGGAAGCACTGCGGCCTCTGCTGGAGCAGGTGCGGCCGCGGGCCCTGGCCATCGCTCTCAAGGTTCTACGCAACCGCGAGGACGCCGAGGACGCCGTGCAAGAGGCGCTGGTCAAGGCATGGCGGAACATCGATCGCTTCGAAGGCAGGGCCTCGTTCACCACCTGGATTCATCGCATCGTGATGAACGCCAGCCTGGACATCCTGCGCCGAAACACCAGCCGCCCCGACGTAGCGGCCACCAACGAGCGCGAAGACGACGAGCAGCCCAGGTTGGAAGCCTCGTACGAGATCACGCCGGAGCACACTGCCGCCTTGGGCGAGATGCAGCTCATGGTTCGCGCGGCCGTGGCGCGCTTGGCCTCGGTTCATCAGCAGGCCATCAACCTGCGCGAGTTCGAGGATTGCTCCTACGAAGAGATCGCGGAGACCGCCGGCTGCCCGGTAGGCACCGTGATGTCTCGCCTGCACCACGCTCGCCACCGCCTGGCGGCGGATTTGCTGGCGGTCGACAACGGCATCGAACGCTGGGCCGCCTGAGAGCGAGTCTACGTACGGGCGAGCTTTTCCTGCACAATCCCCAGCAGCAGCTCGTGGGTGTGGCGTGCGCGAACCACCAGGGCTGGGACGCACGCGCCGAGCTTGGCGCGAATCTCGTTGCGGGTGTCCCACGCGCGATCAATGCGACCGAGCAATTGGCCAACTCCGACGTTGCCGAAGGGGGGGACCTCCATACCCAGGGCGGTGAGCAAACCGGTGACCTTGGAGGCGTAGGGCAGCGCCACGAAAGGCGTTCCTCGCAAGGCCGCAAAGATGAGGAAGTGCAAGCGCATGCCGACCGCGAAATCCAGCCGTCCTGCCAGATTCAGCAATTGCCCTGGCGAATAGCGTCTGCGCAGCAGCTCGGCCCGCTCCGCACATTGCATGTGAGCCATGACCGCGTGGCTGTGCTGAACGTCGGTCACTTCCATGGGAACGAAGAGCACGTCGGCATCCTGCCGCTCCACCAGAAAGTCGGCGGCATTGGCCAAGAGCGCGTAGTAGTGCTCGGGGTCGATGTCGGGCGCGGCCGGACCGGGCTCACGCACCGAAAAGCCGATGAGGTGTCGCTGGAACTCCACGCCTTCGGAACGGAGCGCGTCCATCGAGAGGTCTTTCTGTTGCAGCAAGAAGGCCGGATCAGCCGTGAGGTGAATCTCGCGCGTCACCCCCAAGTCTTCGAGCAGGCGGTAGGCCTCGCGATCGCGCACGGTGATCAGCGCCGCTTCATTCAGACCGGCGCGTACGGCGTTGCGTGCACTTTGCCGCCTGAGGGGCCCGGCGCTGATGGCCCAGGTCACCACCGGCACCTTGGCCTCGTGGGCCAGGAAGACCTCGCGCAGATAGGTCTCCGCATCGTCATCGTAGAGGATTCCACCGCCGCCCAAGATGAACAGGTCCAGAGACTGGACCTCGGGGGCGATTTCCTTGCGCGTGAGCTGGCGGACCGGCACGACGCGCTCGACCTGGTGCCGGGCCTGGGTGTCAGCGGGATCTCGTGTGAACACCGTGATGTCGGCGGCCAGACTGCTGCGAAGCTGCGCCAGCATGCCTTCCAGAATGGCCTCGTCGCCCATGTTCATTCCCCCGTACGAGCCCGAAATGCCGATGCGCAAGCGTCGTTCCCCGTCCTTCATGATGTCTCTCCTCCACGGGGGCTAGCGCGCTCCGGCCGGCGCATACTGGACGTACCCCATCCTCCCATTCCCTCTTACAATCATGGCGCCGCCGTCGTGGGTGGCAACCGGCGAGAAACGTGGTGCAGAAACCGGGTGCCCCATGCCGATGCCCGCTATCCTGCGATAGCCGCGCAGGGTCGTGGTCGTGGACGATGTCCGTCTGGGTTTCCGTCACGATACCCTGCTACAATGCCTTTCACGCCAATGCCTCGCATCGTCAAGTGCGCAAAACTGGGGCAGGAGCTGCCCGGGATCGCCTACAAGCCCTTCAACAACGAGCTGGGACAGCGGATCTACGACCAGATCTCCCAGCAAGCGTGGATGGAATGGGTCGAGTACTCCAAGCGCATCGTCAACGAGTTCCGACTCGACCTGACTTCGCCCATGGGACAGCAGATTCTTCTCCAGCAGGCGGAGGAGTTCTTCTTCGGTAGCGGAGGGCGCAATCCGCCTGAATTCGTGGCCCCCAAAACATGACCATTCGCCATGCCTGACGATAAAGGGCGTCGGACATCAGGCGCCGCTTACCCCAGCAGCTCCAGCGTCCCCGCTCGTCCTACCCCCACCGCGTTCTTCGTCGGCGAGGGCGGACCGATGCGCCCGGATATGCAGGAGCGCGAGCCGCGCATCTCGGTCGCCGCGCCGGTGAAGATTCGCTACGAGAGCATCCTGGACTTTCACGAGATGCAGTCGGTGAACATCAGCCGGTCCGGCATGTTCCTGTCCTGTTCGGATCCGCGGCCGGTGGGCACCCTCATCGACTTCGAGCTGGCCCTGGCCGACGGGCTCTCGCTGTTCAAGGGCAAGGGCGAGGTGGTGCGCGTGGCCAGCGCGCCCATGGCCGGGATGGGCGTGCGCTTTCGCGAGCTGGACCAGGAGGCCCGGCGGTTTCTCGAGAGGATCGTGATGGTCAACGAGCAGGAAGGCCGCGCGCCCTCCATGCCGCTCGATTTCATCAGCCCCGTGCCCTCGCCTTCCCGCACACCTGTGCCTTCACCTTCGCCTTTCCCGCCCGAAACGGGGCGCGCCAACCCACTGCGCGGTGCCACCTCGCTGCAGCCGGGGTTGATGATCAGCGGGCGCGACTTGCACGTCAAACTGACCCCGGCCACGGTCGGCTACTTCATCAACAACCCCCTGCTCAACATTCGCCTGGGCGGCTTCGTGGTGCCTTGCGAGGAGAACGTGAACCTGGGGGCCATCTTCGAGGTGGTCATCGAGAGCTTCGAGGGCCATTCCCTCTTCGCCGGCAAGGGCAAGGTGGTGGCCAAGCAGGAACACCGCCTGGGGATCCGGCTGTCCGATGTCGACAAAGCCGTGCTCGCGCGCTTGCAGACCGAGGTGGCGCGGCTGAGCCCGTTCAGTCGATAACCTTCGCATCAAAGCGCGACTTCTCTCTGTCGAATCGACCGCATGATCGGTAAACTACGCCCGTGACCAAAAAGAGCGAAACACCAGAAAAAGACACGAAGCTCGAAGCCGCGCGCGCCCACCTCGCCAGCCTCGGGCGTAACGATCCCTGCCATTGCGGTTCGGGCAAGAAGTACAAGAAGTGCCACCTGGCCGAAGACGAGAGCGTCACCGTGGTTCCGCCCGCGGCGCCCGATGCCGACGAGCTGTTGGCCAGCGGCTGGCGGTTGTTCGAACAGCGCCGGCCCGGCGCGGCCGAGAAGGAATTCCGCGCGGCCCTGGCGCTGAAGCCCGACTGGGGCGACGCCCTGGTGGCCATTGGCCTGGCCAAGCTACGGGGCGGCGATCAAGACGGCGCGCGCAAGGAGTTCAACGAGGTGTTGCGCGTCTCCGAGAGTCTCGCCGCGGAACTCAAGGCTTCGGGTGCCAAGGACGCGTTCTCGCGCAAAGAGGCCCAGGCCTATCTGCGCGCCAGCCACGCCCTCGGCTGCTTGGCCTTCGATCAGGAGCGCTACGACGACGCCTTGGCTGACCTGGAACGCGTCTACTCCGTGGACCAGGGACCGGTGGGCAGCGAGGCGCGCCTGATCGCCGCCGCGGCCCAACTCAAGCTCAAGAAGCCGGCGGATGCGGTCCCCATCCTCAAGGTCGCGGCCGAGGCCGAGGCGGGCGCGGGTCGTGCCCTGATGAGCCTGGGTCTGGCGCAGTTCGCGGCCGGCGACAAAGAGGCGGCGCAGGCCTCGCTGCAAAAGGGCTTGGAGGCCAACACCCACTTCGGCAGCGTGCTCATCAACCGAGCTGGCGGAATGCCCAACAACCTGGGGACGGCCGCCGCCGGCAGCCGCGAGGAAGCCCAGGCCTACGCGCAGACCTTCGGCGACACCTGGGATGAAGCCGCCAAGGCTTTTCTCAAGGACGTCATGGCCGAGCGGAACAAGCGCGCCAAGGCCAGCGCCGCCGCACCCGCCCCCTAAGGGCAACCATGCCCAAGAACGGAGCCTCGCCCTCGCAAGAACGCCGAGCTTCGCGGCGCAGCCCCATCCAGGTCCGCATGGAGCTGACCGACATGGGCAGCAGCTTCGTGGGGCGGAGCATGGACGTCAGCCGGGGAGGCCTGTTCGTGGCCTCCTCGGAGACCCGGCGTGTGGGGACCCTGCTGCGCGTGCGCGTGCTGGGGCCGCGCGGGGATCTGGTGTTTGCCGTGGGGGTGGTGGTGCGCTGTTTCTCTGATCTGGAAGGTAGCCACGAAGGCAGCACTTCGCCGGGGATGGCCATCGCCCTGACCTCGACCAGCGAAGCCTGGGATCGCTTCTGGGAAGACGTCAACAACACCGACAGCGGTGAGGACGACGAGGACGACGGCACGTGAGCGAGGCGGGACCGCAGTTACCGGTTTCGTCCGAAAAGGCCCAGAGCTTGCGCGCCCGCCTGCTCGCCCTGGGCATTCGCGAAGAGGACCTGGACGAAAGCTTCGTACGTTCGGGGGGCAAGGGCGGCCAGAACGTCAACAAGGTCTCGACCTGCGTGGTGCTGGTCCATCGCCCGAGCGGCACACAGGTGAAGTGTCAGCAGGAGCGCACGCAAGGACTCAACCGCTATCTGGCGCGCAAACTGCTGGCCGACAAGATCGAGGCCGAGCGGCTCGGGCACGCCAGTCGGCAGCAGCAGGAAGCCGAACGCATCAGACGGCAGAAACGCCGCCGCTCACGTCGCGCGAAGAACCGCATGCTGGCCAACAAGCACGCGCAGTCGGACAAGAAGGCCCTGCGCGCGAGTCCGCGCCACGACGACTAGCGCCTGCCGAGGTTCACCACGGAGTCCGCCCGATCGGGGTTACTTGCGGGGGGCCCTGGCCAGGCGCACGGCCGCGAACTTGGGGCGGCCGGGGCAACCGGGCGGGCTCAGCTTGCGCAGCTCCAGGCGAATGGTGGTCCGGGGAAAACGGGCGGCCAGCGCGTCGATCATGTGGCGGGCCAAGGCCTCCAGCAGGTGGTGAACCTTGCCCGTGCCCACGTCCAGGATGACCTGAGCGACCTCGCGGTAGTCGATGGTGTCGGCCAGGCGATCGGTGGACTGGGCCGTCTGCAAGGGGGCGTCGACCTCGACATCGACCTCGAAGCCGCGATAGCCCCGACGCTCGGCCGCGGTGGCGCCGTGGCGGGCGCGAAAGCTGATGTTCGACAGGACCAGGGTCAGCATGACCCTGTCCGGCTCGGCGAAGGCGCGTATCTCAAAGCGCCTCGGCCTCGGGATCCTTGCGCATCTTGCGTTTGATGATCTGCCGCTTGACCGGCCCCACCATGTCGATCAGCAGGCGCCCGGCCAGATGATCGGTTTCGTGTTGCAGAGCCCTGCCGAACAGACCGCTGCCTTCGATGGTGAAGGGCTTGCCGTCGATGTCCAGCGCCTTCACCTCGGCGGTCATGGCGCGTTTGACCGGTACGAAGATCCCGGGGAAGGAGAGACAGCCTTCATCGCCGGTCTGCGCCTCTTCCGAGAGACGCACGATCTCGGGGTTGATGAAGACCAGGGGCGGATCGGTTTCCTGGCGACCTGCGACGTGAGCGTCGATGATGAACAAACGCAGGGGTTGGCCCACCTGAATGGCCGCCAGACCCGCGCCCTCCGACATGTACATGGTGTCGGTCATGTCCGCGACCAAGCGTTTCAATTCGTCATCAAACGAGACGATTTCGCGCGATGTCTCGCGCAAACGCGGGTCGGGAAAGCGCACGATCGGGAGGACGGCCATGACTAGAACTAGGATGACATTCGAGGACAGGGCAAGCAAGAAGCGCTCCCGAACGCCACTTCGCCGGCGGGCGGTCGTGGGGCGGTGGCCGCCAGCCGGAGCAACCCGCGTTGACAACCTGGAGACACGTTCGTAGCTTACCGCCCTGGCTTGTGAGCCTTTTATGAACCTTGAGCGTTACGCCGAATCCGAGCTGCCGACGGTCCACGGATCGTTCCGGTGCATCGTCTATCACGTGAAGGGCGAGCCGAGCGCGCTGGCGGGCGGGGTCCAGGAGCACATGGCCATCGTGCGCGGGTCGGTGCAGGGCAAGGCCCAGGTGCTGACCCGTGTGCACTCCGAGTGCTGGACCTCGGAGGTCATGGGATCGCTCAAGTGCGATTGCCGCGAGCAGTTCCAGACCGCTCTCGACAAGATCGCGGCCGAAGGTACGGGCGTCCTGGTGTACCTGCGGCAAGAGGGGCGCGGCATCGGACTCGGCAACAAGATACGCGCCTACGCCTTGCAGGCTGCGGGCGCCGACACGGTCGAGGCCAACCTGGCCCTGGGTTTCGAAGCCGACGCACGTTCCTACGACATCGCCGGCGAGATCCTGCGCGACCTGGGCGTGCAGTCGGTCCGCCTGATGACCAACAACCCGCTCAAGGTGCAAGGTCTGCAAGAAGCCGGGGTGCTGGTGGCCGATCGCGTGTCGCACTGGGTGGGCGAGAATCAGCACAACGCAAGCTACTTGGCGGTCAAGCGGCGCAAGATGGGGCACCATCCCGATCCCATCGCGGCGCTGCGGGCCGTGCCCCATGCGAAGACTCAGCCCCCATGATTCCCAAGACGCCATCTGCCGGAGCTCCACTGCGGGCCAGGCACTCGCGTGCGGAGCCTGCCGGCTGGGCCGGCAGCGCAGCTTCGCGGGAAGGTTTGGAAACCCTCTTAGGGTTTCCATCATGAAAGGAGCCTGGCCATTCCCACTGTCGAAGAAGTTCAAACGATTCTGACCTCAGTCAACGATCCGGCGCTGGGGCGCAGTCTGGTTTCCGCCGGCATGGTGTCCAGCGTGAGCGTGGACGGGGGAACCGTTCGCGTCGCCCTTCGTCTGACCACGCCGGCTTGTCCCTCGCGCGAGGCCATCGCCAAGTCCGTGGTCGAGGCCGTGGGCAAGAAGACCGGCAGTCACGTCGAGGTGACGTTTTCGGCCGAGGTGGCCCGCGCCCCAGGTGCGCGCGAGCGCCTGCCCGGCGTGCGCAACATCATCGCGGTGGCCGCGGGAAAGGGTGGCGTGGGCAAGTCCACCGTCGCCACCAACCTGGCCGCCGCCCTGAAACAGCAGGGTGCGACGGTGGGCCTTCTGGACGCGGACGTGTTCGGGCCGTCCCTTCCGCAGATGATGGGCAACCCCGACGTGCCGCCCGACGTGGGCGTGGGCCAGAAGATCAAGCCCGGGATCCACCATGGCATCCAGGTCGTATCGGTGGGCTTCTTCGTCGAGCGCGGCGCCGCCGTGATCTGGCGCGGCCCCATGGTGCACAAGCTCTTGCAGCAGTTCCTGGAGGACGTGGACTGGGGCGAGCTGGACTACCTGGTCGTCGACCTGCCGCCGGGCACGGGCGACACCCAGCTCTCGCTGTCGCAGCTCATCCCCATCACGGGCGCGCTGATGGTCACCACCCCGCAAGAGGTGTCGGTGCTGGACGTCGAGAAGGCGCTCTCCATGTGGAAGAAGGTGAACGTGCCGGTGCTGGGTGTGGTGGAGAACATGAGCTACTACCTGTGTCCTTCGTGCGGGCACCACGAGGAGATCTTCTCGCGTGGCGGTGGTCGCCGGCTGGCGGAGCGCGAGGGTTTGCGTTTCCTGGGCGAAATCCCCCTGCTGTCCAGCGTGCGCGCCGGCGGCGATGCCGGCAAGCCCCTGGTCTTGGCCGAGCCCGACTCGCCGGTGGCGAAGACCTTCATCGACATCGCCCAGCAGGTGGCCTGCGCCCTGTCGGTGCGCAACCTGCCCGACCCCGGCACCGCCAAACGCAGCAGCCGTCTCAGCGTCCTGAAATAGACGGCTCGGCGCCCGGCGCGGGCTCCAATGTGATGGTGAGCGCCAGGTCGACCTCGCGGTCGTAGCGAAGCGTGCGCAGGGCCGGGGTGAAGCCGTCCTTGCGCAGCTCGATCTTGTGCTCTCGCAGGTCGCGCTGGACCTGGGCGCGCGTGGGGGTGTGAGCGGTCAGCTTCTGTCCGTCGAGCAGGATCTCGGCGCCCGGCGGTTGGGAGGTGATCGCGATGTCGGCGGGCTGCAGCCAGACCGCAATCACGGGCAAGGGGATCACCGTCAGGTGCACCAACGCGGCCAGCGCACTCGTCAACAAGGTCAGCAGCAGCAGGGTGCGCGCCCAACCCTTGGGCTTCTTGGTGACCGGGGTGATCTGCGGCGTCAGGTAGGCGGCTGCGGTACCGAACGGCGTGGGCAGCGTGGGATTCGGGCTGATGATTTGCGGCGGCGCCACCAGGATGGTGCTGGCGGCTTGGAGCATGGGAGGTCGGTTCACGGGCTTGGCTGCTACCGACTGCAGCTCGCCCTCGACCGGATCCTGGGTTTGGATGCTCGACAGAGGGGCGGTCTCGTCGGACCACAGATCCGGCGCCAGGCGGATCACCTTGGCGGCGGGGCGTGGTTTGGTCAGGCTGCCCGGCGGGAGCAGCGTGCGCAGCAGCAGTTTCAGCTCGGTGGCCTCGCCGGTGGGCGGTCGTTGAACGAAGACCAGGGCGTCGCGACAGGCGTCGGCAAAGGCGAGCGCGTCGGGGAAGCGATCGCGCGGATCGGGGGCCAGCGACTCGTTGATGAGACGGGCCAGGTGCGGCGGCAAGTCGGGACGCCGCTGCTGGGGCGAGAACACCAGGCCCGAGGCGACCTGTCGCCAGGTCTCGGCCTCGTTGCTGCGGTCACGCAAGGGGTACCCGGTGAGCATCTCGAACAGCACCGCGCCCAAGGAGTAGATATCGCTGCGTCGGTCGAGCGCCGCACCCCGGGCTTGCTCGGGTGACATATAGGCCAGGTTGCCCTTGAGCGAGGAGATGATCGAGTTGTCGTTGCGCCGCTTGGCCACGCCAAAGTCCGAGACCTTCACCTCGCCGGCATACGACAGCAGCACGTTATCGGGCGAGATGTCCCGATGGACCAGCTCGGTGGACCTGCCGTCGGGGCCGCGCAGCTCGTGGGCAAAGTGCACGCCCTCGCACAGCTCGGCCATGATGTAGAGCGCGACGGCGTCGTCCAGGCGTTTGGGGGCGCCGTCGTCGCTGGAGGCCTTGCGCAGGACCGCCAGCAGCTCGCCCAGGTCGCGGCCGTCGACGTATTCCAGAACGATGAAGTACTCGCCCTCGGCCGAAACCCCCAGATCGTGGATCTGCACGATGTTCTTGTGCGAGAGCGAGGCGTGGATGCGCGCCTCGGTCTGCAGCATGTGCACGAAACGCTGGTCGGCGGCCAGGTGGGGCAGCACGCGCTTGATGGCCACCGGTTTCTCGAATCCCTCCTCGCCCAAGGCGCGGCCGAAATAGAGCTCCGCCATGTCGCCGACGGCGAATCGTTCGAAAAGCTCGTAATGCCCGAATCGCATCTCTGCCGAGTCCGCACGAAACCCGAAGCACCATCATACTCGTACACAGTTGGCCTGGTTACTTGAAAGCCACTCAGTCGCAACTCCCAGGGAACAAAGTCGGTGATAGGGTTCCTCCATGGCCGCTGACTTCCACCGCACCCGCGCCTTGGCTCGCCGTGCCGTCGACGAGCAGGTGGTGCCCGGGCTGGTCCTGGGCTTGCGCCAGGCGGGCAAGACGCGGCTGCTTGATGCATTCGGTAACCGACAGATCGAGCCCCAGGTTCGGCCCGTCGACCCCGACACGGTCTTTGACCTTGCCTCGCTGACCAAGGCCGTCGTCACCAGTCTGTTGGTCATGCGCGGGGTGGGTCAGGGCTTGTGGCGGCTCGACGATCCACTGGGCAAGGACCTACCCGCCCTGCGCGAGCGGCCGGCTGTCACCTTACGCATGGCCTTGTCGCATGCTGGAGGGTTTGCCGCGCATCGGCCGTTCTATGAGCAGGTGCTGCGGGATCGCGTGCCGCCCCCTGACGGGCGCGAACGTATCCTGGCCCTGGCCGCATCCGAGGCGCCGGCCTATGCGCCGGGGACGCGTTCGCTGTATTCCGACCTCGGTTTCATGCTGCTGGGCGACTTTGTGGAGAAGGGCCTGGCCGACCGGCTGGACAGGTTGGCCGATAGGCTGCTCTTCGCGCCTCTTGGTTTGCGCGGGCTAGGATTCGCGGGCTCGCGCGCCTTGGTCGGCCGGACGCTGGCGCCCACCGAGGACTGCCCCTTGCGGGGGGGCATGCTCCTCGGGCAGGTGCATGATCTCAACGCCTTTGCCATGGGGGGGGTGGCGGGTCACGCCGGGCTCTTCGGGGACGCGGCCGATCTGCTGGCCCTGGCGGACGCCCTTTGCGCGGCCTGGCGAGACAGCGGACCGGGGGGCGGCGCGCCCATCGTGCCCGGCGAAGTGCTGCGCCTGTTTTGGCAACCCGCGGGCATTCCTGGGTCCACCTGGCGCCTCGGTTGGGATGGCCCCGCGCCCACCGGCTCGCTGGCCGGCGATCGGTTGTCCCGTCAAGCCGTGGGGCACCTCGGCTTCACCGGCTGCTCGCTGTGGATTGACCCGCAGCAAGAAATCAGCATCGTCTTGCTCACGAATTTCGTGCACCCCAAGGTTCACAAGGATCCGCGCTTTCGCAGCCTGCGTCCCGCCATCCACGACGCCATCCTCGACGAGGCCGGCTATCAGGCGTAGATAGAGCGCTGCCGTGAAGATTGCCCTTGGCCAGATCAACCCAACCGTGGGTGACTTTCAGGGAAACCTGCAGCTCGCCCAGCAGGCCATGGTGGCGGCGCGGGAGGCGGGCGCCCAACTCCTGGTGCTGCCCGAGCTGGCCTTGTGCGGGTATCCGCCGCGCGACCTGCTTGAACGCGAGGCCTTCGTGCAGGCGGGGCTGCGCAGCTTGGAGAAGCTGGCCGCCCTGGTGGGCGACACCGCGGTCATCGTGGGGTTCGTCGAGCGTCTGCCGGAATCGTCCGTGGGCCGACGCGTGGCCAACTCCGCTGCGCTCATTCACCAGGGTCGGGTGATCTCGGTCCATCGCAAATCGCTGCTGCCCACTTACGACGTCTTCGATGAATGGCGCTACTTCGAACCCGCCGACCGTGTGTTCCCGGCCGATCTCGCCGGCCACCGCCTGGGGATCACCATCTGCGAGGACGTGTGGAACGATGGCGACTTCTGGCCGCGTCGTCTGTACCGCGAGGATCCCATCGAAAAGCTGGTGAAGGCCGGAGCCGACATCATCATCAACATCGCGGCCTCGCCCTACACCATCGGCAAGCGCCACCTGCGGCCGCGCATGCTGGCCAACATGGCCCGCCACTGGGGGCGACCGCTGGTGTTCGTCAACCAGGTGGGCGGCCAGGACGATCTGGTCTTCGATGGGTCCAGCCTGGCGCTGGACAAGCACGGTCAGGTGCTGGCGCGCGCTCGGGAACACGCCGAGGATTTGTTGGTGGTCGACCTGGAAGCGGGAAGCGGGGTCGTGCGGCCCGAGGAGCCGTCGGACGCGCGCTCGGCCCTGGGCGCGCTGGTGCTGGGCACGCGCGACTACGCCCGGCGCTGCGGTTTCTCCGGCGCGCTCATCGGACTGTCGGGCGGCATCGATTCGGCGGTGGTGGCGTGCGTGGCGGCGCGTGCTTTGGGGCCGGAAAACGTGCTGGGCGTGGCCATGCCATCGCGGTATTCGTCGGAGCATTCGCGCACGGACGCGGCCGATCTGGCGCGGGCCCTGGGCATGGACTTCCGTGAGATCCCCATCGAGCCGGTTTTCGCCGCCTACCTGCAGTCGCTGGCGCCTGCCTTCGCAGGCCGCGAGCCCGACGTCACCGAGGAGAATCTGCAGGCGCGCATCCGCGGCGGCTTGCTCATGGCCTTGTCGAACAAGTTGGGCAAGCTGCTGCTCTCGACCGGCAACAAGAGCGAGATCGCCACCGGCTACTGCACGCTCTACGGCGACACCAATGGCGGTCTGGCGGTCATCTCGGATGTACCCAAGACCCTGGTCTACAAGATCGCGCATGAGATCAACGCCGAGCGCCCGGTGATCCCGCGGTCGACGCTGAGCAAGCCGCCCTCGGCCGAGCTGCGTCCCAACCAGACGGATCAGGACAGCCTGCCGCCCTACGACGTGCTCGACGCGATTCTCGAAGCGCATATCGAGCGCGGTCTGGACAGCGAGGCCCTGCACGCCGAGGGCTTCGATCCCAAGGTGGTGGCCGACGTGCTGCGCCTGATGCGCCAGTCCGAGTACAAACGCCGTCAGCTCCCGCCCGGCCTCAAGATCACCGGCAAGGCGTTTGGCTCGGGTCGCCGTTACCCCATCGCCCAGGCCTTCCGCGGATAGCCTATACTCTGGGCATGGCCAAGTTTCGCGGCACCATCAAGCGTAACGATCTCGAGGGCGGGCACTTCCAGCTGGCCTCCTCCGACGGCGTCGACTACGAGCTGGAGGGCAGCGACCCGTTGCTACGCCGGGATGGCCTGCGCGTGGAGATCGAGGGCAGCGTGGACGGCGGCACGCTCTCCTTCTCCATGACGGGCCCACGCCTGAAGGTGAAGTCGGTCAAAGCCCTGGAGTGAGTCGAGGCTCTTCGCCTATCGCCCGAAGCCGGCACGGATGTAGTCATTGATGGCGGGCGCGCCCAGCCTGGCATCGTAGTTCAGGCGTGTCTGCGCCAGGGCGGCGTCGAGGAAACCCTGCAGCGTCGAGCCCAGCCCCAGGGTCGCGGCGTAGGTCTCGACGGTGCGGTCGGGGGCAGGAAAGGCAAGCTCCGACAGGGCGCTGGCGTCGCCCTCACCACTCTCGGTCTTCCAGGCCGCCAAGCTGCCGGCGCCGCTGCGGCAGAACCAGGATGATGGCGCGGCCGAGGAGAAGTAGCGGTTGCCCTGGTAGGTATAGCCCGTGAACGGTCCGCTGTGGTCGACCAGACACGAGCCCTGATCGGGATCGGCGAAGGTGTTGCCGCTCACCACCATGCCCTGGTGGCCAGCGACCGCGCTCACCTGCAGGCTGTGATTCTGGATGCGATAGAAGAGGTTTCCCTGGACGGTCACGTCCCGTTGTGGTGTGGCCGCGATGGCCAGCGCATACGAGTTGTCGACGCCCCTCTGACGTTGGTTCAGGAAGGCGTTGTCCTCGACGAGCAGACCGTCGTTGTCCTGGACCTCGATGCCCCAGGCCAGGGAACGGGTGGTGGGCCGGCTGCGGCCGATGTCCGACAGGACGTTGCGCCGAATGGTGGACGAGGTGAAGCGATAAGGCTCGTTGCTGTTGCCTCCGATCGACACGCCGATCTCTCCCTCGACGAAGTGGTTGTTCTCGATGGTAAGCCCGGACATGTCGCCGGTCGTATCGGACAGCAGCTTGATTTGGATGCTCGACGCCCGCGACAGCACGTTGTCGCGAATGACCATGTCGTGGCCGTTCAGGTAGAGGTTGTGGTTGTAGATGGTGGCGCACGCCGTGGCCACCTCCTCCAGATTCCAGCCGTTGTGATCGAAGAGGTTTCCTTCGATGGTCAAGCGCGCGACATGGCTCGCGTACATGCCCGAGGGGCGATAGGTGTGGCTACCATTGGGATCGCCTGGCGTGCAGGTGTCGGCATGGTACGCGCGCTCGACCACGTTGCGGCGAATCTCGACGTCTTGGTAGTAAGTGACGTCGTCGAGACTCTGCACGACGAGGCCGCCGTACTTGAGGTGGCAGCCCTCGATGAGCAAGTTGCGACCACCGCCCACGTAGCGGAAGACACCGTCATTGGTTGTCTGGTAGCCCGGGCCTTCGGGATCGCGACCGGTCGAGACGAAGTGCAACCCCACGATGGAGACGAAGCTGCGCTCCCTACCGTTGTGATCGATGAAGAAGGTGGACGCCTCCACGCGAGGAAGCACGGTGGAATCGCCGTAGGATGCGATGACCATGGGGTGCTTCGCGTCCTGCCCCGACAGGAACCGGCCCAGAGTCTGATCGCGGAAGGTGTCGCCGCGCTTGAGCAGGATGAAGTCGTTCTGGCCGTCGCGTACCAGGCTGACCGCGCGTGAGAGAGTCTTCACCGCCTCGGCCGGACTGGCGCCCGTCGCGGCATCATTCCCGCTGGCGCTCACATACACGACCACGCTGTTCCCGCCGATGTCGAAGGTGGTGAAGCCATCCTCCTGGTCGCGAGCCAGCGCGGCCTCGCTGCGATCGGCGGGTCCGTAGCAGCCGAGGTCCTGCTGCCAATCGATCAGCCCGTCGCCGTCGTTGTCGATGCCATCGCTGCACTCGCTGGGCGGTCCCGATGCGCCGTCCACGCCGCCGCCACTCCCACCGTTCGCATCGCTCCGACCAGCGACGCCACCGTTCGCATCGCTCCGACCAGCGACGCCACCGTTCGCATCGCTCCGACCAG
>CAZHUY010000062.1:22776-29326 GCA_964535465.1 uncultured Myxococcales bacterium
CGGCGCCACCGTTCGCATCGCTCCGACCGGCGGCGCCACCGTTCGCATCGCTCCGACCGGCGGCGCCACCGTTCGCATCGCGGGCATTGCTCCCGCCGGCTGCATCGCGAGCATTGTCACTGCCGCCCGCATCGCGCGAGACGCCCGCGTCGAGTCTGCCGCCT
Organism: uncultured Myxococcales bacterium; assembly: GCA_964535465.1. GTDB lineage: Bacteria > Myxococcota_A > Polyangia > Fen-1088 > Fen-1088 > Fen-1137. The sequence goes on from CAZHUY010000062.1 coordinate 22,941, forward strand.
CCGCCGCGTCCGCCGGTGCCGCCTGTCGTCCCTCCAAGTCTCCCCATATCGATGGTCGTGGCGGCGTCGCCCACTCCACCCCCCGTCGCGCCCCCCGCCGCGTCGGCCACCCCGCCATCCTTCGCGCGGTTTCCGCCGCCCGCTGCTCCGTCCGCGGTCGCCCTGTTGCCCGCATCTCGAGCCTGCCGAGATTGGCCGTCACCGCAGGCACCAGTCGTGGCTGCGGCCACGGCGATGGCGAGCATCACGCGGACATAAGAACGCGGTGAACGCGTACCAGCCAGAAAGTCGCACCCCTGATCATCGTCTGTGAAACGCATTTCACCATGGTCGGCAACTGCGGACACAAGTCAACCCTTCAATTGATGACAGCGTTCGTCACCACTGGCGTGGGGCGTCTGCTTCAAAGGGCATTCCTCCACTGCTCTCTCCATTATCCCCGGTTCTTGCGGATGTGATTCTTTGCACCGTCACACTGGACCGTCACAGGACACTGTCACATCACCACATCGCTTCTTTACAGAGTCATTCTTTCCCCATTGGGGAGGGAAGACTTTCACGGCTCTCTGTCCGTTCAGAACTCCGGCACGCGCAGGACCCGCGGGGCACGGTAACCCTCAAGCTTGAGTGTCGCGTCTGGCGTGGCCGTGGGGAGGCCGCGGCTCTCTCTTGGCACTAGAGCCGCACGGTCTTCTCGCCGTGGCGTCGCACTTCGTCGTCCAGCTCGGCAAGCTGTTCGTCCAGGTGCCAGGGGCGCTCGGCGTAGACGTCGTCGAACATGGAGGCGATGAGGCAACGGCTGGGCAGCGCCTCCACCTCGGCCACCAGGGCGGCGAATTCCTGCTCGCGCGCCTCGATGAATTGCTTCTCTTCGGCCGCGCTCCACAGGCCCTTACCCTCGAGGTAGGCGCGGAAGCGACGGATGGGATCGCGGGCTTCCCACTCGCGTGGCTCGGCGGGATCGCGGTACGCCGTGGGATCGTCCGAGGACGTGTGGGCACCCCGGCGGTAGGTCAGCGCCTCGATGAGCGTGGGTCCCTCGCCGCGCCGACCGCGCTCCGCGGCTTCCAGCGTGACGTGGGCCAGCGCCAGAACGTCGTTGCCATCGACGAGAACTCCCTTGATGCCATAGGCGACCGCCTTTTGCGCGAGCGTCGGGGTGGCGGTCTGGTCGGATCGGGGGGTCGAGATGGCCCAGCCGTTGTTGCGGCACAAGAACAAGCACGGGGCTTTGTGGGCCGCCGCCATGTTGCAGGCCACGTGGAAATCACCGGTCGAGGTGGCGCCGTCGCCGAAGTACACCAGGCTGACGTCGTCGCTGCCACTCGCCTTGGCCGCCATGGCCATGCCCACCGCGTGCGGAATCTGCGTGCCCACCACCGAGCTGACCGAGACGAAATTCAGCTCGCGCGCGGTGTGGTGCGCGGGCAATTGCCGGCCTTTCACCGGGTCCTTGGCGTTGCAGTAGAGCTGGCACAGCAGCGTGCGCAGCGGGTAGCCGCGAAACAGAGCGGCGCCTGCCTCGCGGTAGCACGAGAAGATCCAGTCGCTGGGGCGCAGCGCCCAGGGGGGACCCACCAGGGTGGCCTCCTCGCCCCAGGCGGTTAGGTAGAAGCCAATGCGCCCCTGCCGCTGAAAGCGCATCAGCTTCTCGTCGAGCAGGCTGTTGTGCACCATCGTCTGATAGATGTGGCGCAAATCGGCGTCTGGGATGGCGGGTTCCCACTCCGGGCGCACGACGCGTCCGTCTTGGTCCAGAACCCGAACAAGCTCGAGCTTCACAACGGCCTGCATAGCGGCGGCGCCCTGGGTTGTCAAGCTCGTGACCGGGCAGGATACTCAGACTCGGGAGGCCATCGGTGAAACTTCATCTCAAGGACGTGGTGAGCTATCTGGGCGCGGACTATCTCGTCGAGGGGTTGTTGAGCTATCAGGTGGCCGAGCGCAAATTGGTCATGGCCCGTCTGGTCGACGGCGATCGCGTGCTGTGGATGGATCCGGCCCGCGACGACATGGAGGCGCGTGTGCTCTTTTTGCAGGAGATTCTGGATCTGGACATCAACACGCCCCCTCCGCGCAACATCTTGTACAAGGACCGCAGCTACCTGCCCACCTTCTCGGGCACGGCCCAGGTGGTGTCGAGCGGACGCACGCCCGGACGCACCACGGGCACCTGCGAGCTGTGGCGCTACCGGGCCGCGGGCGATACCTTTCTGCACATCGAAGAGTGGCCCGAAGGCCGCGTGGTTTTGTCGGGCCCCTCGGCCCACCGGGGCATGCTAGAAATACTCCCCGCCAAATAGAAGGAGACCCCCATGTACAAAGTCGTTCTGCTCCGCCACGGCGAGAGCACCTGGAACAAAGAGAATCGCTTCACCGGCTGGACCGACGTCGATCTGTCGGACAAGGGCCGCGAGGAAGCCAAGGCCGCCGGCCAGGTCTTGAAGTCCGAGGGTTACGTCTTCGACGTCGCTTACACCTCCGTGCTCAAGCGCGCCATCCGCACCCTGGGTTACACGCTCGACGCGCTGGACCTGATGTGGATCCCGGTTCATCGCTCGTGGCGCCTGAACGAGCGCCACTACGGCGCCCTGCAGGGCCTGAACAAGTCCGAGACCGCGGCCAAGTACGGCGAGGCGCAGGTGAAGATCTGGCGTCGCAGCTATGACATTCCTCCGCCGCCCCTGGAAAAGAACGATTCGCGCTTCCCCGGCAACGATCCGCAGGGCCGCTACCGCGATCTGGCGCCCAACGAGCTGCCGCAGACCGAGTGCCTGAAGGACACCGTGGCGCGCTTCCTGCCGGCCTGGCAGAACGAGATCGCCCCGGCCGTGAAGGCGGGCAAGCGGGTCGTCATCGCGGCCCACGGCAACAGCCTGCGCGCCCTGGTCAAGTACCTGGATAACGTGCCCGAGAGCGAGATCGTCGAGCTCAACATCCCGACGGCCGTTCCCCTGGTGTACGAGCTGGATGCCAACCTGAAGCCCATCAAGCACTACTACCTGGGCGATCAGGCGGCCATCGCCGCCGCCATGAACGCGGTTGCCAATCAGGGCAAGGCCAAGTAGCCACCCATCGGCTGAGGAGACGCGGGCTGCTCGCGAGGCAGTCCGCGTTTCGCGTTCTACCGGGCGAATGCCATGAAGCATGGCCCGCTCTGTGAAGATGCTAGGATAGAGCCATGCCCATCACATTGGCGCAGGCCATCCGAAACGCCATTGCCGCTGAACACGCGGCCGAGAAGTTCTACCTACGTCTGGCGGCCGGTTGCGGGGAGGCAAAGGGGCGCAAGCTCCTCATGGACATCGCCGCGCAGGAGCGCAACCACGCGGCGACCCTGGAGGCGCTGGCCACCAAGCTGGTGGCTGGCCAACTTCCAGAGCGTGCCGATGCGCTGGTGCAGGGGATCGAGACGGCGCCCGCGGGCAGCGAGGCCGAGGGCCTGAGCCTGGCCGCCGCTCTGGAGATTGCGGTGGATGCCGAGAACAGCGCCATCCTCTATTACGACGCTTTGGCGACCACGGCGACGGGCGAGGCCGCGACGTTTTTCGAGCGCATGGGTAAGGAAGAGGAAGCCCATGCCGACGCCATCCGCGCCCTCCTGGTTCAGGCCGGTCAATAGCCGACGCGGCCCATGTCGGCGAGAGGACAAGCAGGTACAGGCATCTACTACGCAACATGCCTCCCGCCCGTACCGGTTGGGGGCGTCAAGCAGGTATTGCGACACGTTGAGGTGCTCACCGCCGCGACGATATTGCCCACCTCCTGGCGATGCTGGCGCTGCGCGGCTCCTCCTCTCCACCTGCTCCGTCGAGGGATTCGGGTTGCCTGCTTTGGAGGCTTTGTTGAGTGGGTGCGCAGTGGTCGGCTACACGGGGGTGGCCGCCGCGGAGTTTTTCAACGAGACGACCGGGTACCCCATTCCGCAAGAGGACCGACTGGCTTTCGCCCGACGGCTGGAAGACCTGCTCGATGATCTCGGCAAGCAGCCCGAACGGCACCTGGAGCGAGCGGAACGCATCGCCCAACGACTTCGGGACCAGTACTCCTTGGAACGAGAGCGCGACGCCATCCTGCGGGCTTGGCGCCAGCTTGCGCCTGACCATGATCCAGCCAGAGCCCGAACCTCGCCCGATTCGCAGACGGGCCCCGACGTTCAGGCAGAATCTCGAACCGGCTGAACCGCCGTGGGGTTGGGCCCGGGTTGGAGACGCGGCAGATTACTTGCGCAGCCGCTTTTCCAGCAGCTCATAGGCCTGGGTCAGTCTCTGCGCCAGCTCAGTGGCGGTCTTTACCTTTTCTGGCGAGCCGGTGTGCCTGTCCGGGTGGTATTTGCGCATGAGCGCGCGGTACGACTTGCGCACGGTCTGGAAATCCGAGCCGGGTGGTACCTCCAGCGCGGCGTAGGCGCGGCGAATGTCGTCGTCGGGGGCGGGGCGGCGCGGGGGCGGGCTGGCGCTGGGGCGTGGACCCGTGTTGGCGCTCGTTCGTGGGGGGGTGTTGATCTTCTCGCGGCCAGCCGCGCGCATGCGGGTCCGGCGCTCCAGCTCGGCCTCCAACTGTTCGTCCGTCAGTTCATCCAGGCCATAGCGGCGATACAGATCCTCGTCGGGGTCGCGGCCCGAATCCCAGGACGCGGCTTTGTCGAGCAGATCGTTCAGCTCGGCACGTGCCATGTCGAAGAGCCGCTTGCTGATACTCATGGCCGTCGAGTCTACACCGAACCTACTTGTTGTAGGGCTCGCCGCGAATGGCGGAGAGGGCCCGGTAGATCTGTTCGCACAAGAGCACCCGGGCCAAACGGTGGGGCAAAGTCAGCGGTGAGAGCGAGAGCCGGCGCTGCGCGGCCTTGCTGGTGGCGGGGGCCAGGCCCTCAGCCCCGCCGATGAGGAAGGCCAGGCAGCGCGTGCCCTGGACCATGCGTTGTTCCAGGAACTTGATGAACTCCGCAGTGGTCCAGCTGTCGCCCCCTGGCTCGAGCGCGATGACCTGCGTGCCGGCCGGCAGGTTGCGCAGCAGATCGCCGTCGCCCTCCACCTCCTCGATCGCAACCGGCAGGTGATGGCGGGCGCGATCCACGTACTCTTGGCACACGGATTCCAACCGCCGGTCGCGCATCTTCCCCACGGCGCGAACCAGGATCTTCACGGCGAGACTAATCGATGCGCATGGCCTCGGGCGGAACTTGCAGCTTCACCCGAGGGGCGTCGATCCACAGACTCTCGATATCGAAGACCTCGCGCACCGGGTGGTAGAAGACGTGCACCACCACGTCGCCGTAGTCCAGCAATGCCCAGCGGCCGTTACCCGTGCCCTCGCGGCCGAGAAGCCGGCGGCCGCGCTCGCGCATGGCCTGGTTCACGCCCTCGGCGATGGCGTCCACTTGGCGATCACTCTTGCCACTGACCACCCCGATGTAGTCGGCGTAACTCGCCCGCCCCGTGACATCGATGAGCACGGGCAAGAGCGCCTTCTTGGATAGGGCGGCCTCCATAGCGGCGCGCGCTGTCGCCAAGGACTCCTTGTCGATGGTCCTGTTCGTCACCTCGGCGCGCGCCTTGGCTGGGCGGACGCCCTTGCCTGCCGGCTTGCTGCGACTTTGAGGTTTGGGTCCGGCGCGGCGTCCGGGTTTGCTGACGGTCTTGGCGGTTTTGCTCTTGGTCTTGGGGGCGGCTTTTTTCTTCACGTACTGCAAAGATTAGCAAAGCCAGAGGCCCGGCTCAATTGCTAGTCCACGCTCCCCCCGCGGCTCCCCCTGTTAACGCAGGATGGGGCTATACCTTGAAGAGATCGGTGCTCAGGTACTTTTCGCCGCGGTCGGGGAAGATGGTCACGATCACGCCCGAGGCGATCTCCTCGGCGACCTTGCGGGCCGCAACCAGCGCGGCGCCGCTGCTCATGCCCACGAACACCCCCTCGTAGCGCGCGCACTGGCGCGCCAGTTCGAAGGCGTCCTCGGTCTCGATCATGATGTGGCGATCGATGTTGTGCGCCGAATAGATGGCGGGCACGATGGCCTCCTCCAGGTTTTTCAGGCCCTGGATGTAGTGTCCGCGCACCGGGTGCGCGCTGACGATCTTCACCTGGGGCAGCCTCTCCTTGAGCGCCAGACCCACGCCCATCAGCGTACCGCTGGTGCCGAGTGACGAGACGAAATAATCAAGCTGCCCGCCCGTCTGGTTCAGGATCTCCTGCGCCGTGGTCTCGTAGTGGGCCAGTTGGTTGTAGCGGTTCGAGAACTGGTCGGGCATGAAGTACTTGTCGGGATCGTCCTTGACCATCTGGCGCGCCTTCAAGATGGCCCCGTCGGTGCCCAGGGCCGCCGCGGTCAAAGTGACCTGGGCGCCGAAGGCCTGGATCATCTTGCGGCGCTCGATGGACACGGC
>CAZHUY010000063.1:0-29213 GCA_964535465.1 uncultured Myxococcales bacterium
AAGTCATATGACTTTCGCGGGATGCTGTGATTCGCATCATCGAAACTGCCCCGCGAGCCTTGCATGCGAGGGCCTGCGCATGGATAAACTTAGCCTAACCTCCATGCGCAGGCCCCGTTCCTCCCTCGGAAATCCCATGCTTGTGGGCGCCTGTGCGGCCCTGATGATGCTCGGGTGCGGCAAGGGACTCTTCACCCGTGCGGCGCAGGTCCAGGACGCGAGCACCGGTGGGGTGATCGATCCCGGGACGGTGAGCGGGACCGGAGGGGCCGGCTCGGGAGGGACGGGATCGGTCATGGGAGGCACTGGTGCTTCGACCTCGCCGGATGCCAATGCCCCGACGGACAGCCAGTCAAAAATCCCTGATGCGTCGCCCAGGCCCGACGTGGGCGAGTGCACCTCCAAGACACAAGAAGTCAGCGCCGGCAGCAATGCCATCATCGCGTGCGGCGATGCGACCCTGACCATCCTCAAGGACTCGATTCCGCCCGGCGGCCCTTATCCCGTCACCGTGACGCTGGTGAGCAACGACGGGACACTGAGCCTGCCGAATGGCGAAGGGACGCAAGAGTATGGAGGGGCGATCGGCCCCATCTACTCAATCTCCGTCGGCTTTCTCATGTGGGAAAAGGCCACTTTGAGCATCCACGTCGTTCCTGATGCCTCCGTCACACGCGTGGGCTTGGCCTATGTGGACCAGAATTCCAAGATCTGGGTGAAGGCTCCCGGCAGTCACTACGATTCGAACATGGTGACCGGGACCGTGAACAATCCAACGGGCGTGCTCTACTTCGCCCCGGTCGAGTTTTGCACAACAGAAGGACAGGACGGCGGAACCTGCCACCTCCCCAATCTGCGGTGCAAAGGCGAGGCCTGTCAGGAATAGGTCCGCCCCCCATCATCGCGCGGCTTGCACAGGCGCGGGTCGCGGGCTAAGAATGGACCTTCGTTCGGGCGCGTAGCTCATCTGGATAGAGCATCGGCCTCCGGAGCCGGGGGTAGTGGGTTCAAATCCCGCCGCGCTCACTGACAAAAAACCCTTGGTTTCCAGGGGTTTCCTGAACGGCTCCGAGTCTCCGGCGGGGCGTCAATCGGGTCCCGTGCCACTATCGCACCAAACGGATCGCTTTTTCCGTTGGTGACCTGCCTGGGGAATTTCGAACCAGGCTTAGGGGTCAGTAGCGACGTTTGAGATCTGCGCGCTTTTCCACGGTGCTCCCCTGCGTGCGTTCTACGCTACCGGCCTAGCACCCCCATGATGTTTCCGTTCGCAGGATGGTGCGCCTCCAGGCCGAGGGCCGCGGTGTTACGATAGCCCGTTATCCGCGCCCCAATTCCAGTCGGAGGATCCCTTCATGGTAGCTTCACCTCGCCTTGCCGCTCTGGTCGCCGTGGGTCTGATGGCCGCGGCTTGCGGCAGTTCCCAAACCACCAAGGCAAACGACGCCTTCACTGACCCGCACGAAGGCGAGGGCACGGACGCCGCCCAGCCCCACAACCTGGAGACAGGTTCGCCGGCCGATGGGCTGTCCGGATCTGTCAGCGAGGTGGGCGGCGAGCCGAGTCCGGCCACCCTGCTCCTGGTGAATCCGCCTTCGGTCGTTCTGGGCCTCGTCGAGGTGGGAACGCGCTCGTCGGCGGTCGAGGTCACGGTGAGCAACCCCGGCACGGCCGCTTCTGGACCGCTGACCGTCACGGTCGCCGGCGCGGGCATCGCAGCCACGGGCTGCGCGGGGGTGCGTCTCGCTCCCAAGGCCTCATGCACGATCTCGGTCACGGCCCAGCTCACCGCCCCCGGCCCGGTCAGCGGCATGATCGAGGTCGGAGATTCTCCCGCAACCAGCAAGAAGATTGCGGTCAGCGGTGGCGGACCGACTCCCGCGACGTTTTCGTTGGCACCCAGCCCTCTGGATCTGGGCCTGGTCGCGATGGGCAAGTCGGCTACCAGCCCCATCACCATGACCAACTTGTCGTCGCGGGCGTTGACCGGCATCAACATAGCGGTCTCGGGGAACGGCTTTTCCGCCGGCTCGGGAACCTGCACCGACACGCTGGCCGCCGCCTCGGACTGCACCATCGTGGTCAATTTCCAGGCGAGCACCACGCAAGGTTCCGCCAAGGGAACCGTGAACGTCGTCCAAGGCGGCGTGGTCAAGACCGTGATCGTCTTGGCCACGGTCCAGACCGCCGCCAACCTGGTGATGACCCCAACCTCCGGATCCTTTCAAACCACGATGGGCACGCCCAGCGACACCGTCGTCTTTCATGTCGCCAACACCGGCGACGCGAACAGCTCGGTTCCGGTCGTAACCATCAGCGGCCCCAACCAGGACGACTTCTCCTTCCTCACCGATTGCACCGCCCCTCTGGTCGCACTCGCCACGTGCCAGATCAAAGTCGTCTACGCCCCCAAGACCACCACCACCAGCAAGGCCACCGCGACCCTCACGGTGTCCATTGGCGGCGCCAGCGGCTCTGCGCCCTTGACGGGGGTGGCCATGACCGGCGGGGGCTTGGACTTGAGCGGTTACCCCACCAATCTTGGAGATGTGACGGCCGGCACCCAAGGGTCACCGGCGCTCTTCACACTGACCAACAGAGGGGTCGCCAACTCGGGCCTGATCACCGTGACTGTCGATGCACCTCAGTACGTTGTAGGCAACAATCGCTGCGCCGAGGCCTCCCTGGACCCTGGTCAAAACTGCACCTTCACGGTGCAATTCAACCCCAGCGCCGAAGACTTGGGCGTGATTGCCGGCCGAATCACGGTCCAAAGTGCCGCAGCCGCCAATCCGACCTTGCTGGTCATCGCCGGCACCGCAGTCCTCCCGGCCACACTGACCGTACAGCCAGCGCTGCTCGACTTCGGCACGATCCTGGTCGAGCAAGAGTCGACGCCGCTCACGCTGACGGTTTCCAGAACCGGTGGCACGCCCACGGGAGCTCTCATGGTCGACATCATCGGCGCGCCGTTCGCCATCAAGGGCGGCACCTGCAACGGCGCCATCCTGACCTCCCGCGGAGAGGCCAGCACCTGCGTCTTGGTCGTAAGCTTCACCGCTGCGGCCACGGCCACCGAGAGTACTGGCAAGGTCGTCTTCAGTGAAATGGGCGTGGCACCCGTCACGGCCGGGTTGCGTGGCACAAGCACCTTGCCTGCTCCCTGACCGATGGTAATCGGCACAACCGGACGAACGGGCGTCGCGCTTCAGATGCCGCCGTCCGGGCCGCACGAGGGGAATTCGGGTCGGAAATCGCAGGCGGGCTGCTCGCCAGCGAAGACGGTCCTGCTGGTTTCCGAGCAGAACATCGGGGTGTCATTGAATTGCCGCGCGCCAACCGAGGTGGCCCGACATCGGTCGCTTTGCTCCGCGGCACGCCGGTATAAGGGGCCTCCTTCGCCTCAACCTTAGGAATCCTATGCGTAAGCAACTGACCCTGTCCTGGTGCCTTTCCTTGCACTGTTGATTGTCGGATGCAGTGACTCCGACTCAGAGAGAGATGGGGGCCGGATGAGGGACAGATCGCGGGTGATGCTTCTTCGGAGCGCATACCAGGCTTGGAGGCAGGCATCGGTGTGGGGCTGGGAGCGGCTGATGCTTTCGCGGAGCGCGCCGGTGTGGCGGCGGGCAAGGACACGGGGCCAGCCAGGCTCGATATGGCGGAGGACGCCACCGGTGGCACCGAGCTCGATACCACGCCCTGGGTGCCGAATTCGGTGGATGCTGTCTCGTCGAAAGCCGACTCCCTCGGGCCCTCCGCCGGGGACGGCGCCGCTTCCATCGATAGCTGTCGGGCCGTGGTCTGGATCTCCGCCCGTCTCCGGACTTGCCCGCCTATCACCCGGCTAGTGACCTGAGCTCGTCGGGAACGTCGAGCATACCGCCACCATTCCGCCCGTTGTGATCCCGCATCCCCCGGCGGATGCCAGGCTCGATTCTCCACGCGTGGATGCGGCCCGAGCGACGCTCGACCTCAGGCCGGCGCTCGATCTTGAGGCGACGCTGGACGCGGAGTCCTTGGTGGACGCCGATAGCGCAAGCCCGTGTCTCGCCGATCCTTGCCAGAATGGCGGGGGCTGCAAGGACGTGCCTGGCGGATTCGTCTGCGCCTGCCCGGCCGGTTACCAAGGCGAGCGCTGCGAAGAAGACGTAGACGAGTGCGCACAAGCCAACGGCGGCTGCGCCCAGACCTGCACCAACCAGCCCGGGACTTTCCTCTGCTCGTGCGGCCTTCGCTACGTCCTGAACGCCGACGAGGTGTCTTGCGATCTGGTGAATGGTCTGCCCGTGGCGACCACCACGTCGGCGTTTGTGACACGTCCTACGGTGCCGTCATCTTGAGCGTGCCGGTGTGGCAGGAGGTGGCGTTGCAGCCTGCCGCCGGCGCGGTCATCATGGGCGCCTCGCCGTTAGCGTTGCGCAGACGGGTTGAGGCTCCAGTCCAGCTCAGTGAGGGGGTACCGCTGGGGGCCACGACCCAGAAGTTGCCATTGCTCGCGCTGCACGCCGTATAGGATGCCGTGCCGGCCTTGACACCGATCTCGGCCGCGACCTCGGGGACCAAGGTGGCGGCTCGATAGGCGGTGCCGCCGAACAGGAAAGCCGGCGCCCCCGAGCCGTCGGGAGATCCATTGTTATGGCAACCTGAGCCACGACAATCAGTGCCAGCGTGGTGCTCGGCTTTCTTGGGGTTGAGGTGACACCCTGAGGTCATGCAATTGGCGCCCGGCTTGTGGTGCCCGTCGTCCTGGGCTCGTCCACCCATGGCGGGTGGCTTGCAGTTGCTGGGGTAGGCGGTGGCCCAGAAGCTTGCGCCGGCGTCCTGGCGCACCGGCAGCGGAGGGATCACGGCCGCATCGCCGCTCGGGGCTGCCGCATCCTTGGGCATCCCGGCGTCGGGGCGGCTGATGCTGCCGCCACTAGAGACGATTCCGGCGTCTGCTCCACCAAGGCCGGATGTCGACGCGCTATCGCCACGGCTCCCGCCACCAGCGCTGGCCGCGCTGCTTTCACCGGAACCGCCGCCAGGGTTCGACGAAACCGTGGTCGCTCCCCCGCTGGTTTGTCCGGCGTTGTCACTGCTGCTCGCCGGCTGACCAGCCACGTCGGAGCCCGATGCACCGCCAGAACCGGGAACGCCGGACGCCGAATCATGGTCTTGGCTACCTCCGGTCGCAAAAGTGTGGCCGTCTGAGGTCTGCCCACAGCCGACGCCAAGGCTCATAAAAAGGAAGAGAACCGCAACAATGAAGAGAGCGCGAACCTTTGCCATACCCCTTAGTACCCTCATCACCTCGAGGCCATTCAGGGAGCCAAAAGATTTCCACGCTGCCTGAATCCGTCGGTTTGGGGGTACTCAAGGATCATGCAAGCGTGCCCGAGGGAATGCCCAGGTTCCGCGTCCGACCGGATGCACCAGAGCGGAGTGGATCGCCGGAGTTTTCTTCAGCTATGCACGGCCGTGTCCGCGTTGTTGGGACTCGGCCCAGACGGAGTGCGCGAGGTTCAGGCGGCGTTGGCCGCGGGGCTGCGTCAGCCCGTCGTGTGGTTGCACTTCGCCGAATGCACGGGATGCACAGAGACGGTGCTGCGCACGGTCGGACCGTATTTTGACGATTTGATTCTGAACACCATCGCCCTCGATTATCACGAGACCTTGATGGTGGAGGCGGGCGCAGGTGCCGAGGCGCTGCGCGATCGAGCGGTGGACGACTACGCCGGCGAGTTCCTGTGCGTGGTGGAGGGCTCGATTCCCACTGCGGCCAATGGGGCCTATGGGACCGTGGGTTCGAAAACCATGTTTCAGATCGCCTCCGAGGTTCTGCCCAAGGCCAAGGCGATTATCACGCTGGGCTCGTGTTCTTCCGATGGCGGCATTGCCAGCGCCGCGCCCAATCCCGCCTCGGTTCGCAGCGTGAGCGATGCGCTGCCGGGGCTGAAGGTTCCGGTGATCAAGTGCCCCGGGTGTCCGCCCAACCCCGTGAACTTCGTGGCCATCCTCGCCAACTACCTGCTCAAGGGCACCATGCCCGCGCTCGATGCCGTCGGTCGCCCCACCTTTGCCTATGGCAAGACCGTGCACCAGACCTGCACGCTCCTGGGCACGGCCAAATGCCTGCAGTCGCAAGGGTGCCGGGGCGTCGCCACCTTCCACAACTGCGGCCAGCTGAAATACAACGAGGGCACCAGCTTCTGCCAGCAGTCCGGCCACGTGTGCATCGGGTGCAGCGAGGCGGGCTTCTGGGACAAGGGCGCCTATTGGGACGCGAACTTCTGGAAGAGCTACACCATCAAGGTGGATAGCAGCAAGGCGGGCATCACCTATTCCGGAAATCCCGACGGCATCATCGGCAGCACGCCCGATGCGGGCACGGGGGGCAGCAGCGGCGGCCAGACCGGCTCGGGCGGCCGTGGCGGAACGACCGGCGGCAGCAGCTCGGGCGGATCGACGAGCGCCGGCGGTAGCGGCGCTGGTGGCAGCTCCAACCTCGGAGGCTCGTCGAGCCGCTCGGGTGGAGCCACGGCTTCGGGCGGGGCGATGTCGACCGGCGGCTCGTCGGGTGGCGGCGGATCGAGCCTGGGTGGTTCGAACAGCTCGGCCCAGGCTGGTCGCAGCGCGAGCGTTTCCAGCAGCGCTGGCAAGTCCGGCGGCGGATGCTCCATGGGAGGCGCCTCGCCGCGTTCATGGTTCGGCACCATGGGCACGCTGACCCTGTTGGGAGCGGCCATCCGCAGATTCATTGACCGCAAGACCGACGTGCAGCGAACAGAAGGAGACCCATGCCCCGCATCGTCATCGACCCCCTCACCAGAATCGAAGGACACCTGAAGATCGAGGTCGAGCTCTCAGGCGACACGGTGGTGGACGCCTGGAGTTCGGGCACGCTCTTTCGCGGCATCGAGACCATCCTCAAGGGACGTCAGCCGCACGACGCCTGGCTGCTGACCCAGCGCCTATGCGGCGTGTGCACCTACGTCCACGGCGTCACCTCCGTCCGCTGCGTCGAGGACAGTGGCCGCGTGACCGTGCCTGCCAACGCGCGCATCCTGCGAAATCTGCTGATGGGCGCCCAATGGGTGCACGATCACCCGGTTCACTTCTATCACCTGCACGGCGTGGACTGGGTCGATGTGCCGGCCGCGCTCTCGGCTGACCCGGCCAAGACCGCCAGCCTGGCCAAGACGGTTTCGTCGGGCGCGCCTGACATCGATTTCGCCGCCATCAAAGACACTCTGGCCAAGTCCACGGCCAAGGGACAGCTCGGGCCGTTCTCGGGCACGTACGCGGGCCACCCCTCGTATCGCCTGACCCCCGAGGAGAATCTGCTGCTGACCGCGCACTACCTGCTGGCCATCCGGCAGCAGGTCAAGGCGGCCAAGATGCACGCCCTCTTCGGGGCGAAGAACCCGCACCTGCAAAGCCTGCAGGTGGGCGGGCTCACCTGCAAAGACGACTTCAGCAGCGCGCGCCTCGACCAGTTCAAGACCTTGCTGACCGACATGCGCGGCTTCATCGACAACGTCTACTTGCCGGACGTGCTCTTGGTGGCCAGTCGCTACCAGGATTGGGCGGGCTTCGGCGGCTTCGGCAATTACTTGGCCTACGGCGAATTCCCGCAGACCGAGGTGGAGCCGGACAGCTTTCTCTTCCCGCGCGGGTTCATCACCAACAAGGATCTGGGCAACCTGCGCGCCTTGGACATGGGCTACGTCTACGAGCACGTGGCGCACAGCTGGTACGACGGCAGCTCGCCCGACCACCCGGCCACGGGCAAGACCAATCCCAAGTTCACCGGCTACGACACTGCCGAGCGCTACTCGTGGCTCAAGGCCCCTCGTTACGGCGGCGAGCCCATGGAGGTGGGCCCGTTGGCGCGCGTGCTCATCGCCTATGCCAAGGGCGTGCCTGCGGTGAAAAGCGCGGTCGACGACGTGCTCAAGGCCACCGGGCTGGGTGCGGGCGATCTGCATTCGACCCTGGGCCGGGTCGCGGCGCGCGCCATCGAAACCAAGGTGGTGGCCGATGCCATGGACACCTGGTTGGGCCAACTCCAGGTGGGCCAACCCATCACGGCCACCGGCAGCATCCCCGCCAAAGGCATGGGCATGGGCCTGAACGAAGCGCCGCGCGGTGCCCTAGGGCACTGGATCGACATGGATGACGGCAAGATCAGCAATTACCAAATGGTGGTGCCCAGCACCTGGAACCTAGGCCCACGCTGCGCGGCCGGTAAGCGCGGCCCGGTGGAGCAGGCGCTGGTGGGGACAAAGGTCGCCGATCCCGAGCGCCCCATAGAAGTGCTACGCATCGTGCACTCCTACGATCCGTGTCTGGCATGCGCCGTGCACGTCATCGACAAGAATCGCGACCGCGAGTACAGGGTCGACGTTGTCTGACCCGCCAGCCATCCTGGTTCTGGGCGTGGGCAACCTGCTGTTGCGAGATGAGGGCTTTGGTGTGCACGCGGTTCGCCGGTTCGCGCAGGACTACACGTTTTCGCCGAACGTCCAAGTCATGGACGGCGGCACCGCCGGACTGAGCCTGCTGCAAGCCATTCTGGACGCGAGTCATGTCGTCGTGGCCGACGTGGCCCGCATGGGTGCCCAGCCCGGCACCATCGCGCGGCTCGGCGGTGACGATCTGACCGACGGGTTCAAAGCGAAGCAATCGGCCCACGATTGGGGTCTGGGCGAAATCCTCCTGCAGGCCGAGATGATGGGGCACATCCCCTCGGTGTCCGTCCTGGCCATCGAGCCCGAGGACATGAGCAGCTTCGACCTCGAGCTGACCCCGCGCCTGCAAGCCGCCCTGCCCGCCTTCGTCGCACGCCTGGCCGCCGAGGTCGAGGCGACCGGAGGTCGACTCAGGGCTCTCTCGGCTGCGCGGCCTTGATGCGTTGACGTTCGACGCGCGCGGTTTCCGCGAGCGGGCTTGCGGGAAAACGCGCCAGGAGATCATCCAGACGGCGCAGGGCCTGCTGGTGCTGACCGGCCCGCGCCGCGGCCATGGCGGATGAAAGCAGATCGTTCTGCTCGGCCAGGCGGGATTCCGGCTCGGGAATCTCGGCGGGGGGTCTGGAGGTGCCGGGGACAGGACTTCGCGGATGGGGCGCCGCCGCGGACGCGCGCGGCTTGCGGGGCGGCTCGTGCGCGGCTGGAGCGGGCGCCCTAGCTGGTGGGGCGGCCACGCTGCTCGGGGGCGCGCACGGACGCGTGAACGACTGGCCCCCGGTCAGCATCTTCTCTTGGTTCTGCGAACGCACCCAGACGGTGCCCTCTTGCACATCGACCGTGGACCGTTGGCTGGGGCCCAGGCAGCCCGCGGGCGCAGGCGTGACCTTGACGGTAAAGCGCGTGCCGCGCACCTCGACCTCGCTGTCTGGCGCGCTGACCAGCAGCCGTTCATGGGGCCGCAGCTTGGCCACGCTGGCGTCGACGCGGCCGTGCAACAGCATGAACCGGCGCGTACGTCCCGCCTCCATCACGCGTACCTGACTGGCGCCCGCCACGGCCAGGGTGGTTCCACGGCCCAAGCCCAGGGTCGCGCTACCGTTCGTGCCAGAACGGATCTCGTCGCCTTCCAACAAAGACATGGCCGCTTCCAAGGTTTGGGGTTGGCCCTGGCGAAGCAAGAGGTTGCCTGGCCCGGTGATCGTTTCCACCAACACGGGCGCCACGCCCGACTCGGTCAGCGTGAGCACCAACAACACCCCCGCGGCCGCGGCCAGCGTCCAGCCGCTGATCATCACCGCACGTCGGCGCCGGGATTGCTGGGCGAGGACAAGCTCCATGGCCGACACAACACGATCGCGGTCGACCGGCTCGCCCACCTCTGGGTACGACGGCATCTGCTCGCGCAACAGGCGCGCCGCCGCCAACGCGTATTTCTCGTCAGCGTTCATCATGACGACTCCTCCAGCACATCAAACCCGCCTGCCAGATCCGGATCGGCGGCAATGCGTTCGTGCAGGTCGCGCCGGCCGCGCACCAGGCGCGATTGGGCCGCGGCCACCGATACGCCGGTGAGCGCCGCGACCTCTTCCAGCGAATACCCGTGCACGTCGTGTAACAGAAACGTCCAGGCCCGGTCATAAACCATGGCGCGCAGGTGCTGGGACACCCGCTGCACCATACCGCGCAGCACCGGCTTTTGATGACTTCGTTGCGTGTCCATCTCGGCCACCTCACCGGCGAAGAGCGAGCGTTCCAGCCCCCGACGGCGCAGGTGCTTGTAAGCCGAATGGGCCGCGATGGTGCAAGCCCAGGTGTCCAGCGAGCACTCGCCACGGTAGCGGCTGAGCGAGCGCAGGAGCTCGATCATGGCGACCTGAACCACATCCTCCCTGTCGTTGTCAGCCACGCCCAGCAGCCGGGTCACGGTCCTTTCTACCGAGGGCCGGGTGCGGTCGTGAAAGGCACCGGCCATGCCCGTGACCCCGTTGCGCATGGCCGCCACCAGACGCACATCGTCGAGCGCCTCGGACTCCCGCGATCGCGGTGGCTCATCGGAGGGCGCGAGGCGCAACCGTGGCGGTTTGCCAGTCACGTCTCGATAGTGCCGCGAGGCCACCGAAAGCAGGCCCGATCAGAAGGCGTAGGCCAGTCCCAAGGCAAAGCCAGGACGCCAACGTGAAAACGCCATGCTCCTCACGGCTTCCTCGCCATAACGGACCTTCATGCCGCGAGCCAGGGCCTGTGATTCCACCTGCGCCAGCATGCGCAACGAGCGCCCCAGGGTGACATAGCCCGACAAGCTTGCCACGGCGCCGACGTTCCACAGGGAGACGTTTTCCGAATCATCCAAGCTCAGGGTGCTCGTCTCGCGAAGCACGATTGCCCCCAACCCGAGAGCCAGCGCCCTTCGATCGTCATGGCTGCGCAAAAAGCGCCAGCGCGCTTCGACGGCAAGCGGAAGCTGCCAGGTGTCGTCCGATGCCAGCACGCCGGTGGAGACCTGAAGCCCAAGGACATCGGTCAAGGGGGCCGCGAAGGAGAAGACCGGCCCCGCCAGCCAGGTTCCGGGCCTGGCCCTTTGCACGGCACACACCGCTCCCAAGGCGAGGCCTCTTTGCACCGGCTCGGAGGCTGCTGCGGGTGACGCGAGTGCCGTTCCCACAGCCGCGGGCGGGCTGTCGCGCAGCAGTCCCGCGATCACCAACCCGATGGCGCGTCCGCGTTCGGCTTTGCGATCGCGGGGCTCGAAGGACATCACGCGCGAGGCCCGATAGGACGCCGCGACTCTTGCCTCGCGTCTGACCTGCAGCTCGATGCTGGCCTTGTCCTTGCCCGACCAGGTGACATGCGCCACGAAACGCGCCCGGTAGGCCGGATTGTCGCCCTCGAGCATGGCGGGCGTGACCAGTCGATCCGGCGCCAGCGCCATGGACACGTCGCCCAACTCGGAACGCAAGGAGGACTGAAGGGCGTCGGCCATGTCGCCCGTGGCATCGGCCGGCGGCAGCAAGAGAAGAAGGAACAGCGGGGCGAGCTCCATGACGACGGGTTCAACAATATGGCCACGGGACCCGAGTGCCACGACTCAATGCCTAACACGCGTCTCCGTCTGTCACGACCTGCCAGCGCACTGTGATCAGTAGGGTCTCGTCCAGAGGACGTCGGCCGAGCCGTTCATGGGGTTCTCGACGTGGTCATGTGTCTCCGTAAATGGGCGCCATCATCGACTGGCACGTCATCGGCTCGCTGGTCACAGGCTATTCCAGGGCAACGTCTACCGTACCGGTCAGGCCGAGACCGAGGCGTTTTGGCAGCAGATCGCCACGCGCGTCCATTTCGGCCGGTGGCTGCGCGCAGTCGCGGTCTATGCCCCGCTGTCCAATTCGGGCACAATCGGGTGACTTCATCTCAGGACGACATTCACCATGCGCAATCTGCACATCATGGTTCTGGCAGTCGCGTTGGCGGGGGCGCTGCCGTCGGCCCACGCCCAGGATCGCGCGGCCCAGGAGCGTGCCGCCAAGCTGGCCTGCCTGACCGGCGATCCCACGACCGGCGCGAGAATCCTGGCTGAGCTGTTCATCGATACGCAGAATCCCACCTACCTTTACAACCAAGGGCGCTGCTACGAGCAGAACAGCCGGTTCGAGGACGCCATCAAGAGCTTTCGTGAGTACCTGCGCAAAGGCAAGAACATCGCCCCGGCCGATCGCGCGGACACCGAGCAACACATCACCGACTGTCAGGCCTTGCTGGTCAAGACCGACTCTCCCGCCGCGCCCGCGCCTTCCCTAGCACCAGCCAAACCTGCGCCGGTCCCGCCCGTCGAATCCCCGCCCACAACGGAGGTAGAGAACCAGACTGTCGAAGGAACGAGCGAAAGGCCCGGACTCACCTTGCGTGCGACTGGCATCGTCTTGGCGTCGGTGGGTGTTTCGGCCACGATTGCAGGGCTGGTGTTCAACCTGCGGTACAACAACACCATCGGCGACATGCAGACCCATTACCGGTCTTCCACCGAATCCAACAACAAGACCAAGAAGACTCTGGCCATCGCTGGGTACGGAGTTGGGGCGGCCTGTTTGGCGGGAGGCGTTCTGGTCTATTACCTGGGTTGGAGGGCCGGCCGGACGAGTATCGTGCCGACGGATGGGAACGGGAACGTAGGGCTTACCATCGCGGGGGCTTTCTGATGCCCGCCGTCGCCGACCGTCGTCTTGCCTTGGCCGGGCTGCTGCTCGTGCCACTCTCCGTCGGGTGTTTCCGCAGCCTGGATCGGCAGAACATCGCGTGCGAGCTGACCGATCCTGAAGGCTGTCCAACAGGGTGGATGTGCGCTCCCATCGACGGATCTGCATCGGGCCTGGGCAAGTGCTCGCCCCTGACTCCCGATTCGGGCATCGCGGATTCAGCTTCTGTCGGAATTGACAGCCATCGACCGGATGCGCGGATGGCCGCCGAGGTTGCCGGCCTGGAAACATCGTCCGATTCGGTCCCCACCGGGGGCGATGTTGCCCTGGACGGCACGGCCAGCCCCGCCGAAGCAGGGATCGACCAAGCCCAACCCGACCAGGCCGTGCCGACTGCCGATGCGGCCCCGGATGTCGAAGTGATCGATGGTCGTGCAGACGCGGCTGCTGATGATGCCCCCATCACCTCCGGGACAGGTGGTAACGGGGGCGCGGGTGGGACGACCGCCACGGGTGGATCCACGACCGGCGAGACGAACGCGACGGGTGGCCTGGCCAGCAGTTCGGCAACCTCGCTTGCGACCGGCGGGAGGACGACTGGCGGGACGGCGACCGGCGGGACGACGACCGGCGGGACCACAGCCGTGGGTGGATCGAGCGTTGGCGGGACCATCACCACGGGCGGCACGACCGGCGACGGATCCGCGGACGCGGGGGTGGACGCCCTTTTGGCCAGCGTGGCGCTCGAACAGAATGAGACCTGGAGTGACGTCGCAAGCGATTCCGCGACCGGTTCCTTGCAGGTGGGGCCGACCCTTGGCCCCAGCTACGTTCTGCTCGGGATCGCCGCCCATGCCACCAGCGGCGAACCCGGCGTGCATGTCGACAGTGTCTCGGGCGCGGGGCTGAGCTTTGCCCGGCTGGCCGGTGGAAACATCGCGGGCTCGCCCTATTGCGTGGAGTTCTGGGGGGCCAGGTCGTCGACGACGTTCATTCAGCAGCCGTTCATCGTCACCTTGAGCGATGCATCCGATGTCGGCATGGTCGCCTGGTCCCTGAGCGGCGTCAACGCCACATCTCCGGTCGGTGCGACCAGCGAGTCACGCCAGTCGATAGGCACGACCTATCTCGAAACCTTCAGCAATACCCAGCGCGGTTCCATGCTGTTTGGTGCTCTCTTCGACGGCGGCTACAACTTCTCCGCCATCACCCCTGACCTGGGCTCGCTGGTTGTCCAAACCAACGTCGCCTACTTCTTGTATTCCAGCTCGGCCCGCGAGGGTGGCGCCCAGAGCATCGGGGCCACCCTGGTCGACCAGAGCACCGATGCCGCCCCAGCGGACAAGTGGACCATCTATCGCGCAGCGGTCGAGATCGTCCCCTGAATACGGCCAGCCCGCTGGCCGTTGCCGCAGCCAACAGGCCCGCGACCACGAGCGACGCCCAAAGCCGATTCATGGCCGGATGATAGCACCATCCGGAATGGCCCCACGGTGTCAGGTACGCTGACGAAGCTGGGCAGGTGCTGGCGGCTTTGCGGTAGGATGGCGACGGAGGTTTTCATGCACAAGACGGATCGCCGAAGCTTCATGAAGGCCGGCCTTGCGGTCGGCGCGGTCAGCATGGTGGGGCCCGGCCGCATCGGACGCGCGCTTGCCGGCCCGACCGCACGCCCCGATATCGTCGCGGTCAAGGGGACGGACGCCTTTGCCAACACCCTCAAAGCCGTTCAGGCCTTGGGGGGCATCGGACGCTTTGTCAGCAAGGGCAACCGCGTGGGCCTGCTCATCAATGCGCCACCACACTGGCGGCTGCAGGGCAGCTATACACATCCCGAAGTTTCTCTCGCGCTGGCCAAGCTGTGTCTCGACGCAGGCGCCAAGGAGATCGTCACGCTTCCCGCGCTGGCGCCCAAGTACTGGACCGGCTCACTGGCCGAGAAGCACGCCAGCGTGGTCAAGGCCATCAGGGCGTGCGCGGACAAGACGGTGGAGACCCCGATCCCCAGGGGCGTGAAGCTGAAGTCCGGCCATGTGCGGACCGAGCTGCTCGAGGCCGACGTGCTCATCAACCTGCCGGTCGCCAAGCACCATGTGGGCTCCCGCTTTTCCGGCAACCTCAAGAACATGATGGGCGGACTCGACCACGAGACCAATAAGAACTTCCATTCGGGCAAGGACGGCTACGAAGATCTGGACCTGCTTTGCCAGTGCATCGCGGACCTGAACACCCTGCGCAGGCCGAACCTGTGCGTGGTCGATGCCACCGTGGTGCTGGCCAGCAACGGCCCGGCGGGCCCCGGCGATCTGCTGAAGCCCCAGAAGATCGTGGCGGGCACCGATCCCGTGGCCGTGGACGCGTACTGTGTCGGTTTGCACAAGCTCAAACCGCAGGACCTGCCCATGTTGACCAAGGCCGTCGCCGCAGGAGTCGGCCGGATGGACATCGACAAACTGAACGTGAAGGAGCTGAAGGGCTGAGCAGCGCCCCCCCTCGTTCGAGCTCTCAGTCAGCCGCACCTGTGCCCAGGACGGGAGCGCGCAGCCCGCGCGCTCGTGACCAGCAGGATCTCCGACGGCGGTCGATGGAGTAGACTGGCCGGTATGGCCCCGTCAGGTTCGCCAGCGCATCGATTGGTTCTGCTTTGCTTCGCGCTCCTCGCTGTGTCCTGTGGCACCTCCTCGGACGGCCCGTCCGCCGGGCCCACGACCTGCGGTCCCGATAGTTGCAACGCCGCCGTGGGCGGCGGCACCTGCGCGTTGGAGGGCGGGGTAGCGGTTTGCACGTGCAGCCCTGGTTACGTCGGAGCCGCGTGCGCGGCATGCGCCTCCGGCTATCACCCGGCGCAAGGTGCGTGTCAGAGGGACACGGCGACCGCCTGCGCCCCCGCTCCCTCTGGCTCGAGCGGGCCCGTGCAGGCGCCCGTGCTACGCCAGACCTTGCCGGGCAGCTGGGACGAAAACTGGCTCTCATCACCGGCCGTCGCGGATCTCGATCGTGATGGCCAGCTGGAGATCATCGCGGCCCGGCACTCGGTCCTTTACGTATGGAACGCCGACGGCACCGCGAAGTGGCGTACGGCCTGGGCCTCCAGCGCCAGCAGCACACCCGAGCACGGCGGCAGCCGCATGTGGGCTTCGGCGGTGGTCGGCAACTTCGATGCGACCCCAGAGCTCGAGATCGCCGTCGGCTCGGATGCCGACTCCACCTCGAAGGTCAACGTGGCCGTCTACGATTATCGGGGCGAGCTCCTGCCCGGCTGGCCGAAGAAGTTCACCGACGCCGAGATCAGGAGCATCACCGCCGGCGATCTCGACGCCGACGGTACCTTCGAGATTCTGGTGAGCAGCACGGCGGCCAAGCAAGTCACGGCCGTCTTCCAGCTCGATGGCTCGATGCGCCCGGGCTGGCCCCAGGTCAACCACGGGACGTGCGATCCGCCCAAGCCGGCCGAGGAATGCTGGGACACCGGCGGGTTCAATCAAAACGTGGGGCTCGGTGACGTGGACGGCGACGGCTATCTCGACGTCATCTCGACCTACGACGCCATCGGCTTCGGGGTCTTCGACCGCGACGGCAAGCCGTTTCCGACAGCAGCGGCGTTCGCCGCCGACCGGGTCGTCACGTCGTGCGAGGCCTACCACGATCCCGCGCTCGCGTTGCAGGGCTGGGGCACGGGAGACCGGTCCGAGTTCAGCTACAGCCCGCCCATCCTGGCCGACATCGACCGGAACGGGACCATCGACTATGTGCTGGTCGGCGATCACGAACACTCCACCAGCACCGCGAACCGCGGCGTCTCGTTTTGGGTCCTCAATCACGACATGACCCGGCCCGCGGGCTGGGAGTGGCCAAAGGACACGGCGATGCCGCTGGTCAACAACGCCAAGGGGCAGAACATCGTCCCCACGCAACCCTCGCCGTCGGTCGGCAACATCGATCAGGACCCAGGGCTCGAGATCCTCGCGCCCTCGTACGACGGCAGCCTGTACGCCTTCAGTTCGTCAGGGGCGCTGTTGTGGACGTACGCCTTCGCCAAGGTGGCGAGCCCCTATACGGGTGCGGGCGAGGCCCTGATCGCGGATCTGAACGGCGACGGCGTGCCCGAGATCTTGTTCACCACCTACAGCTCGGGAAAGCCGAACGCACCCGAGACGCCCGCCCACCTCATCATCCTCAACAACAACGGGGTCGAGCTGTTCAAGATCGAGCTGTCCGGACGCGGCTCGATGGCGGCACCGACCCTGGCCGATCTCGACCAGGACGGCGAGCTCAAGTTGGTGATATCGCTCAAGGATTCTCCGAGCGGCAAGAGCGGCGTGCAGATCTGGGACATGCCAGGCTCGTCCACCCATTGCCTGCCGTGGCCAACCGGGCGGGGCGGTTTCTTGCGCCAAGGGTACGTTCCGCGTGGGCCCTGAGCACGAGCCGGCGGGGTCATCGAACGCACGTCCTCCACGAGATCAGGGCGAGCGCTCTGGCGATGGTCCCCTGGGTCGACTCTAGTCGGCCCGGCGCCTTTGGCTAACAGGCCTGCGCGGTGGCCAGGAACACGCTGAAGGGGCGTATCACCCCGTCGGCGCCGGGTTTGGTGATGGTGGTGGCGTCACGAAAGTCGACTGCGGAAAAGCCGGCATCGACGAGGATCGTGCCCAGATCCTTGCGATCGAAGCCGTTGTGCATGACATCGGCGTGCTCGGCGTGGAAGAGGCCACCGTCGAGGTCCAGATCCGCGATGGCCAGCTGGCCGCCCGGGCGCAGGGCCGCACGACAGGCGCGGACCATCGCAGGGATATCGCGTACGTGGTGCAGGGTCATGGAGCTGACGATGACGTCTACCGTCGGCAGAACGGGCGTGGTGTCGGGTGCGCCAGCCAGTAGCTCGACGTTGTCGATGCGGTTGTGCACCAGCTTGTCCTGCAGGGCCTGCAGCATGCCTGTCGAGGTGTCGAAAGCGTAGACCTTGCGAACCCGTGGCTGCAACTTGAGCGTGACCAGCCCCGTGCCCGCGCCGAAATCGAGCAGATCCCGGTCGCGCGAGAGCCGTAGGGTCTGCACCATCGCTTGCGCGATCTCGGTCGCCATCTTCACCCGCGCATCCTGCTGGTCCCACTGGCCAGCCTGCTGATCGAAGCGGTTGCTCATGGCCAGGATCTATTCTGGGATCGGCGCAACGCAACCCCGATCAGTTGCAGGGACTATTCACCCGGCTGCAGGATGATCCTGCGGTAGGCGGTGAGCGGCGGGGTGCCGGTGTCGGTCACCTCGCAGATCACGTGGATGGTCTTGCCGGCGGCGTCGGCCGGCACGCTGACCGTGACTCTGCTGGCGGTGTTGCTGGGGATGGTGAGGGCCGACGCGTAGGTAGCGGCCTCGCCGAACACCCGCCACTTGAAGGCCAACTTGTCGCCGTCGGGATCGCTGGTCTTGCCGGCATCGAGCGTGACCGACTCGCCCGGGCTCGGCGCGAGCGTGATGATGTCAGTGCCCTCGCTGTCGTTGACCACCACCCGCGGATTGCGGTTGCCCTTGCCGTCCTTGGCCCAATCCATCCGGGCCGCAAAGTCGTTAAACGCCGTGGCGAAGAAGGCGTTGTTGTACTTCTTGCAGGCGGTGTTGATGGTGCCCTTCTCGTTGACCCAGGCCGAGCTTTGGCCGTCGACGGTTGGACCGTAGGCGAAGATTCCGCCCCAGCCGCCCTGGCCGGGGGCATCGGGATCGTTCAGGCCGTTGGGCATGGCGTGCAGGAACGACGGCGTGTCGCCCTCCACGCCCCACCGGTACTTGGAGTAGATGGCGCCCAGGTTGCCGTGCCCCTGGATGTTGCTGGCGTAGTCGGACCAGTGGTTCACGCCCCAGGTGTTGTGATCCAGCCAGGCGCATTCGTCCCACAGGAACATCAGGTCGCTGCCCGCGTTCTTGCGCATCCACTGGTGCGAGCTGTCGGCATATTGAGTGGTGTTCATGGGCTTGTCTTGATCGGTGATGGTGTAGATGCGGAACTTGCGAGCGAAGGCCTTGAATTGCTCGGCGCTGCGGTCGTTCTTCACCCGCCACAGGGTTTGCGCAAAGGTGTTGCCGCCACCCCACACCGTGATCCAGATGGGGCGCTCGTCCGCCTCGTCGCCGAGCTTGATGAGCGCCTTGCTGCCGTCGGAATCGTTGTTGGCACCGAGCACGCTGGTCCCCGCCTTGGGGCTGCCCAGGCCCTTGCGCGAACGCAGATAGGCGGCGCTGGGCCAATAGCCGAGGGCTTGCTTGCTTTCGTCGTTCTGGAAGCCGGTCTGCCCAGAGCGCTTCATCAGATTGGGCAGATCCTTTTCGTAGGCGTCGATGGTCGAGCCGATGCGGTCGGCCCAGACCGCCGGGTAGTTGAAGGTGTTGTATCCCGAGCCGGCGTAGAGGCCCTCGATCTCCAAGAGGTCGGCGTGGGCGAACAGGCGAATCAGGCTCTCGGAGTCGTCGGGCTCGACGTTGTCGGGACCGATATCGGTCAGGACCACTATGCGTGGCTTGAGCTTGGCCGTGGCGCCGCCACTGCTCGATGGGCTGCCACCGCTGGTCGAGCCACCGCCGGCCGAGGTCCCGGCGAGGGGCAAAGTGCCGCCGGTGGCCAAACCACCGCCTGGTGTGCTGCCGCCGCGAGCGCCGGTCCCGCCTGTGGGGCTCGTGCCTCCGCTGGATCCGCCGGTGCTGCTGGATGAATCGGAGCTGGTCGCGCCAGCCAGGCTGCGACCACCGGTGGCGGAGCTGGTTGCTGCGCCGCCGGTTCCCGGCGAGGTGGTTTCGCCCGAACTTCGCGTCCCGCCTGGCCTCGCCGTGCCCCCTGTGGCGCTGGCTCCACCCGAGCCGGTCGACGACGACGGGCTCGTGCTACGGCCCGCCATCGAGCCGATGCCCACGCTCCCGCCCGCCTCGCTGCGACTCGCCTGTCCCCCGCGGCCTCCGTCTCCTCCTGATCTTCCGGTCGAGGGGGCGCCGCCGCTCGATGAGCTGCAGGCGAGCCCGCCGGCGGTGAACACGACCAGCAGAGCGGCTCGATTCAGAAGGCGCGTCGACATGCCGCGATCATGGCACGACCCCGACCGTGGTTGGTGATCCAGAAGTTGGCGAAATGTGCTTCGCTGAGTATTTCGGTATGGATGGATCGGGTACGGCCGCTCTGGTGCGGGCCGACCACGGGAAGCTCAGCGCAGCGGCACCTCGAGCTTGGCGTCGACGGGGGTGAGCTGGAAGGACTGGCTGGCCGTGCTGGGGTTGGTGTTGGCGGCGGCGTCGGCAGCTGACGCGAAGACCGGGATCGACACGCGATGGGCGCCGGCGGGAATGGGCGCATTCTCCAGGCACTTGAAAGTGCCGAGGGTCCCTGTCTTGTCCTTCACGGTGCTGGTCTGGGCGGTCCAGGTGAACTCGTAGGTCTTGCCCGGTTCCACGGCGCGGCCCGAGCGTGGTGCGCAGGGCGCGCAGTTCGGCGCCTCCTGACAGA
Source organism: uncultured Myxococcales bacterium (assembly GCA_964535465.1). Lineage (GTDB taxonomy): Bacteria > Myxococcota_A > Polyangia > Fen-1088 > Fen-1088 > Fen-1137. The sequence continues at coordinate 20,133 of CAZHUY010000063.1, forward strand.
TCGGATTCACACACTCGCACAGACAGATGCTCTTGTTGGGATAGACCGTCGTCGTCACCTCGGACACCACCTGGAAGACCAGCGTACATTCCGTCTGCAGGTAGACCACCTGCGTGCCGGTGTTCTTGAACGCGAAGGTGATGCGGGCCTGGGTCATCTCAAGCGCATCCGACGGTGAAAGCGCATCCGACGGTGAAAGCGCATCCGAGACCTCGCCCAGCCCCGTGTCGACCGAGGGCGCATCGGCGCGCGCATCGGTTCCCGACGGCCCATCGGGCCAGGGGCGCTCTCCCCCGGACCCATCGGAGCGCGGCGCCTCGGCCTTGACCGTGTCGGTCGCGGGGCGGAGATCGTGGGTCGGGGCGAGATCGCCTAGTGCCGTATCGTGGGCGAACACATCAGGGCTCCGCGCACCATCGGCGACCAACACATCCGTGCCAGCATCGGCTGGGCCGGCGTCTTGCGACGATGACTTGCCATCACAACCGATGCCCGCCGCAAGCACCACGCTCAGGACCATTCGAAAAATCAAGGACGCCGGGACATTCTTGTCATGGGTCTGCATCGTGCTTCTCCCGCAGTAGTCTGGTTTGCTGACAGCGCTCCCCTGTCTCAGCAACCCATGTGCCATGCGTGCATGAGAGGGAGGCGCCGCACCATGAACCCAGTCCGGGGAGGCCGGGGCAGCCGCGACGGAGAAATCGCGTCAGAAGTAGATCTGCGGCGGGATCGTGCAGTTGCTCTGGCAGAAGACGCGGCCTTCGGAGCCCGTCTGGTCGGCCACCGGCTGGCGGTCGATGCCCAGCTTCAGCCCATTGAGGCTTCCGAGATCGCATTCCTCGCCGAGATCGGTGTCAGCCTTGCCGTCGCCACAGGTACGGGGCGCCTGACAGGCGATGCTGCACATGCTGCCCTCGCTGCCGTTGTCCTTGCCCTTGTCGCATTCCTCTTTGCCTTGCACGGTGCCGTCACCACAAAACGCGCCCCACTTGCACTGCGAGGTGCATCCACCGTAGGTGCTGTCGCTGTTGGGGCCAGGACAACCCGCGGGCAGCTTGGCGGGATCGTTCCCGCAATCACACTCCTCGTCCGCCACCGTCACGCCATCGCCGCAGGCGGGTTCGCACTGGTTGCGGCCGCCGATGAAGTTGGCCAGGGTCAACATGTAGTTCGAGCCGCCGCCCCAGCGTTCGGCCTGAAACACCACGACCTCGTAGACGCTACCCTTGGTCAGCTTGAAATCGACCCTGGTGGGACTTCCCGGCGATGAGAAAGGCAGCGTGTAGACGACCTGTCCCGTGCCATCACTGGCGTCCAGGGTCACGGTCCCCGCCGACGTGTTGTGCACGCCACCGATGTCGATGGCCAGCGTGCCGTTGACGAAGACCCACACGTCATCGTCGCCGGTAAACTTGAGGCTCTCGTTGCCCTGGTACTGGAACCAATAGCGCAACTCGGTGGTGAACATGTAGTTGTGATTGGCGCCCCCGCCCCATCCGTTGCCGAATCCTAGCCCATGGTAGGCCTGGCAGGTGAGGGTGACGTTGTTCCTGTTCTCCGTGTAGGTCACCGGATTGCCCGTGTTCGGATCGGTCTTCGGCTTGGTGAGATCGTCGACAGGGAAGAAACCGCACATGTCGAGCCAGGGCTGGTCGGTGTCGCTGTTCATGGAGTAGGTGGTCTTGGTGGTCGCGTTCTGCAGCAGGGTCAGACTCGAATAGATGGTGCGATTGACGGCTTCGTCATCTCGGTACCACTGGTCGAAGGACGTCTGGCCCGTGAACATCAGCTGCTTCGCCTCGGCCTCCGGGATCGGATCCGCGCTTGGCCCGTTCCACTGCATCTTTCGATCCACGGCCAGAGTCGGCTTCACGATGCCCTTGGCCTTGGTCATGGTGTCATCGCAACAGTAGTGTCCGAAGTCCGGATGGCCCTTCTCGTCGAACCCCTGGAAGTCACGAGAGATGATGGGGATCTCCAGCTTGGGCGGCGGATCGTCGAAGAAGGACTTGCACTCCCAGCCTGATTCGATCTTGCAGTCCTTCGCACAACCGTCGCCGTCGGCGGCATTGCCGTCGTCGCACTCCTCCATGCCGGGCCACATGATGCCGTCGCCGCAGGTACTCTTGCACTCGCCCACCGCGCTGGTCGCGGTCCCGCACACCGGCTCTTTCTGGCAGTTGGAGGCGCAGCCGTCGTAAGGCAGGGAGTTGCCATCGTCGCAGGTCTCGCCGGTCTCGGTCTCCTTGTTTCCGCACACCGTCTTCTTGCAGGTGCTCGGGATGCCGCTGCAGGTATAGCCCGGCTCGACCTTGCAGTTGGTCGAACAGCCGTCCCCGCCCTCGGTGTTGCCGTCGTCGCAGGTCTCGAAGCCCTTCATCTCACCATCGCCGCAGCGGGTGGTGCACGCCCGGCCTGGCACGCGACAGATGAACCCGGGTTCGACGGTCTTGCAGTCGCTGGAGCACCCATCCCCGCTTTGCGTGTTGCCATCGTCGCAGACCTTGTTGGTGGTCAGGACACCGCTTCCGCAGTCGCCCACGTACGTGCAGGGCTTGCCCGGCTCGGGGCACAGCCAGTTCCCCTCGGTTTGGCAAATACGGCTACAGCCATCGCCGTTGTCCGTGTTGCCATCGTCGCACTGCTCGCCGGCCTGCTGGGTGTTGTCACCGCAGTTGCCCCCGATGGGCAGTGGCGTCCCGGCATCGGGGCGCGAGGTGGTGCTGTAACTCAGGTTGAACCCGCCGTTGCCACCCGTGGAACCCGACTCACCGCCCAGCGCTCCCGCGTTGCCGCCCTCTCCTCCGCCTAAGCCGCCGCTGACCACGCTGCCCTTGGTGCACGCGCCAGGAAGCAAGAAGGCCGCCGCGCACAGGGCAAACAAGGCACCCTGAAGGGCAGGGTGCCGGGAAGGTTTGTCACTCGTCATTCGAGGTTCCTCGGTTTTCGAGTTTGGTGGGAGCGCGAACCTGAACGGATCGTACGCCCACCGCAGGTGATCTCGCCAGTCTAAGGAACAGTGCTTAAGCCGATCGGAAGGCACGTCGCCGGGCATGGCCACCCGGTCCCACGCGCGCCACAGCATGCGACGTGAAAGAAGATGTGCGCGTTCTCGCCAAACCTTCACAACAAAGATCGGTGCCCTGATCCAAGAACCTGCCGCTACGACGCGCGAGGACGTCGCGACCTGGTGCCCTAGTGCCTCGACCGGGGCGTAGTGATTGCAGCTGAAAGACCAAGCCAGATGCGAGCAGTACGCATCTAGTCGGTATCCGTCCTGAAGGGCGACGCGGGCAGACCGGCCTTGTTGAACAGGTTGACGTCGGGGACATTGGCCCAGCCGTAGCGAACGGCCACCGGCTTGCGCACGGTCTTGCTGGTCACCACCACCGTGGACCCGCGAATCTCGGCCCGGGCCGGGACAAAGACCTTGTCCGCGCCGGCGATGGTGAAGCCCTTGAGGGCGCCGTCCTTGGCCACCAGCCCTCCGCCCAGGTGCCCGAAGCGCAGGATCGCCTTCTTGCCCGCCACCGACATCGACTGAAAGACGGGGCCCGCGTACTCGATGGCCTCGCCGTAGGCGATGGCCCGAGCGGCCAGGGCCAGGCGCGCCCCCACCGGCTGCTTGTGCGCTGGGTGAATGTCCTTGGCGTCGCCGCAATCCGTGGTCACGGCCATGGCGGTGTACGGGGTGTGCTGCCAGGAGAGGAGCTGGGCTTCTCGGATCTCGGGCAACATGTCCTGAAAGGGCGCGATCTGCACGAAGAGGAAGGGAAAATCACCGGCCCCCCAGGCGCGCCGCCAGTCGGCGATCAGGGCCGGGAAGAGCGTGCGGTATTGCCTCGCCTGCGACACATTGGACTCGCCCTGGTACCAGATCACGCCGCGCATGGCGTAGGAGGTGAGGGGCGCGATCATCCCGTTCCAAAGCATGGTGGGCGTGCCCGAGTCGCCGGTGTGGGAGGAAGGCGGAGGGGGCGCGTCTGGCAGGTGCATGCCGATGCGATACTGCCAGGAGCCCGAGAGGTCGACGGAAGCCGTGGGCGATACCCCTTTGCCCACCATCTGGATCTTCTTGTCGCCCCATATGCCACCACCGCCGCCCATGTCGAGAACGCGCACGGCGATGACGTTGCTGCCCGACTTGAGCACGCCGGCCGGCACCTGATACTTGCGTTGGACGTTGTAGCCAAAGGTAAAGCCGACCTTCACGCCGTTGACCCAGGTGGTGTCCACGTCGTCGACCATGCCCAGTTGCAGCTCGGCGGGCACGCCAGCGGCGCTGGCGGGCAGCTCGAAGCTCTTGCGGAACCAGACCACGCCGTTGAGGTCAGGCTCGCCGGCCTCTTCCCAAAGCACGGGCAAGGCCATCGGCTTCCATGCGCCAGCGTCGAGCCCCATGGCGTACCAGGCCTGTGGCTTGGACCCGGCGTCGTGGGCGCTCATCCAGGTCTCCAGCTCGCCTTCGTACTTGCTCAAGGCCGCCTTGGGATCGGCCTGCAACAACTTCAACTCGTCCTTGATGTTGGCGAAGGCAGGCACCGCGCGCAGGCCGGCCTCGCTGGTCCAGGCCTCGGCCGGGGTGCCGCCCCATGAGCTGTTGATGATCCCGACCGGCACGTCGCGCGCCTGCTGAAGATCGCGAGCGAAGAAATAACCCACCGCCGTGAAGTCCTTCGCGGTCTCGGGCGAACAGACCGTCCAAGTCCCCGCCACCGTCTCGAGCGGCGAGAACGACTTGACCTGCGCCACGCCGAAATGGCGAATCCGCGGGTGCTTCGCCTCGGCGATCTCCTTCTCATCATGGGTGATGGGCGGCACGCCGAGTTGCGGGCCGAGCTTACGCTCCATGTTCGACTGGCCCGAGGCCACCCAGACCTCGCCGACCAGGATGTCGGACAGGACGATCTTGTTCTTGCCCGCGATGGTGAGCGTGAAGGGACCGCCCGCTCTCAGCGGTTCCAGACGAACCTGCCAGCGGCCGTCCGCGCCTGCCGTGGTCTTGACGGACTGGCCGGCGATGGCCACCTCGATGGCCTCTCCCGGCGCCGCCTTGCCCCAGACCGGCACGGCGCGGCCTTGCTGCAGGACCGCGTGGTCGGAAAACAGCGGATTGGGGGTCACGTCGGCGTGGGCCACGGGGAGGCAAGCGAGGCATGCCAGGAGGAGGAGGGAGAAAGCAAGGTGTCGCATGGTCTGATTCAACGAGATACCACGTCCAGGTTGAGCGAGCGAATCACGCAGGCTGTGCGGCTGCCGGCAACGCACAGCCTGCGCGGGACGCGGGCAAAGCGGGAGGCTAACCTAAAAGCCATGGGTTTTCTGTCACGGTGGATGCTGTCGGTGAAGAAGAGCCTGGACGGACGGGTCGTCGGCCATGTGGGCGAGGCACATGATCGTTTCGCGAACCTGGTGGACAAAGCCGATCTGGTGGTGCGCGCCAGGCTGCCCGGAGGACATCGTGGCTCGCTGGACCTGCACGTACACCCGGCCGGGGGCGAGGAAGTGCAAGCCAGCGGCAGCGGCATGCTGGAATGCAATCTGGGGCCCGGCGGTCCACTGCACGGCGCCCGACTGCAGGTCGAGTCTCTCGTGGACAACGAAGGACAATCCGGTCTGGCCGTCCTGTCCGTCGAGCTTTGGCAGCCGAACGGCGATCGTGCCGCCATCCTGGAGAGCTACTCGGTCGAGAGCCAATTCAACGCCCAAGGGCGGGCCATGTTGAAGATGACCATCGATCTGGGATGAGGGCGCAAGACCCGCGCCCGAGGGACGTATGTTGCACTTGGTTCCGGGAGGCATCAAACCGGCGTTGGGGAGGAGAAAATGCACATGAGAACTTTGCTAGTGCTATTGGGGTTGCTTGTCATTGTGGGTACGGCGAGAGCGCAAGCTCAGGTGGCGCAAGCACCTGGCTCGCCCATGCCTCAAGCGCCGGCTGAACCCACGCCGGTGCCCGGGTCGACGTACCCCGGCGATGAAGGAGGAACCACGAGGGTACGGGGGGCCGGCGGCGAAACCGTCACGGTGTCGAACCTGGGCCAAATCATCCCGCTGGCCGATCGCCGTCTGGTGCTGGGCCGTGGGCAGGCTACCGCGCAGGTTTTCGTCAAACTCAATTTCTCTGACGACGAGATCGGCGAGCCCACCACCATCACGCCGGACTTCTACTATGGCGTGACCGATATGCTGCAACTGGGTTTGGTTCACTCCACGCCGCTCGGCTGGCAGACACCGGGCATTGCGCCCACCGCGTTCTGCATCACCGGCGAGGACAACGGCTGTCCCGATGTGTACAACAACCTGGGCATCGATGCTTTGGCTTTGATTCTGCCCGGTCCGGTGGAGATCGCCGGCCACGCCCGCTTCAACTTCGGGCAGTTCGATCCCTTCCGGATCAACCTTGTCCTCGGTCTCGCGTCCAAGCTGCGCTTGCCTTGGTTCGCCATCGCGTTCTATCCGTCGATCCAAATCGGCTTGAACGAGCGCGACCCGGCTGATGGGCCCACCCTCACCGGCAACAAGGACGTCATCTATCTCCCGGGCGAGATCATTGTGCAAGTGACGCCCCAGCTGGCGGTCCTCGGGCAATTCGCCCTCTATTCGCAAGTGCAGAACTTCGAGGATCACTACCGCATTCCGCTGGGTGTGGCAGGGCTCTTGACCATCAGCCCCATGATCGATGTCGGCGTCCGTTGGGCGTGGGACAACGTGGGCGCGACGCGGCCGGGGATGAGCAGGGGCGACGAACGCTCCCTGACGGCGCTGGCGAACTTCCACCTGTAGCAGAAAACCTACCAAGGGCCGGGGCGCACGGCTCCGGCCCTTGGCTATTGGCGAGAGGGGTGCGCTGACCTGACCAGGGGACGGGCCCAGACTATCTTGGCTTTGTCGCCCCCCAGATGGATACTCAGGGACTGAGCATAGCCTGAGTATCCCATGGCTTCGGCGGCATCCCCCGACACACCCAGTTCCGAGCTCGACTCGGGCTCGAACGAGTTGGGCAAGGTCGTGGATCGGCTGCTCGACCTGATGCTGGGGTTAGCGGCTTCCCTGGGCTTCATCGTCGTGGTGGCCTCGCTGACCCGCTGGGTCCAGCAAGGCTGGCACTCGCAGCACCTGATTCACCTGGGTGTGTACCTCGCGCTCCTCCTGGCCTACCTGATACGCAAGCGCGTCTCCCGTACCATGCGCGCGGCCGGTCTGCTCGTGCCGCTGTGGGCGAACGGCGCGGCCAACCTTCTCTTCCAAGGCCTGACCAGCTCGGGCTCGCTCTTCTTGGGCATAGCCTGTGTCATGGCCGTGGTCCTGTTCGGGCTGCGCACCGCACTCGCGGCTCTGCTGGCCAGCACCGCGGTGATCGTGACGGTGGCCATGCTCGACACGGGCGCCTCCATCTCGGATTGGCTGGCCCACGGGGGTGCCTTCGTGGGCCTGGTGGCAGGGTGTGTGCTGGTCCTGAACGTGGTGCACAAGACCCTGCGCCAGCGTACGCGGGATTTGGAGCGGGAGGTGGCGGAGCGCCGGCACGTGCAAGGCCAACTGTCGGAACGAGAGCAGAAGTACCGAGTGCTGGCCGACAACTCCCGTGACCTGGTGGTCACCCTGGATGCCAAGGGCAACTTCACCTACGTCAGCCCGGCCTGCCTCCCCATGTTCGGCTATTCGCCGGAGGAGGTTCTGGGGAAGAACTTCTGCGAGCTGCTCGCGCCGGCCATCAGAGAGAGTGCGAACGCGGAGTTCCAGAGTAACATCCAGCCGGCCGGGCCCAGGACTGGCTCCCTACCCCTCATCCAATACGAATGCCAGCGCAAGGACGGCACGACATTCTGGGGTGAGTTGCGCGCCAACCGCGCGGGGGAGAAGGGCTTCTTGGGGGTGCTGCGCGATATCAGCGACCGGCAGGAGGCCGAGGCGCGACGGATCGAGCTCGAGAACCAGCTCCAGCAGGCGGAGCGGTTGAAGGCCATCGGTCAGTTGGCCGGAGGCATCGCCCATGACTTCAACAACCAGCTCACCGGGATGATGGGCTTTGCCGAGTTGCTGAAAGCCAAGCGCGGCGATGATCCGTTGGTCCGTGAGTACGCGGAGGGGATCCTGGCTCCCGCACGACGGGCGGCTGACCTCACCGGCAAGCTCCTGGCCTTCGCGCGACGCGGCCAGTACCGCCGCGAACCGGTGGATCTGCACGCCACCATCCGCGAGGTCATTTCTCTGCTCAAGCGCAGCATCGACAAGAACATCGTCGTCGTGGAATCGCTGAAGGCGGCCAGGAGCACGTTGCTCGGGGATCCGACTCTCCTGCAAAGCGCGGTGCTGAACCTGGCGCTGAACGCGCGCGACGCCATGCCGAAGGGTGGGACGCTGACGTTCCAGACGGAACTGAGCGGAGAGGCGGAGATCCTCCTGCGCGTGGTGGACACGGGGCACGGGATGGACGACGAGACCCTGCGCCGGGTCTTCGAGCCGTTCTTCACGACCAAGCCGGTGGGGCACGGCACGGGCATGGGGCTGCCGGCCGTTCAGGGCACCGTTCAACAGCAGAACGGCAGCATCGATATCCAGTCCGCCCCGGAGCGCGGCACCACGGTGTCGCTCCGCTTGCCACTCGCCGAGGGAGAGAAGAGCGCCCGTGGCGGAGCGGCCGGCGCGGTGGTCGAGGGCAAGGGTCATGTCCTGCTGGTCGAAGACGAACGCACGGTACGGGACATGATGACCAGGGTCCTGCCCTTGCTCGGATACAGAGTCACCGCCTGTGCCGACGGTCCCGAGGCCATCTGCACCTATCAAACCGCGGCGCAGACCATCGATCTCATCCTGCTCGACATGATCTTGCCCGCCATGGGCGGGAGCGAGGTCTTTCGCGCCCTGCGAGAGCACAACCCGCGGGCCAAGATCCTGGTCTTCTCGGGCTACAGCGTGGACAGCGAGACGCGAGCGCTCCTGTCGCAAGGAGCCCTGGGGATCGTGCAAAAACCCGTCACCATCGCCGAGCTATCGGAGCACCTCGCCAAGGCGATGGCGGCCGGCTAAATCACCGTTCATGATTCCGGATCAGAAAAAAGGTTGAAAAGCACGGGA
>CAZHUY010000064.1:0-7729 GCA_964535465.1 uncultured Myxococcales bacterium
ACCTTGCGAGCTGGAGCCTCCCGCGCCCGCCGAGCTTCCGCCGGTGGGGCAGGGGCGACCCTCGCAGCGGTACTTCAACCCCTGCGGATCGTCCTTGAAGAGGTCCAGGGATGGCCATACCACGTTGCCCTGGCGCTGGCTGTTCGCATTGTCGAAGCTGCCGAGCTCGTCCGAGCCGAGATCGAGCCACTGGACGATCGTGCGGAAATCATCCTCGGTGTACTTGCCGTCCTTCTGCGCCTGCTGGTGCGTGGCGTTCAACAGGGCCTTGCCCATGCGGGAGCCGCGGGCCCCCACCATGCCAGCCTTGCTGCGAGAGCCACCGTGAATGGCCTCGGTATTCCCGTTCGCGTCGCCCGCGAACCACCAAGCGTAGCTCTGTTGCGCGGAGTACGCCGTGTTGGTCGGCGCCCCGTTCTTGCCCGCGTGACAGGCGTAGCACTTGGTGAGGATGGGCTTGATGTAGCGGGCGTAGTTGATGGGCTCGACCCTGCCGACCTCGGGCTCCATCTTGGACGCCGCGCGCTTGGAGGCCAAGGGCGTGCCGCCGGTGGGGGGCGCCGCCAGTTTGTCCTCGTGGCAGCCCACGCAGGTCATGTTCTCGCCCGGGTGCAAGTAGGTGCCGCTGCGCATGGTCTGCACCGCCATGCCCTTCTCATCGAGCAGGTGGAACAAGATCAGCTTGCCGATGGGGGCCTCGAAGAACACGCTGCCGTCCTCTTCGACGGGAACGGTCCCCAAGGAGAGCTTGGCCACGTTCTGCGAGGCAAACCCGAGCCGCGGGTCATTGGCGTTCCAAGTGGCCTTGGAAAGGACCTGAACGATGCGCATGGACTTGATCTTCACATCGGCGGGCAGCTTGCCGTAGTCATCAGTGACGTACACGTTGGCGATCTGCACGGTGGCCGGGGCGACTCCAGGATGCCAACGTTCGCCCTGGTAGGTCGACTCGGCAATAACGGGCGGCGGGGTCTGCGCCATCACCGGCTGGCCATAAATCGGGCGCAGGTTGGAGTCCGCCGTGGTGTAGATCGTCGTCTTCTTGGGGGGCGACGACGAAATGTCGAGCAGGATCATGCTGTTCCAGTTGCTGGTGATGAACTGGGTCTCGGAGAGCGGAAAAGCCGGACCGTAAACCTCATCACCGTTCTCAGCGGTTTCGGGCATTCCTACTTCGGGGGTTATCTTGGTCACCTGGCCCATGCGGTTGTCATCCACCTTGGAGAAATCGCGGATAATCAACGTGCCGTAGGCTTCGCCGTGGTGGGGACCGGCAGTCGCCACGTACTTCGTCGTGGATCCGGGAATGGAGCGTGGGTAGAACTCGCTCTGCGGTCGCTTGCCGTCCTTGCGTCCATCGGTCCACGGGCCGCCCGAGAAGGTGTCCAGGGGGTAGGAGTAGTTGCCGCCCCAAGAGCGCGGGTTGCTGCCGTCGGGATTGCAGAACCAGATGTGGTGGGATGCCAAGGCGTCGCGGTCGATGTAGTCCCAACGGGTGTAGATGATGCGTCCGTCGTTGCCGATGGAGGGGTGAAACTCGTTGGTCTCGTGCTCGCTGAGTCGAATCAGGTCCGTACCGTCGGCCTTCACCGAGTGCATGGCGTAGGTTGGGACCTGGCGACCATGGCAGCGTCCGAAGCCACCGCGCCGGGTCGACATGAAGACGATGCGTCCGTTGGGCATCCACGCCGTGTGCATGTCGTCGTAGTTGCCGTCGGTGACCTGGAACAGGTTCTTGCCGTCGATGTCGACCGTGAAGATGTGGAAGCGGTTCTTGGCGACCCACTTCTCCGTTCCTCCCGATGACCAGGCGAAGACGATCTTCTTGCCGTCGTAGGAAAGGTCGGGCGACAGGAAGGTGCCGCTGCTCAGCAGTTGGCCCGCGTTGGTCTTGCCGTCAGGCACCTTGAGGCCAGCCACGACGTCGACCTTCTGCTTGGTCCCCTGCCAGTCCTTGAGGATGAAGAGCCCGCCGCCCTTTCGGCCGTTGTGTCCGAAGTATTCGTCGACGTGGTGGAACCCGTTGTATTCGTCGTGGGGCTGCTGGTTCACGTTCCTGAGCGTGGTCCCGACGATCCCTCGTTCGATGAAGAGGATGTCCTTGAACTCGAAGGACTGCTGGGCCTGCGCGAGGGACGGGGTGATGAACACAGCCAGTCCCAAGGGTGCCCAGCATCGCCATGTCATGAGCCTGCGAAGGTGCTTGACGGCGAGATGAGAGATCATGAGTCCTCCATGCACTTGTGGTAAGCCGCAAGAGGCAACACGCATAAGCGTCGGCTCTCGCGAGAGCGTTTCACCAGTTAACTGTACAAAGAACAAAACTCCCTGAACACCCCCGCATGTGCCTGGAAAACCAAGGGACAGCATAGAGCACATAACGACCCACGGACCCGCCGGAATAGGGCTGGCGGCGCCTGTTTTGGAGCGTCCTTCTGGCCTCCAAAACACCATGGGGTTCGGGGCGACGGTGAAGCAGAGCAGTCTGTGATTTTTGTGTGTGTGCGAAGAGCGCACAGTCAGGAAAGGCGTTCATCCTGGCTTGGCGGCTGGGGCAGAACGGCGGAGCGATCCCTGATGGGACGAGGACAACGAACGCAATGCGCGACGGGTCCCATCGTGGTGTCTCGGCGATGGTGGAGGATGGGATGGGGGTGGCGATTCCTGACCCAGTCTGCGTACCTGCCGGCACTGTGGGGCACGGTCACCCATCGACCTGGAGGAAACATGTTTACGAAGCGAAGTTGTCTGTTCAACGGCCTGTTGGTGTTGGGTTTTTTGAGCTGTGGTCTCTCGGGATGCTCGTCGTCGTCCGACGGAGACGGGGACACGGGCGGTAGCTCGGCCTCGTCCAGCTCAACCAGCAGCGGCGGTTCGAGCGGCTCTTCGAGCAAGGTGGGCGGCAGCTCGGGTGGCTCGTCTTCCAGTGTGGGAGGCGCGAGCTCCGGCGGAGCCAGCTCTTCGAGCAAGAGCTCGGGGGCGGGCGGTAGCTCGGGCGGTAAGACCACCGAGGCTTCTTCTTCGAGCGGCTCCGGAGACGGCGGTTCGGCCCAGGGCGGCAAGGCCACGGGCGGCAAGGGCGGTTCGGGTGGCGCCGCGGGTGGTAACGCGACGGGCGGCAAGGCCACGGGCGGCAAGGCCACTGGTGGCGATGCGTCAGGCGGCACCGCGACGGGCGGTGCGGCAACCGGAGGCAGCGAAAAGGGCGGCACGTCGGGAACCGGCGGGGCGGCCACGGGCGGCTCGGCCACGGGTGGCTCGGGCACGGGTGGCTCGGGCACGGGCGGGGGAACCGGGTCGGGCAATGGCAGCCCAGGCTGCGGCGCTGCCAGTCCCTTGAAGAGCGGCAACTTCTCCGAGAAGATCAACAACCAGGATCGCCAGTGGATCCTCGATGTCCCCTCCGGATACGACAACAAGAAACCGACCCGCCTGATCTTCGTGTGGCACCCGCTCGGAGGAAACGCCAGCGGGACAGCGAACGGCTACAACGGCCTCAAGGCCCTGTCGAACAACAGCACCATCTTCGTCGCGCCCAACGGCGTGCAGGGCAGCAACTTCGAAGCCAGCGGCGTCGGCTGGTGGAACAAAGACGACGCGGACGTGAAGTTCCTCGAGGCCATGCTCAAGAAGATCAACGAAGGTCTGTGCATCGATCAGGAGAGGATCTTCTCCACCGGCTTCAGCTTCGGCGGCATGATGTCGTACACCGTACCCTTCGTGTCCGACGTCTTCCGTGCGGTGGCGCCTTGCTCCGGCAAGGCCGGCGTCATCCCGTACACGGCCAAGTTCAGCGACCCCGCCCCCATCATGGCTTTCCAAGGCACGAGCGATCCAATCTGCTCGCTCGCCCTGGCCAAGGAGTTCTTCGACAAGTTCCTGTCCAGGAACGGGTGCGGGACGGAGACCAAGCCGGTATCCCCCAGTCCATGTGTCGAGTACCAGGGCTGCAAAGTGCCGACCATCTGGTGTCAGTTCTCGGGAGGCCACGAGATGTGGCGGGAAGAGTCGGCCGCCATCTGGAAGTTCTTCTCGCAGTTTTAGAGTCCGCGTTTGAATGGACAAGCGGGGGCTTGCAAAAGCTCCCGCTTGAATCGTGAGAGGCAAAACTCTAGGCTGCCTTTGTGCTGAAGCAGCGACGGAGCCAGGCCCAAGGACGTTCCCGCACCGGCCACACGCGCGGGGCCAGCGCGACCAGCCTCATTCTGGCGGGTCTCGTGGCCGGTAGCGGACAACCCATACAAGCCAAGACCAAGGCGCAGGTGAAGCCCTTGGTGGCGGCCGAGGCGCCGGCCAGCAGCGAAATCCCGATCGTCGAGGGCGGCCGCATCGTGGGGACCACCACGACGGACAAGGCGCGCAAGGACGGCCTGACCGTCATCGACCTGTCCGACGACTGGCTGCCCTTCGTGTTTTCGGAAGCGCCCGACAAACCCCAGCCGCTGCGGTCCTTTCTTCTCGACCTGGCCAATGGGCGCATGCGCGGGGGCAGCAGCTATGCTCGGCCGCGCGAAGACCGCTATTTCGAGGCGTTCGGCATCCCCGCCACTCTGAACCTGCTGCGCAAACGCCTGGCCGACAATCGACGCCATGCATGCCACGAGAAGGTGAAACGGGAGCCCTTGGTGCGCCTGTCGCCCAAGACCCAGATCCTGCCGGAAGAACCGGAGAAGCCCACCAACACCGAACCGGGCGCGACTCCGACCCCGCCTGTCCCCGAACCGGAGAAGCCGCCGCGCGTGCCCTTGAGTCCAGCCGCTCAGGCGGCGGTGGTCGCGATGCAGTCTCACTTGCGTTGCGAGGGGCTGTTGCAGCCCAAGGCCAAGCGCGCCCGCATGGATCGCCGTACGGTCGAGGGCCTGAAGGTCTTTCAGCGCCTCAACATGGCCGCGGACAACGGACGCATCGATCTCGAAACCCGTTACGCCTTGCTGGCCGGCAGCCGTGAACAGGACTTTCGCGCTCTGCTGCGCGCCTTGCGCGAGCGGGTCGTGGATGCCACCGGGTTGTTGGAAGACGGCTCGGCCCAAGGCGTGGTGGGTGAGGTGCAGGGCCGGGTGATCGACGGCCCCGAGTTCCGTCCCTTGTCCTTGGACGCGTCCGAACAGGCCGACGCCAAGACCACGCGGGCGCCGGATCTGATCGCCGCGGCCACCCACGCCGCCAGCCATGCCCTGGGCTGGACCTCGCCCGATGCCGTACAGGCCAGCAGCCTGGTGGTCGCGCCAGCCACGACTCGTCGGCCGGCCCGCAAGGCCGGTCCTGCCACGCTCGCCCCCTTGCCCGCCGCGGTGGCCGTGCGCCTGCCCCCGCTGCCCGCCTACCATGGTCCCAAGATGGAGCTGCGCGCGGAGATCGATCGCGGCGAGGTGGTGCTCAAGCGGCCGGCCCTGGACAAGGACGGCAAGAAGAAGTGGAAGCGCCCGGTGGCCAACCGTCCCACGCTGACCCTGTACGCGCGCACCAACAAGGGCGACGTGGCCCTGTCCCGTTGGCCCACCACCATCGGCGGCTGGAAGACCGTCGAGAAGGCCGATGGTTCCATGGCGCTGAAGTACAAGGAGTCGGTCACCGGCGACGCCATCTGGCCCGAAGTTCTGGTCACCCCCACCTGGCACCCGGGGCCAGGCATGCCCATCCGCAAGCTGCTGGTCAAGCGCGGCGATACCTTCGAGCCCAGGACCGAGATTATGGGTCCGGGCTACCGCGCGGCCTACGGCCTGGTGGCCATGGTTCATCATCAGATCGAGAGCGTGAACGAGCGCGGCGAGCCCCAGCTCATGGATCGGCGCATTCGCACGCACGGCACGCCCGCCTACCGATCCGTGAAACGCGGCGAGAGCAACGGTTGCCACCGCCTGCACAACCACCTGGCCTTGCGCCTGGCGGGGTTCCTGGTGAGACATCGCGAGAGCGTGCGCCACGGGCTGGTGCCCGAGGACTACGTGCGCCGCCTGGAATACAAGGGACAAGAGGTCGCCCTGGAGAGTGAGAGCAAGGGCTACCGCTTTCAGCTCAAGCCGCCCGTGCCCGTGACCGTGCTGAGCGGTGACGTTCGAGGAAACGCCCGATCGGTGCGCGGCATGGTGCCCTTGAGCGTGACTCCCTAGCGGGGAGGCGAGCCATGGGCGGACGGCTCAAGCGCAGGCTGGTCCTGCTGGCGGTTGGCGTGGCCGCGGTTTCGGCCATCGGCCTGGTGCTCAGGCTGGATAGCGTGACGAGCGCCCGCCTGCGCCGAGCGGCCGCCCAGCCCGGCCCCCACCTGCCTTTGCGGATCACCGCGCCCTTCGACAACGCTGTCTTTCCTCCCGAGATGGTGGCGCCCGTGTTTCGCTGGCAAGCGCCCGAGTCCTCGGCGCACGAGTGGCTGGTGACGGTGGCGTTCGAACAAGCGCCTCTGCGTTTCGATCACCTGGTGCGCGCCTCGTCCTGGCGACCGTCGCCGCAAGAGTGGGAGACCATGAAACGGCACTCGGTGGAGGGCCGGGCGGTGGTCAGCGTGGTAGGGCGCGGCGCACGCGAGGGCAGGTCGGGGCTGTTCCAGGGCAGGGTGGCCCTGACCACCAGCAAGGATCCCCTGAAGGACGCCATCTTCTACCGCGAGGTCATCCTGCCCTTCAGCGAGGCCGTGAAGGATCCCTCGCGCATCCGCTGGCGTTTCGGCTCCATCGCCCAGGACAGCGCGCCGCCGGTAGTTCTGGAGAAGCTGCCGGTGTGTGGCAACTGCCACTCGTTCTCCGCCGACGGCAAGGTGTTGGGCATGGATGTGGATTACGGGAACGACAAGGGCGCCTATGCCCTGGCCAAGGTCGCTGCGGAAATGGCCCTGGCCCCCAGCGACGTCATCTCGTGGAGCGACTACAAGCGCGACCCCGAGACGCCCACCTTTGGCCTGCTCTCCCAGGTCTCGCCCGACGGCCGCTTCGCGCTGAGCACGGTGAAGGATCGCTCGGTCTTCGTGCCGCGCCCCGACCTGGCCTTCTCTCAGCTCTTCTTCCCGATTCGAGGGATCTTGGCCGTCTACGACAGCACCAACAAGACCTTCAGCGCGCTGCCAGGCGCCGACGATCCCGCCTTCGTGCAGTCCAACCCGAGCTGGAGTCCCGACGGGCAGACCATCGTGTTCGCGCGCAGCCGCGCCCACGAGCTGCGCAACCTGCGCGACAAGCAGAAGGCGCTGCTCACGCCTGAAGAGTGCGAGGAGTTCGTCGGCGGCCGCACGCCCTTCAAGTTCGACCTGTACCGCATTCCCTTCAACGGCGGTAAGGGGGGGCGGCCCGAGCCGCTGCCTGGCGCATCGGAGAACGGCAAGAGCAACTACTTCGCGCGCTTCTCGCCCGATGGGCGCTGGATCGTGTTCTGTCAGGCGGA
Organism: uncultured Myxococcales bacterium; assembly: GCA_964535465.1. Classification (GTDB taxonomy): domain Bacteria; phylum Myxococcota_A; class Polyangia; order Fen-1088; family Fen-1088; genus Fen-1137. Next base: position 7,372 of record CAZHUY010000064.1, read on the forward strand.
AAACTTCATGCTCCTGCAGCCCGACAGCAGGCTCTTCATCATGCCCGCCTCGGGGGGCGAGCCGCGAGCCCTGCGCGCCAACACGGCCAGGATGAACTCGTGGCATAGCTGGTCCTCGAACAGCCGCTGGCTCGTCTTCTCGTCCAAGCTCAACTCGCCCTACACCCAGCTCTTCGTCACGCACATCGATGAAGACGGACATGACGCCCCGGCCGTGCTGCTCGAGCAGCTCACCGCATCTGATCGCGCTGCCAACATTCCCGAGTTCGTGGCCGCCGCGCCCGAGGCCATCAGGCGCATCGAGCCGCGCTTTGTCGACGACGTCTCGCTTTGGCGCTCGGGCATGGCGCTGATGGAC
>CAZHUY010000064.1:7739-26105 GCA_964535465.1 uncultured Myxococcales bacterium
GACGCCGGGGATCACCAGGGCGCCAGCGCGCGCTTCCGGGAGGCGCTGGCGCTCAACCCCCGCAACAGCAAGGCGCACATCACTCTGGGCAACGCGCTGGAGGCGACCGGCCACAACGACGAGGCCATGAGCCACTACGGGGAAGCCGTTCGCCTGGAGCCATCGTCGGCCACCGCGCATGTCAACGTCGGCAACATCTTCCTCAAGCGCAACGATCACGCTCGCGCCACGGCCGCCTACAAACGCGCGCTCGAGCACGCCCCCCAAGACAGCTACGCGCACTACAACCTGGGGCAGTGCTACCTGGCCACCGGCGAGCTGCGCCAGGCCATCGTGCATTTCGTCGAGGTGCGACGACAGAGCCCGACCAACGCCGCGCTGGCTTTCCTCATCGGGAAGATCCACGAACGGCTGGGCGAACGCGCCGAGGCCGTGCGCTTCCTCAAGGAAGCTTTGCGTATCCGGCCGGATTACGCAGAGGCCAAGCGCAGCCTGGACGCGCTGGAGAAGTAGCGGCGCGGGCTTGACGAAAATGACCGCAGAGGAAAGTAGACGGTGGGGGGAGGATTCGGCGATGGTGGGGCCATGAGACGTTTGCCGCTTGTCTTGTCTTTGCTCGTGCCCTGCCTGGCCGCCAGCGCGGCGCGCGCCGAGGCCATCACCGTCCCCGCCGACGTGGGCATCGGCCCCGCCGGCACCTTCATCAGCGGCAGGGTGGCCGACGATCAGCCGCTGCACTTCGGGCTGAAGTTCTCGGTGCAGGCCATCATCGACCAGGCCACCATCCAGGCCAACCAGAACCGCATCCCCGCCAAGTACCGCAAGCAGGCCAAACAGGTGAGCGAGATCCGCATCTCGCCCTCCCTCTTCATCCCCGATGCGATCATCATCTCACCCCAGATGGAAAACACGGGCCTGTATGGCGTCACCTGGCGCCCGTTGTCTTTCGGGTTGTCGTTGATCAATACCAGCGCCTTTCGCTTCAACCTGTCCGCCGGACTGCTGCTCACCTACGCCTTTCTGCACTCCGATCTCCCCGAGTTGCCCGACACCCACTTCCTGCGGCCGGGCCTGGACGTCGGGGGCGAGATCGAGCTGGCTCTCTCTCGCTCGTTCCTCATCAGCTTGGGCTGGTTCTCCGGTTTCTACATCCCGCAGGGTTTCGGCACCTTTGGCATGGGTCCCTTTGGCGACAAGCAGACCTCTGCGACCCTGCGCGAGACCATGTGGCACTTGGGCCAAGGCTTCATCAAACTGCACTTCCGCTTCCCCTACACGGCCAACCTGTAGACGGTTGCGTATACAATGACCCGCTCGGGGAACGCCCCGGAGAGGGCACGGACAACACGACGGATGAAGACATCATCGCTAGAGAGAGCCGTTCGCCTGTTGTTCTTCGCCTCGGGCTTCTGCGGCCTGGTCTACGAGGTCATCTGGGCCAAGACACTGCACAAGATCGTGGGGTGCTCCCTGCACGCGGTCACGCTGGTCATGGCGGCGTTCATGTCCGGTCTGGCCCTGGGCAGCCTGCTCGGGGCGCGGCTCACCCGCTCGCGCGCCAATGGCCTGCGGGTGTACGCGGCCTTGGAAGCCGGTGTCGGGATCTTTGCCCTGTTGTCCCCGCTGCTCTTCGACGGCCTGATTCCCGTCTACGTGGGCCTGCACCGCCTGTTGGATGTGTCGCCAGGGTCGGCCCACGCTCTCAGGTTCGCCCTGTGCTTTCTGGCGCTCATCGTGCCGGCCGCCATGATGGGCGCCACGCTCCCGGTGATGGCTCATGACCTCGACCGGCGCACGCCCGGACTGGTACGCAACCTCGGCCACCTCTACGGCTTCAATACCCTGGGGGCCACCTTCGGGTGTTTCGCCGCGGGCTTTCTCCTGATTCCGGCCGTTGGGATCGCCTGGACCGTGCGGGGCGCGGCCCTGGTCAACCTGCTGGCCGCGACCGTGGCCCTGCGACTCGCTCGCCGCGCGCCCGACGCCGCGCCTGCAACCGAGCCAGCGGTTGCTGTCGCGGACGACCAACCGAATCCCCGCGTGGCGCTGCTCTTGCCCGCCTTCGCCCTGTCCGGCTTTTTCGCCATGGGCTACGAGGTGCTCTGGTTCAAGGCCGTCGCTTTCTTCATCAGCAACACCGCCACCGCCTTCAGCACCATGCTCACCACCTTCTTGCTCGGCCTGGGCTTGGGCGGCGTGTTGGTCGGCAGCCTCGCCCAGCGCTTCAAGCGGCTGTGGCTCGGGTTCGGCGTGCTCGAGATCCTCATCGGCGGCAGCGCGCTGGTTAGTCTGGTGGTGTTTGCCAAGCTCTCTCAGCAAGGCCTCGAGCACAGTTCGGGCACCTCGTTGTGGTTCAAGTTCGCCACCTCGTTCCTGGTGATGTTCTTGCCCGCCGTCTTGATGGGGATGCTGCTGCCCTTGGCCGGCAAGCTCTTGGTGCGCGACCAGGCCGCCACCGGCGCCGGCGTGGGCCGGCTGTATGCCGTCAATACCCTGGGCTGCGTGGCGGGCTCCGCCCTGACCGGGTTGGTGTTGATTCCTTGGTGGGGCATCCAGAACTGCATCTTGCTCTTGTGCGGACTGCAGGTGCTCTTGGGGTTGGTGCTGCTCATGAACACCCCAGGCTTGCCGCTGCGGCGCCGGCTTGCATGGACCGTGGGCGTGGCCGCGTTCGTCTCCGGGCTCATGCTGGTGCTGCCCGTGCGGGGCAGCATCTACAGCAGCGTCAAGCGCACCGGCTCGCCCGGGGCCCGATCGATCTTCTACCGTGAGGGGACCGCCATCGTCGAGGTCACCGAATCCCCGGACGGCGTTCGCGATCTCGTCATCAATGGCTCGCTCAACGCCTCGCCCTATCCGGTCAGCGTGGGGCTGCGTGCCCACCGGCTCATCTCGCAGCTTCCCCTGATGCTGCACCCCGATCCCCGCCACATGCTGCTGCTGGGGTTGGGGTCGGGCATGACCGCGGGCGCGGCCCTGCAATTCGACAGCCTGCAAGCCATCGACTGCGCCGAGCTGTCGCGCGACGTGGCCCTGGCCAATAGCTATTTCGAACGTTGGAACCACGGGGCCCATCAGTCTCCCAAGCTCACGATCGCCTTCGAGGACGGCAGGAATTTCATGCTCACCGCAACCCGCCGTTACGACGTCATCACCCTGGAGAGCATCCACCCCAAGTGGGATGCCGGCAACGCCAGCCTGTACAGCCGCGAGTTCTATCGCCTGTGCAAGAGTCGCCTCAACCCGGGCGGGTTCATCTCGCAGTGGGCGCCGCTCAACGGCATGACCCTGCAAGAGTTCAAGACCATCATCAGGACCTTCAGCCAGGAGTTCCCCCACGCCTCGCTGTGGTTCGTGCAACCCACGGGCTACCTGGCCAGCACCAACGCCATCTTGCTGGGCGGGCAGGAGCCGCTTTCCGTCGACCCGGACCGATTCGCCGCTGCCTTCGCCATTCCCGCCGTGGCCCGCGATCTGGCCGAACAGGGCGTGGACAACCCCATCCAATTGTTGGACGGCTTCATCATGGAGGGCGAGGCGCTGCGACGTTTCGCCGGGCAGGATGTCCCCCTGAACACCGATGACCATCCTGTCCTGGAATATGGCCCCGTGGTGAACCACCACCCGCAGGTCCTAGCGGCCCTGGCCCCCGTGCGCGCCAGCGTGCGCCCGCTGTGCCGTCCGCCCGCCGACGAGTCGATTCGCCAGGCCTTCTTCGCCCAATTGGACAAGCAGTTCGAGGTCTCACAGTTGGCCATGCGAGGTGATCTGGCGCACCTGCGCGGCGATCACGACCAGGCCATTGGCCACTACGGTACCGCCTTTCTGCTGGATCCCGACAGCCGGCCGGTGGTCGACGAGTACAAGAACGTGCAGTTCAAGGGCAACTACCAGTTCCTGCAGACATTCGGCCAAGAGGCGGGCTGGGGTCCCGACGACATCCACCGCTTCTTGCGCATCATGTTTCACCGCGATGATCGCGAGGCCGTGCTGTGGACCGGGCGGCAGTACCAGAGGGTGGGCTGGCACGCCGCCGCCCGGGCCCAGTACCGCCAGGTTCTGGACATGGATCCGCAACACGCCGCCGCCGCGGTCCACTTGCGCGAGATCGCGGATTAGCACTCCGGCCGATCTCAGTTGAGCGATAGTGGGGGACATGCTTGCGTCCCCTACCTTCCTGCTGTTGCTGGCGACGACCCCCGCCAACTGCCCCAGTGCCGAGGCGCTGTCCGCCGAGCTGGATCGCTTGGGGACGGCCAAGGCGGTCGCCGCGCTCGGCACACCGGAGGTTTCGATGAGCGGCACGAGAATGCGCGTGGGTCTGCGCGGGCGCGACGGCAGCCTGTCCGGCGTGCGCGAGATCGTGGCCCCTGCCTCATGCGGTGAGCGGGCCTCGGTGGCGGCGATTGTGGTCTCCGCTTGGGTGGGCGCGTGGCCCGCGGGCTCTTTCCCCGAGGCGGTGGCCGCGACGCCCGCGACGAATCTGGCTGCCCGGCGGGCGGAACCGGCGCGCGCTCCCGAGGTCGCGCCCTTGCCCGACACGCCTCGCCCGGCGGCCGAACAGGGCAAGGCGGAGGCAGAGAAGGTCGACGCCCCTTTGTCTATTCCAAGCAAGCCGATGGCACATGCGGAGGCACACCCATCGAATTGGCCGCGGAGTTCGACTACCCGCAGACCAGCAAGGTCGACCTTCGTTTCCCGAACTAACGACCTGGGGCCCGCGCGCGTGTTATCTAAGACGGCATGCGAGCTCCTCGAACCTGTGCCGTGCTGGCCGCGCTCTTGCTTGCCCTGGCTTGCTCCAAGGGATCCGTATCGGGATTGACCGGCGGTAGTGGGGGTGAAGCGACGGGACCGACGGGCGGCGGCGGGAATACCCCCATCATCACCGCTCCGCTTGTCTCGGATGCGGGCGCGCAGGCCGATGCCGAGATGGTCAGAACGACGGTGGAATGCGATGGCGGCGCGGATTGCGTGTGCCCGCCCTTCAATGTCGCGGTCATGGGCAAGCCTGGCAAATGGGGTGCCGTACGCAACGGCGATCCGCCCACGGCCCTCATGGACTGGCTCAACAGCAGCAGCGCCGGAACCGCGCGCACCGATAACTTCTCGGAACGCACGACCCTGACGCCCGATTTCCTGGCGACCTACAACGTCATCATCTTCGCCTCGCTTTCGGAAGATTCGGATGTCGGTCCATGGTGGACCTTCAGCGCGGACGAGATCGCCGCCTTTCAGGCGTGGGTCGAGAACGGGGGCGGTGCCATCTTCTTGAGTGGCTATTCGAGCGGCAACGAGCAAGCTCCCTCGAACGCCTTGCTGGGATTTTCGGGCATTCAGTTCAATCAGGACAGGGTCGAGAACTGCGCCGACTGGCAGATCTGCGGTTGCACGCACTCCAACACCTTGACCGACTGGGTCCGCAGCGATCCCGTCGTCGCGAACCTCAGCACCGGGGTGACCATGGTGGGCTTCGAGGGCGGGCACTCGATCACCGCTCCTGACGACGCCGTCATCGCCGCCAGGGCCGCGGGGTTGCCTGCGCTGGTGGGCAAGCTGGTGGGCAAGGGTCGTGTGCTTGCCTTCGGTGATGAGTGGATCACGTACACCAGCCAGTGGACAGGCGAGGGCAACCCCAGCACCACCGATCCCAACTGCCAGGGGTTTCTGCCGGAGGACCAGTATCAGATCGCTCAGTTCTGGTACGACATGATCCGGTGGTCGCAGCCCTCGGCCAGGTGTTTCACCGTGATCGACAAGACCAAACCAGTGGTCATCTGGTAGTTCGCGCCGCTAGCGGGTCGAGATCGCCTCGGTCAGGATCTTCATCGACCCGCCGGAGATCTCGAGGACCTGGGCGGGATGACGGCCATGGGCCGACGAGAGCCCAACGTCGATGCGGGCGAGCCGCCCGGAGCAGGCAAAGCTGATGCCGCCCTTCTGGGGGGTGTGACCGACCACCAGACGCTTGGCGGAGAGGCGAGCGAGGATGTCGTCGAGAACGCGGCAGTCCGCCGGGGTGACGGCCTGGCCGTAGGTGCGGTCCCAATAGGGTGCATCGTCGCCGGACAACATGGGTGTCAGCCCTCCGCTGCCCCGCATCCAGGCGGACAGTTCGGCGTTGAGGCGCGCGAGCCCATAGCGCAGGTGCTGTGGCAAGAGGCCCCCATGCACGAAGACGCTATCGTTGACCTGCAACACGACGGGATGGGCCGCCAGGCGGTCGGACCAAGGGCCGCCGGGCCGGAATGCACTGGCGCGGCCGCGTTGCGGGGCGGGGAGGTCGCGTTCGCGCGAGAGGGAGGGGCTTCGAGAGGCGTCGGCGAACGCGCTCAAGCCAGCCTCGGCCACGTAACGGAAGTCAAGAGCCACGTTCATGACCTCGTGGTTGCCCTGGATCCGGTAGAGCGCGCCGCCGGCCGCCTTCGCCTGTCGAGCCACCCCATCCAACCATTCGAGCAAGGGACGCTCTTCGTTGCCCCTATCCAAGACATCCCCGGTCTGGACGACGACGCTGTGACCACCGATCCACCTGTCGTTCTCGTCGATGACCTTGGCGCAGCGGAAGGCCCGCCGGGCAGCCGCGAGATCGCCGTGGAGGTCGCCGATGGCAAACACGTCTCCGCGGGTGTGGAGGGCTGGCGGCGGTTCGGTGTTCGAGGTTGGCCGCTCTCCCGTGCGCGAAGAGGCGCGCCCGGCAGGCTTCGAGGGCTTGTCGACTTTCCCTCGGGCGGCCGCATCGCGCTGACCGACGACGTTCGCGACCAGCAGCAGGAGCAAGGGGAGGCGTGTGAGGCCGGGACGCCGAGGAAGGGTGCGGAGATCGATGCCTGGTGGAGACACTAGGTGCGGGACTCTACCTTGACCTTCACCGTCGCGCCTACCGGCTGCCGATGGGGTGGCAAAGGCGTCAGCTAGGATGGCGGCTGCTTGCGCGCTCGACGACGGAGAAGGGCGAGGCCCGCGAGCAGCGCGAGCCCGGAGGCCCAGGACGGCCTGCTGGTGGGCTTGCCCGGAATGACGCAGCCACAACCGCCGTTCGACGACGAGGAGGAGTCAGCCGTGGCTACGCTGGTGCTTCCGCCCTCGGCTTGACGGGTGCCGCCCGTCGAGGATTTCGTGGTTGCGCTGTTGGTTCGGCTTCCGCCGGCGCTCTGCGTCCTGGACCCGCCGGCGGCGTTGCCTCCGCTACTCGCTCGCCCGCCGGAGCTGGCGTTTCCGCCAGAGCTGACCTTGCCGCCCGAGCTGGCGTTTCCGCCCGAGGTGGCATTCCCGCCCGAGCTGGATTTCCCGCCGGTGTTTGACGCTCCCCCCTTGGATCCCGCGGTGCCTCCAGCGCTTGCCGACGAGGTTCCGCCACGAGGTTCGCTTCCGCCTGTGCTTCCACCGCTTCCGCCGCTTCCGCCGCCCTGGGCTGTGCTGCCGCCACCACCTCCCGAGCCGTCGCTGGCCCCAGCATCGGGCGTGCTCGACCCGATGAACTTCCACCAGTTGAAGTTGAGGAGGCTGCCCGAGCCCCCCGTAAACACGAAGAAGAGATCGTGCACGGCGCTGGCCTCCCTGATGGCACAGGTTTGCGTGGCCCAAGTCTGCATGCCGCCGGTGCTCGCGAGCGCGCACGTCCCAACCAGCTTGCCGGTTTGACTGTCGAGGCGGACCTCTACCTTGCTATTGCTCGAGGTCGTGGCGACCCTGAGCTCCAGCGAGGTCGCGCCGTCGCCAAAGTCGACCCCTCTGACCTTGATGTAGTCGCCATTCTCGATGGCGGTCACATCGATCCCACCCTCGCTGCAGGTCTCGGTCCTCACATCCCAGGCCCACGCGATGGTCTCAGCCTCCGTCTTCGTGTACGGGTCGAGCGTTCCGATCTGCTCCGGTCCCTTCTCGCTCCAAAAAGGCAGCTTGGTGATCGTGCCGTCCGCGTTGTAGGTGAACTTGTCCACCGCGACCGAACGCATCTCCTTGTTTCGCGCTCCCGTGCGCTTTTCCTGCAGTCTCCAGTTGAAGCCAAAGACGTAAGAGTTCCCCTTGAACTCGATGATGCCGGGATGGTTTCCGTTGGCCTGCGGGCTCGGGTCCATGAGCGAGTTCTTGTACTGCCACGGCCCCGTGGGCGATTTGCTCATCGCATAGCCGATGCCCTCAGGACAACAGGTGGAGGCGAAGGCGAGGTAGTAGTTGTCGTCCCGCCGGTAGAGCCATGGCCCCTCTTGGTAGGTCTGGAGCTTGGGAATCTTGGTAATCGTGCCGGAGGTGGAGATCATATCCTCGTTCAGCTTCACGTAGTAGCAGTTGGGGTTTCCCCAATAGAGATAGGCTTGTCCGTCATTGTCGATGAACACGGTCGGATCGATGTCGTCAGTGGTGCCAGTGCTGACGAGACCCTTGTTGAGCGCATCCTTGAAGGGTCCGAAGGGGCTGTCGGCGACGGCGACGGCGATGGTCCTCGTGCCGTTCGTGCTCACGATGGGCGCGTACATGTAGAACTTGCCGTTCCTCTCGATCACTTGCGGCGCCCAGGCGCCGTTGTCCTGCACCCACGAGAACGTCTTGTTGGGGGCTTTGGTGCCAGCGATGATCCCGTGGTCAGTCCAGTTGGCCATGTCGGTCGACGTGTACAACAACCAGTTGTACATGTTGAAGTTGCCGAGCGCGGTGGAGTTGTCCTCGTCGTGACTGGTGTACAGGTACACCGTGTCCTTGTAGACCATGGGCGCCGGATCGGCTGTGTACTTCGTCTGCACGACGGGGTTGTCGGCGAAGCTCACTCCGGTCCAGCAGAGTCCGAGCGACACCAACAGCGCCGGTGCCAAGGTGTTGCGTCGGGGTCTGCAGGCCGCCAGGTGAGGGGAGCCGTTGGGCCCGAGTCTCCTGGCCTCGGTGGTTGTGGAGCTGTCGCCTGGGAAGGAAGCGCCGCATCTGTCCCCTCGAGGGGCAGCAATGAGGAGGATGCGGCTATGTTCTTGCGTCTTTCGCGTCATGAGGACCTCTCGGCAAGTGGCAACAAAGGCAACTGTCCGCAGCGCGCGATCCGTTGAAGGAATTGTGCAACTGGTGACGTCGTGTCGTCGCCGCAACGACTCACGGCCCGGGGCCAGCGTCGAGGCGCGACCATGACCATCCTGCGACCTCTCGGCCGGCTGGCGAAAGGAGGCGATTCCAGAGAAGAGCGATCGGAAAGCGACCTTTCTGCACGACGCCCCGCTACCGGGCATGAGGTGTCGGAGGCGTCGGGGCGGCTGGTGTAGCATTGGCTATGCCCCCGGTGGCCACGGAGAGCGAAGTCGAGCGGCTGATGCTCGACAGACTCGTCGCGCGAGGCTGGACCCGGCCGAGGTGAACACAAGAATGGCGAGCCACGCCGAGGTCGAATTATGATACGCGGATACAAAGGAGTTCTGACATGAGACGAACCCTCTGCTCACTGGGCGTGCTTGCGGCTTTCGTTATGGGGTGTGGATCCGAAACCAAACCGGTGTCCCATTCGGCGCCGGTCGGGATCAACCTCAAGGCCAAGTCGGGTGACGCCAAGAACGGCGCCATCTACGACGACAAGGGCATCACCACCGAGTCGGGCAACCCCTACAGCGGGTTCATCAAGGAGGCGCGGGACAAGCTGGGCGGCAGCGATCCGGCGCGCATCGCGGTCTCGTCGCTGACGTTGCTCCTGGGTGGCGACAGCAAAGGGGTGACCGCGCTGGAGCAGATCTTCACCGGCAAGGTCGAGACGCTCTTCGAGGTCGAAGACAGCAAGAACTCATTCCCGGTGGGCGAGGTGACCGACCCCCAGGGAAGCGGGCCGGTCACCCTCAGCACGGACTTCGACAGCACCGAGCTATCGCCCAGCGACCGTGACAAGCTCATCGCCGGCGGGTTCAACGTGGTCCTCAGAGGTACGGCGACCAGCGGCTTCGATAAGGCCGGTGTCGACGCAGACCTGCTGCTCACCTTCACCTTCAACGCGTACGAGTAGACGACTGATTCGCCTTCCGCGGCCAAGGCGGACGTTCGAATCAGACAGTCCTAGGAGCGCGGTGTAGTGGAGAACGTGCAGCGGTTCGCCACGCCATAAGGTGATCAGGAAGACCGGCACAAAGACCGCGAGAATACTGGCGATGAAGAACGGAACATCGCGACGTTCGGTCGGCTGAGTGGACCCCGTTTCATCGCGCACTGCGTCTTTCATGCGCACAGACTAGCCCACAGCGCGGCCTTGGTCTTCTCTGATCGCGACGGCCAATCGTCGGTACTTGCGCAACACAATCTCGGCGACGGCTGATTTGCCTGGCCAGACGTTGGTCATGAGCCTGGGGAAGAACCTGGGACGATGCGATGGAATCCGTCGCAGCTTTGCCCGGCCAAGACCTCCAGCGTCTGTCTCAGTGTGACCTCGGGCTGCTCGCCCACCAGGCGTGCGATCTCGGTGCCTTCCTGGTCGAGGAAGACGAAGGTGGGTACGCCGAGGATGCCATAGCGACTCACGCCCTCGCGTCCGCTGGCCGTGGCGACGTCCACCTGGCGGATGCGAACCCCGTGGGTCGAACAATCGCGTTCTGCCTTGGCCACCAGCGGAGCCATGCGGTGACAGATGGGACAATGGGCGGAGACGAATTCGATCATGGTCGGCATCTTGTCGACCGGTGAGGCTGCGACAGATGGGGCACCATCCGTCGGAACGACCGCACTCGTCCCGCAGGTCGCAGGGGCCGGTGGCGCCGCCGTGACTTCCGGGTTGGCCGGGGTTGCGGCGCCGGCTGACCCCATGATGGCGTCTGCGTGGCCCGTCACGAAGGCCAGCCCGACGACGGCCAGCAAGGCCCCGCTGGCAACCTCGAAGGCTCGGAAGTGACGTTTGGCTCTATCGATGAATCGAAGGGCCAGCGGTGCGACCATGGCGACTGCGATGAGCGGCAGGGCCATGCCCAGAGAGAAGACCGCAAGGTACAGGGCGGCCTGGCCGGCGTGGCTCGACGACGCGGCAACCGCCAGGGCCGAGGCGAGGGTGGGGCCCACGCAGGGACTCCAACCAAGCGCAAAGGCAGCGCCGAAGAGAAATGGCCAGAGCAACCCGCCACCGCGGCGCACGGAAGCGAGCCAGGGCCTGTTCTCGCGATCGAGCGCGGGAACCTGGATGAGGCCCATGAGCTTGAGCCCCGCGAGAAAGACGGCCAAGCCGGCGAGCTGCAGGAGCAACGGGCGGTGTCCCGAAAGCAGGCGGCCCATGGCCGAGGCTGCCAGCCCGAGCGCGACAAAGACCGAGCCCAGCCCCGCCGAGAAGGCCAGCGCCGCCAAGACGACCCTGACGCGATTGCCGCCCTGGCGAAGCGAAACCGCGGAGGTCCCCGCGAGCATGGCCAGGTACACCGGTATCAGCGGCAACACGCAGGGGGACAAGAAGGTCAGAAGCCCCGCAAGCAGCAGGGCTGGAAGGCTCAGGCTCATGGTAACGGCTTAGAGCCAGGCTCGCAGGATTGGGTTCCGCTGGGCGGACCAGCGAGTCAAGGGTGGGTTCGCACTGACTCCCACCGGGTACCTGATGGACTTTCTCGTGGCAACTCCTTGCAGAACCTTTTGCCGTTTTTCAGGCTCTCACCAGGCAAGAGAGATGTTTCCCGGAGGACTCGTAGGTGAAAGACATTAGGGCAGCCAGTTTTCAACGCGAAGTGATCGATCGCTCGCAGGACGTGGCGGTCGTGGTCGACTTCTGGGCGCCCTGGTGTGGCCCGTGCCGGACGCTCGGGCCCGTGCTGGAACGCGAGGTTGCGGCCTTGAGCGGTCGCGTCGAGCTGGTGAAGGTGAACACGGACGAGAACCCCGAGCTGGCCACCCAGTTCAACATCCAAGGGATCCCGGCGGTCAAAGCTTTTCGCCAGGGACAGGTGGTGAGCGAATTCGTGGGCGCCAAGCCGGCCGCGGCGATTCGCCAATGGCTGGCCGAGCTGGCGCCTTCAGGCGACACGCTGGCCATCGAAAAGGCCGAGCAGCTCCTGGCGGCCGGCAAGCCCAATGAGGCAGAGCCCGTCTTTCGTGCGCTGAGCACCAGTCAGGAGGTGAGAGATCGCGCCTTGGTCGGCCTGGCCCGCAGCCTTGTGGAACGCGGTCAGGACGCCGAGGTGAAGAGTCTTCTCGCTGTGGTCGATCCGCGCAGCCTGGCGGCCGAGCAAATCCCCCTGCTTCGCCGCCGTCTGCAGTTTGCTGCGGATGCCCAAGCCTTCGGTGGCGAGGCCGCGGCCCGTGCGGCCTTGCAGAGTGACGCGGGCAATCTCGACGCGCGTTGGGCCTTGGCCAGCGCGCATGCGGCCCGTGGCGATTTCGCCCAAGCCTTGGAGGAGTTCCTGGAAATCGTGACCCGCACTCGGAAATTTCGCGAAGACGGTGCTCGTCTCGCGATGGTCGCGCTCTTCGAGCTCCTGGGCGATAGCGATCTGGCCCGCGAATTCCGCCGCCGTCTGCAAATCGTGATCTGACAGGGCGGCTGTGCTCAGCGAGTCCTGCTTGCCTCGCCGTGGGACAAAAGCTCGCGAAGGCGCACCAATCTGTCAGCGCTCGACAAGACCGCCGAGGCACCCAGACGCTGGGCGCGGGAGGCGGTAGAGAGCAGGCCGCCCGAGGGCAGAAGGACCAAGGCACGGGCGACATGCGGATTGGCCAGCCGCGCGGCCAAGCTGGGGTCGTCCTCTTCGGACAGAAGACCGCCGCAAACGATGGCGTCGAAGCCTGCGTGGGCGGCTTCGTCCAGACGGGAACCCATCTCGTGGGTGTCGGCGGCTTCGGCCACCGCGTACCCTTCTCCTCGCAACAGGGCAGTGACCCTGGCTCTCTCCTCGGCGTCGGGAATGCCGACCAGCACCGATAGGGGATCCTCTTCGGCGTTCGTCATACAGGTTTGAGCCACGTCCCAGGCAAAGGGTTCGCGGGGGGCGCCATCACATGATGGCGCAGCCGAGGGGGCAGGGCTGCTGGGTGGTGCCGCCGCCACCGCAGCTCATGCTCTCGGCTTGAGCCGGTAGACGAGATCCGAACCCCGTCCGAGACAACAAGGTCGTTGCGATTCGCGTGGAACCGTGGCCGCTTGCATTGGCTCATCGTCCAGCTTGTCGAGGCCATAGAAGCGGGCGCCGAGCCCCAGAAGCTCGCGCACCGGCCGGCAGTCCGGCTTCATTGGTGTTCCGCTGCGCCTGGCGGCCAGGGCCCCGCAACCTCCGCCGCAAAGGGGTGCGAGGTTGCAGGTTGCACATTCGGCCACGGCAAAGGTCGAACGCCTGTTCCAGGCCGCGATGGCCTGGTCGTCGCGCTGGCCTTCTGGGCCTCGGCCAGAAGGCGCGCGTCCTCTTCGTCCGAGTCCACCACGATGCGCATCTCACACAAGGACGCCTGGTCGAGCCCAGCCGGCAGAGTCGAAGGCTGGGCCGAAGGCGCCGCGGCCTCGGCGGCCTCCAGCAGGGCGACTTCGCCGGACAGCGGTTGAACAAGCAAGGCGGTGTCCCGTCCAGGGATGGGCGCGATGATGGTCCAGCGGGAGAGCTTCATGTCGTCCTTGGTGTTTGAGCCAAATCGGTGTGGAAGGATTCAAGGCGGCACCGCATCCGCAATCGCTTCGGGCCGGACGGCCAAGAGCGGCTATGCTCCCGCAAGGTGTCCGATGAGTGAAGTTGACCAGCTTGAATCCCGCAACGATACCCCGGTTGGCTCCTGTTGTGGTTGTCACCAAAGCCAGGAATCGCTGCAGCGCCCGGAGCTGCTGCGGCGGGCCCTGAGACTCGAGTATCTGACGGTCGGTTGGAACATCGTCGAAGGCGTCCTCTCGGTGGCCTTTGCCCTCGCCGCGGGCAGCATTGCGTTGCTCGGCTTTGGCATCGACAGCTTCGTCGAAACCGCCTCAGGGGTCGTCATGCTTTGGCGTCTGCACGCGGAAAGGCATGCCCGCAACCTTGAGGAGATCAAGAGATTGGATCGACGGGCTCACAAGCTGGTGGGGCTCTCTCTCTTCCTACTGGCCGGCTACGTGGTCGTCGAAGCCGCCAAGGATCTGATCACCCAGGAGCGGCCCGAGCCGACGCTGGCCGGCATCATGATCACGACCATATCGATGATGACGATGTGGTGGCTGGCTCGCGCCAAGCGGCGGACGGCCGCCGCGCTGGCCAGCCGGGCGATGGCGGCTGACTCCTTCCAAACCACGGCGTGTTGGTGGCTGTCGCTCATCACGCTGGTGGGGATTGCCGTCAACGCGCTCTTGGGTTGGTGGTGGGCCGACCCGGTGGCTGCGCTCGGCATGACGTATTTTCTGGTGGCGGAGGGCCGTCAGGCCTGGCGTGGCGAGGATTGCGGTTGCAGCGGATGAGAGGATGGGCCCGCGACCGATAGGCGGGTTCGTTGAGCCGGTGGCGCTCGTTGACGAACCCCGGGCACAATCGATTCGCACCAGATTCGCCTGTTCGACGCCGCACACCGTGAAGTAGGCCTGCTCGACAACGCAATCTTCCTCGTAACGTTGGAGCCTCTCCGGTGTCTATGTCAGGGAGGTGTCGAGATGGATCCAAGGCGGTTGGTGAACACGTTGTTTGCGGGCCGCGAGAGCGCGCCAAGGCTACTTCCGCGTGAGCAGCTCATCAAAACCGGACCGTTCGACCAAGCCGAGTGGAACTACCGGCCGGTTCTGGGCTTCGTTCAGCGTAGCCGTTTTCGCATAGCCCTCGATCTCCTGGGTCCAGGCCATTACGACAGTCTGCTCGAGATCGGCTACGGAAGTGGAGTCTTCATGCCCGCGCTCGCCGGGGTCTCGTCGCGCCTCGCGGGCATCGACATTCATGATTTCTCCCAAACCGTTTCATCGCATCTCGGGCAGGTCGGCGTTGCCGCGGAACTCGTCACAGGCTCCTGCGACCGGATTCCCTTCCCGGAGAGTTCTTTCGATGCCGTCGTATCGGTGAGCGCGATGGAGTTCGCACCGGATCCGGTGGCATGCGTGTCCGAGGTGTTGCGCGTGCTCAAACCAGGAGGAGTTGCCGTGATCGTGCTTCCGGGAAGCTCACCTCTGCTCGACGTCGGGCTCAGAGTCCTGACGGGAGAGAAAGCAGCGGACAGTTACCGCAACGAAGACGGAACAGATCGACGAGTCCTGATCCGGCGCGCGCTTGTCGACCGGTTCCAGGTCGAACGGCAGGAGATGTGGCCGGGAAGAGGTCTGCCCACGGTGTACACCGGGCTGCGGCTCAGAACCCCATCCGGGGGGCCTTTCGCATGCAACTCCATGGGCATGCGGCCGACAACGCGGGCATGAGCTCTCCTCGCGAAGCCCGAACAGCCACGGTGGAATATGTAGGCGGGAGAGGGATTGTGTTCCACCGAACCGGTCGGTCGTTCCGGATCTTCGTCCAGGTGACAGGGCGTCCGGGACGTCGAGACTAGCTTGTTTGTAGTTGAGCTCCCGCGGCGGCCATCACGTGTCGTTGCCTTCGGCCGGAAGAGCGGCATTCAGCTCTTCCTCCAATTCCTCGACCGTGGGCAGGCTGGTGTCCAGCGGCTCGGGTAAAGGCCCCGGCCTTCAGCTCGACCACGACATAGCGCTTGAGGCGTGTGTGATAGAAGAGCAGGTCGATGAAGAACTCGTCGCTGTTCACTTCCAGCCGCTGCTGACGGCCGACAAAGGCGAAGCCGGCGCCCAGTTCCAACAGGAAACGGGTGATGTGGCGGATCATTGCGTTCTCGATGTCGCGCTCGTGGGCTTCGGCGCCCAGGCCGAGAATATCGAAGTTATAGGGGTCCTTCAGGATCTCCTGCGCGAGTTGCACCTGGGGCTCGGGCAGCCGCTGCTTGAAGTTGGTCACGGCCGCGCCCTCGCGCAGGTGGAGCTGGGCCTTGATGTTGGCTTGCAGGGTGGGGCGGGACCAGGCGCGCTCGACCGCACGGATGGCGTACCACTCGCGCTGGTCGGGGTCAGAGAGCTTGGTCAGAAGCGTGACGATATGGAACCACGGCAATTGGTCAGCAACCTGCTGACCAATTTGCAGCGACGGGCATAAATCCAAGCTAAGGATTACCGTACGGGAAGATCACCTGACCGGTGGTGGCAACGGCCACTCCACGCCCTGCCGCTGTCGAGCGAGCTCTTTCCCACTGGACTCGACAACAGAGGGTTCTGGTAGCCTGCCTGGCCATGCCTCCACCCAAACGCCCGTTCCTCGCTTCTCCAGAGCAGGTCCGCATCACCCGCGATGGCGACGACGCCATCATCGAGTATGCGGACAGCCAGATCGCCGCCACCCATCTCAAGATGGGGGCAGAGCGGCTCGCTGCCATGAGCGACGCCGATGTGCTGGCGTTCTGGAATGAGCACATCCAGGCAAGCCAGGCTCTTCGCAACAGCCAAGACTACGTCGCGACCGAGATCCCCGTGGGCCAGCCCCAGGTCGAGTACTTCGAGCCTGGCGATCAATGAGTGGCGCGCGGCGACGTGCTTCGGTGCCAGATCGTGACCGACGCGGCCATCCCGGTCCAGCTCGACGAGTCGGTCGTCGCCATCGACGGTCGCGACTTCAGCGTTGCCGAGTTCATCAGACTACTGGGCGGCCATGGTGGCGGGGGCATGCGCATCGTCTTCGTACCCGAGGACGAGCTGCACGAGCGACCCAGAATCCGTATTCGTAACCCGTGAGAGCGCTGCGGGCTCCCAGCCAACCGCGAGCTCGATCTCCCCGGTCCAGAGCAAAGCCGTGCCAAGCTGACGGTGTGCCAGAAGGGCAGCGATATCAAATGGTTAGCTTGTAGGCGGGACAGCTACTGAACCGCTCCGGATGCTTGGAAAAATGCGGTCAGGTGATGACGAACGCCGAAAAAATACCCCCAGAAATACCCCCAGCGGGATGGGCCAAGTTAGGACCGCACGCGCGACGGAAGACTGTCTGCCACACGCCTGCCAGGGTGGACCACTCCACCCGGGTCAAGGGGCCCCATCAGCACTGCTGCGGCAGCGCCCAACGGCTTGATAATCGACGGAGTTCTTGAGGAGTTGCTTTCGCGCCTTCTCGCATTGGGAGAGTAGGGGAAATGCCATGAACACCTGGCCTCGATTGACCTGTGTAAAGCGAAGAACGCTCACGTTTGCCTGTTCGAAGCAATCGTGAAACTGGCTGGTCACCCCAAACGACTGTTCGCATTCCTGGGCCGTTTGCCAGCACGCCTGTCGTGTGTGATTGAAGAAGTCGGTTGCACACCACCATGAGTGTGGCTTTGCCGGAGTTTGCGGCTTTGCTGGCGCTACTTCGAGGAGGTCGGCGTATCTCCCTTCCATTTCGGGCGCAGGGCTTTTTGCCGGGGCGTCGGATTTCGTCTTCGGCAAAACAGGGTCCATTCTCGAAGATAGCGCCTCCACGCGTTCTCTGGCACGGTCCCAGACTTCTCTTGCCTTGTTCGCGCGGTCGAGTCTGGCCTCAAGTTGGTTGAATGCTGCGGAAAGTTGGTCTTGTTCCTGCCGGGTCATCCTGAGGCGGTGTCCTGTCGAACTCGCCGGCCGAGACGACTTGAGATGTTCCGCTTTCTGTACGGCGGCACGGGCCTCTTTCATCTCTCTAGCTGCTGCCACCTGTCTGGCCGCAGCCTTGGCAACTCGATCCAATGCCGACCTTTCTTGAGTGGAAGACGTCAGATACTTGGAAACGATAGCAACAGCTTCGTCGTCTTGCGCATCAGCAATTTCCCACTCGATCTTGGCGTTGTCGAATTCGGTCGATGCTTGTGCCATCTCATCAGAGACCTCCAATCCGGCCGGGACGTCGCCGCTTTCAGCCGTGTGCGCCCTGCCAGCAAAGATCAACAGCACACAGAACGAGAACCCTGAGACGAGCCGCATGTGTTCATCATCGCGCAGGCAGCATCTCTCTTCAAGGTAGAGCTACTGGCCCTCCTGGGCCTACCGAACTCAGGACCACGGCCCTCTATCAGGAGAATGCACGGGGCGCGCGCCTAGGGTGTCCGGAGGGGGGATCGGGGATCGTAGCGATGGCTTTTTGAAATCGAAAGGGCGGAATCAGAGGGGACGGTGCGCGACTTTACGCAGCGGAAGAGACTGCGACCGCCGTTCTTGATGGGCTCCCACCCAAGGGTTTGGGCTACTCCGGCCACCTCACGGAAGAGACGGTTGTTGACCACACGAATCCCGAGGGTCTTGGCTACGTGGTGAACGGCCTCTGTGCGGCGGATGCAGAATCGATGATCACCAGGGAGAGACTCGAAAGCGCTATCGAGGGCGGCACGGATGTGCTCGGCATGCTCCTGCCGTTGCCTCTCCGCCTCCTGGGCAGCCATGAGAACGACGTTCTTCAGTCGACCCCTTATCCTCGAACGTCCTGGCCAATGGGAGAGAGG
>CAZHUY010000064.1:26115-29190 GCA_964535465.1 uncultured Myxococcales bacterium
AGGGCCGAAAATGGTCAAGCGGCACCTGGGCTGAAGGTGATCTGGTGGGGTTGATCACCTTCAGGGTGATCACCTTCGATTGTGGGCGAAATGGCCTCGGATTTCGCGTTGTTCGGTGGGCTAGCCCCGGATCGCTGGTCCGAAGATGATCGGCCATTGGTGTTGGTCACCTTCGATAGACACCAGTTCCAGTTTCCGCAAAATCCTGACTTGCTTCGTTGCACACCCAGACGGTCGGCCGCCCTCCTGAGCGTTGGTTTGGATATCCCTGCGGCTTCGGCTTCCGCGAAAACGTCATTGGCAGGAACAGGCCCTGGCGCCAGAAGCTCGCCAAGGAACTTGGCAGCTTGTTGTAGGGCGCCGCCTTCTTCCGGGCTATCAACCGGAAGGTTCACGAGTTGGTCGGCAGTAACTGAGACCTCCCCCAACCATTCGATTCCCTGTTCCTTGCCTCCCCGGAATCGCCAGCTGAGGGATGGTGGCGGTGGTCCGAGATTGGACTTCACCGAGGCCACAACGCGATGGCCGTCATCGTTGGGATCCTTGGCAAGCAGGAGGCCGGAGCGTGCAACACCGATGATTCCGATGCTCCCGCCGCCGCGATAGAGCGCGCTCGCGCCCCCTGACTTCCGTAAGTGCCTGACCAGCAAGACCGCCACGCCTGTGCGCGCTGCCAAGTTGCCGAGGGGCGCCAATGCCGTCCTGACATGGTGGTCACGGAAGGCGTCTGTTCTCGGGTCCAGGTATTCAAATAGGGGATCGATCACCAGGAGGCGGGCGCGCTTGTCGTGCACGATCTTTCCGATTTCATCGATATCCTCTGGGATCGTTGGGTGGAATGAAGGCCCGGTTGCGAAGACCCTTTCCACATTGGCGCCAGCCGCATCGAGCCGTGGGCGAACGGTATCACCCAGCCCGTCTTCATGTGTGATGAGAACGACGTTTTCGCAACCGCGACCGCCTTGTTCACCCGGAAGCGGGCGTCCCGTGCTTATCCGCGCGGCCAGGTCCGCTACCATGGTCGACTTCCCAAGCCCGGGGTCGCCATCGAGAATAGTGATCTTTCCGAGGGGGATTCGGCCTGGCCACAGCCACTCCAATTCCTCTGGCTGAACCTCAGAGAGTGCGATCACCCGTTCGGTGGACTGGTCCTGCGAGCGCCCGGTGTCCGTTTGCGCAGGCGCCCAGGGTGGGCTTTTGTCGACCAGTGATCGCAAATGGTCGACGGTATTTCCGGCCTGAAGCCAATCGGAAACGTCGCCTTTGTTAGGTAGCCCTGGCAGGTTGAGCACCCGAACTGATGCGGCGACCCTGGCCACGGAAGCCGCGATAGCCTCGGCGTGATTCTTGCCCACGACATCGTTGTCAGGCAGGACCACCACAGCCCGGCCCTGAAGCGCGTTGGCGTACTCGTCCCGCCATTTTCCCGCGCCGCCTGGATTGGTCGTGGCCACTTCGCCGTGCTTGCGCAGCGTCTCGACATCCTTTTCGCCTTCCACGATGAAGACGGTTCTCTGATCATCTGACGACAGCAGGTCGGGCAGGCGATAGGGCACAAGCCGAACGCCCTCCATCTTCCAAATCCATCCGCCCTGACCATCTGGGTGCCGTTGTCGGAACTTCTTGCCGTCGAAACGCACGACCTGGAACAAGAGATGCGACTCCTCGTCATGATAGTCGTAAACAGCTTCAGTCAGGCTTGCCGGTCCTGAACGGCGGGCGGTCTGATAGTCTGGGAAAAGGGCGGCCATGGGGAGGTTCAGGGAGGCCGTGATGTCTTCGGTCTCGCAACCCGCATGGCACTTCAGCAACACCTTGCCATCGTCGGCCTGGGTGATGGACAGGGAAGCCCGCTTGTCATCATGTGCCGGACAGCACGCTTCCCATCCGCTGGCCCGTTTTCGTAGCTTGTGCCGCTGGAGTCCTTGCAGCAGCTCTGACAACCCCGGGTTCATCGTGACCCCCTCGTGTCGCTTGCAGGCCGAGATTCGGCAATCCGCGCGGCGATCCACTCGTCCACCTCGGATGCTACCCACGCGACCGAGCGGCTTCCCAGCTTCACGGGCTTGGGAAAGCGATTGGCGGCGATGGCCTCATACAGAGTGGATCGGGCAAGGCCCGTGCGGCATTGGACGTGCTTGCGGCGGAGTAGGATCGAAGATTCGAGCGGTTTCATCGTGCCTCCTTGGCCGGCTCTGGGCGGCTCTGGCCGCTGCCGGTACATTGGAAGTACGCCTGGGAAACCCGTTCATCGAACGGAGAGAAGGCTCGAAGGCTACTTTCCGTTCTTGCGTATCTTCGAGCGCTTGGTGGCCAAATCCTGAAGGAGCCGGCGCCCCTTTGCCCGTGTCCTCTCTTCATCGATAAGACGCAGCCGAACGGATTGGATGCGTTTCCTTATCCGCTCTTGGTGGTCGCGGAGGGCGCGCGATTCTGATGGAACAGCCTGGTGTTGATCGGGAATGAGTAGTGCGATCTCGGCGTATTTCAAGCCTGCGAGTTTGAGTCGACCTTCTGCGAGTGCGAGGTTCTCAAGAGAAGGGCGGCCATCGACGGGCTCTAGGCCTGGTAGCCGAATGCTCTTGTCGTATTCGAAATCCTGCTTGGCCTTCGCGGCGAGCTCCGCCAAGTGCTGCGCACTTTCGTAGAGGGCGCGCGTGTTGTTCCGAATAGCCTGATATCCAGGCGCATTCCCAGACCAGCCGGAAAGTCGGGTGTGTTCATCACATCGGATTTTCGCTCTCGGCAGAAAGCTGGTCAGCGCGGCTGATAGGCCATCGAGGCTGTTCACCCAGGCGATCGCCGCAAGCCGTTCCGGACCCCAATGCGTGAGGAGACGATACATGCGCTCGCCCTCATCCTTCACTGAGCGCACAAGCTCGGTGAGTTTGGCCGAAGGCATTCGGGCCTTGAGAGACGCCGCTAGAGAGGCTATGCGAGCAGAGAAGGGGTCATCCTGGTAGGCGGGAGGCATATGGCCCCCGCGCAAAAGGACACCGAGAACCGCCAAACGGCGCTGCGCTGTCGCCAGCGGGGTCTCGGGGTACCACTTCCACCGGAATCACCGGGTACCAG
>CAZHUY010000065.1:0-13172 GCA_964535465.1 uncultured Myxococcales bacterium
CCACCATGTCGCCGATTTCCCGCCGGACTGGCAACTTTTTGAATCAGTAGTGCTAATGACGGCATCACCCAAGCGGAAGCCCTCGGCATCCTACGCAGCGGCATTGTAGAGCCGGGGGAGTTCGTCAAATCCACATGGCGCTACCGCGTTCGCGTGCAGCGGGCCGTGGTGGTCGCGGCCTTCAGGGCCGAGTGCAGCGCCGTCGTTGTTACAGCATGGAGAATCCGATGAAGTCAGGCCAGAAGAAGAACCGCGGCACGGGCCCGAACCTCTGCATTGAATGCGGCACGCCGATGCGTGAGTCGACCGAAGCCCACAAGTTCACCGTCACGCGCAAGTGGGCGATCACCATCGCAGACGCCAAGGTCTTCGCCTGCCCGAAGTGCGGCGAGCGTGAGGTATCCATTAACAAGCCGGACGCGTTGGAAAGGACCATCGCCGCCGAGATTCTCAAGAAGCCTGATCTCCTCTGCGGTGACGAGGTGACATTCCTGCGCAACTGCCTGGCGGTGAAGGGACGCCAACTTGCGAAGGAGTTGGGGATCCAGCATGAAACCCTTTCCCGCTACGAAAACGACTTCTGCAAGATGAACCCGACGGTGGATCGTCTCATCCGGGCCATGGTGGCGCTCTGGTATCTGGACGATGGCGCCGAGACTTTCACCGCCGAGACCGCGGCCAGCATCTCACCGCCCAGCGGTGATCCCAAACCCCTCAAGCTGACCGTCTACTTCGATCCGCAAGGAGTCTGGCGCAAGGCCGCGGCCTGAAAGGACGAATCACCATGTCCAGCCTTTACCTAAGAGGAGACAGACTGTGGGCCCGCCACAAGGATGAAACCGGCAAATGGGTTAGTGAGCGGACGCCCTTCCACAAAGGTCAGGAGACAGAGGCACGGCGCTACCTGAAGCGGCTGGCTTCGCGAGTCAAATCCACGCGCGAGCTGACCGACTCCGCCGGCCTTGAACCAGGGACGTCCATCACCGTGGCGCAATACACGGCCAGGTGGTTGAAGAAACGCGAAGCCCTGCACCTCGTCTCCCACAAAGACGAGGCCTGCAGGTTGACCAAGCACATGCTGCCCAGGCTCGGCCATTTGGTCTTGGACGAGGTCAGGCCCCGCCATATCCACGACTTCGTCCTCGACCTGCGCAACGGGCCGCTCGCCCCGCGATCGGTTCACCACGTCTTCCAAACCACAGCCCTTCTTTTCAAGAGCGCGATCATCGATGAACTCATCGATGCAACTCCCTGCGTTCTGACACGGGGGGTTCTGCCCAAGAAGACCGACAAGGATCCCAATTGGCGCAACGAGGCCATCTATACCCGGGAGGAAGTCGAGCAGCTCATTTCGGATCCCCGCATCCCCCAGGATCGCCGCGTGCTGTACGCCCTGAAGGGCCTGGCAGGCCTCAGGCACGGCGAAGCGGCTGGGCTGCGATGGAATGCCTACGACCAGCAAGCGGAGCCCCTGGGGGCCTTGAACCTCGGCAAGACGAAAACCAAGGTTCCCCGTCGCGTTCCCGTGCACCCTACCCTGGCCCGCATCCTGGCCGAGTGGAAGCTGGCGGGCTGGGAGCGAACCTACGGCCGAATGCCCATGCCGGACGACCTGATCACGCCCACACGCAACATGACCGAGCGCACAGCCCAGGAGACGCCCAAGCAGCTCCACGAGGACCAGGACATGCTCAAAATGCGCCGGCGGCGTGGCCACGACCTGCGCCGCACGTTCATCACCCTTGCGCAGGTGGATGGCGCTCGCCGGGATCTCCTCGAATCCATCACCCACGGACCCCGCGGTGACATCGTCAGCGTCTACACCACGTTTCCCTGGCCGGCGCTCTGCGGAGAGGTCGCGAAGCTGAAAATCAGCCTGCGCGAGGGCAAGGTTCTCGACGGGAACCTCGGTGCCCTTGCTACAGAGTTTGCTACATCACAGGCAAGAGCGCGAAATCGTTGGACAAAATTGGTGACCCCATCGGGAATCGAACCCGAGATTGCGCCGTGAGAGGGCGCCGTCCTAACCGCTAGACCATGGGGCCGGTACCACTAACGAACTCTCACTGAGATTGGTTCGGGGACAAGGATTCGAACCTTGATAGCCAGATCCAGAGTCTGGCGTCCTGCCATTAGACGATCCCCGAGTACAAGCCGCCGTGGCTGTCCGCGGCGGGAGGAAGTTGTAGCAGCCACACCAAACCTGTCAAGACTGTCGTTGGCTTCGTCTCGGTTTCGTCTCTTCGATCGTTCGTCTTGCCGCGCCAGTGCTTGCTGGCCTCTCGGAAGGATGCTATTCAGGCCGACTCGTAGGAGACGCGGTCCGCCGCACAGGATACACGATGGAGCTGAGCTTCTGGGCTGCTTCCGATGTGGGTCGGAAGCGCAAACACAACGAGGACAACTTCCTCATCGACAAGAAGCTCTTGCTTTTTGCGGTGGCGGACGGCATGGGAGGCCATGCCTCCGGCGAAGTTGCGTCGCAGATCGCGGTGACCAACTTCCGCGCCGCCATCGAAGAACGGCGTGCCCTGCTGGATGCCTACCTTCGCCATGACGAAAAAGTGAAGGCGCAGGACATCCTGGCGGTCCTGGAGACCGCGGTCCAGACGACCGGACTATCGATTTTTGAACGCGGGCAGAAGGAACGCGAAAAGCGCGGCATGGGCACGACGCTGTCGGCCCTCTTGCTGCTGGGCGAGCGCGCCTTCATCGCCCATGTGGGCGACAGCCGCGTCTACCTGGTCCGGCAAGGCCAGGTGGTGCAGCTCACCGAGGACCACTCGCTGGTCAACGAGCTCATTCGCCACGGCAAGGTCACCCGCGAATCGCTGGCGACCTCCCCCTATGCCTCGTACAAGAACGCCGTCACGCGGGCCCTGGGTGTGTACGAGACCACGCAAGTGGACACGGTCGATCTCGAAGTGTTGCCCGGCGATCAATTCCTCATCTGCTCGGACGGCCTGCACGCGTATCTGCAGGACAAGGACATCATCAACTTCCTGTCCGATGATCCCGTGACCATCATCCCGCAGAGGCTGGTCGACCACGCCAACCAAGGCGGCGGCCACGACAACATCACCGCCGTCATCATGCGCGTCCACCAGGACTCCACCGATGCGGGTCAGGCGCGCACGCAAGAGCTCAACCGCAAGGTCGAGGTCCTGCGGCAGATGCCGCTCTTCCGGCACCTCAGCTACAAGGAAATCCTGCGCGTGCTCTCGGTCACCCAGGTGGCCGACTTCGCCGCGGGAGACGAGATCCTGCGCGAGGGAGAAACCGGCGACGATCTCTTCATCGTGCTCAAGGGCAAGGTCCGGCTGCACAAGGATGGCGCCTTCGTCACGCACCTGGGCCCCGGCGCGCACTTCGGCGAGATGGCCCTGGTCGACAAGGGGCCGCGCTCGGCCAGCATCTCGGCCGAAGATCGCACCCGCGCCCTGGTTCTCAAGCGCCATGACTTCAACGAAATCATCCGCAACGACCCCCGCCTCTCGGTCAAGCTGCTGTGGAGCTTCGTGCAGGTCTTGGCCCAGCGACTACGCAAGACCACAGCGGATCTCACCGGTGCACGCCAGGACGCCCCTGACGTGACCGACGAGACCATGTTTGACGACTAGGGCGGCGACGCTCCCAGAGACAGGATGTCATGGGCCCCCCTGGTCTCTCGAGCCAGGCACTCACGCTGACACTCCAACTGGATGTCGCCATGGACATCGATGGTGAGGGTGACAGCACCCTCCTGGTCCGTGCGATGCACCGCCACGGCACGCCCGGCGTAACGAGACAACACCGAGGGATTGGGCAAGCGAAAGGTGTTGTGCTTGCCCACCGACGCCACGGCCAGGGTGGGATTGACGGCGGCCAGCAGCTCCTCGCTGGATGACGTCCGGCTGCCATGATGCGGGACCTTGATCACGTCGCTGGCCAGCGGCAGGCCGATCCCCGCGCGCGCCACCAACTCTGCCTCTCCGTCGATGCCGATGTCCCCAGTCAGAAGGACAGCTCGCCTGCCGTATTCCACACGCACCACCAACGAAGCGTTGTTCGCGTCCAATCCGGGAGGCGCCGCCACGTGATCGCCCAGCCAAGGCCCCAGCGGCTGCACACGCATCCCGCCCGATTCGAACGCCACGGGCTCTGGCGTCGCGATGCCGCGCTGGCGGGCCAGGGTCAGCAGCTCGCGGTACTTCGGGTTGTGCCCGTCATCCCCGCTTGTCCACAGAGTCTTGACGGAAAAACGCGCCAGCACACGAAGCAGGCCATTCAAGTGGTCGGGGTGAGGATGGGACAGGATCGCCAGGTCGACCCGCGCGATGCCACGGGCTCGCAAAACAGGTTCCACCACGCGAGCTCCCGTGTCGAACGAGCTGTCGTAGCGCCCCCCGCCGTCGACCAACATGACGAAACCACCTGGTCCTTCCACCAGAATCGAATCCCCCTGCCCCACGTCGATGAACGTCACCCGCACGTCCTCGCTGATGCGACGTCGCAGATCTCGAGCCAGAAGGCTGCCCGAGGCCAACAAGCAAGCCACCAAGGCCCCAAGCAACCATCGGCTGCGACGGCCGGAGCCGTGCGAGAGCCCATGCAGGAAACACCCGGCCGCGACCATGAAGGTCGCCGTTTCGAATAGATTCGGGAAACGCACCAAGATGATTGGGGCCCAGCGGCGAAACAGGTCGGCCCCGGTCAGCGCCCCACGCGAGGCCAAACCCGCCGCCCAGAGTGGCAGCCACCCCAGCCAAGGATGCAACAAGCCCAACAGGGCCCCCATGAGCCCGCAAGGCAGCACCACCAACTCGACCAGCGGTACCAGCACCAGGTTGCCTATCGGCGAGGCCGGCGTGAACTCGCCGAAATGGTGGGCCACCAGGGGCAAGGTCCCCACACCAGCCACGAAGCTTGCGGCCAGGGAGCGTTTCAGCCAGAGCAGCCCTCGCCCCACCCCAACGACCTTCTGGCCCGGAGACGCAGGCGCCAACCGCTGGGCAAAGAACCCCAACGCCATCACGGAAGCGAACGAGAGTTGAAACGAGACATCCAGGAGAAGGAGGGGCGAAGGAACCAGCAGAACCAGCCCAGCCAAGGCGATGCTGGCCCCGACAGAGAATGGCCGATTGACCAGCAACGCCCCCATCGCAACGCCCGCCATGAGGGCCGAGCGCACCGTCGCGACGGCCTCTCCCGTCAGCAGCGTGTAGAGACCGATCGCTGGCAGCGAAAGCGCAGCAGCACAGGCGTTGGGGTTCAGGTGCAGCGACCAGCGAGGAACCAGCAAGATCAGCCGCCGCAACACGCAAAACACCAACGCAGCCACCACGGCCAGGTGCAGGCCCGAGACCGATAGCACGTGCGTGGCGCCGGCCGCGCGGAACCCCTCCTCGGTTTCCGCCGAAACCTCCGTGCGCTCGCCCAGCACCATGGTTCGCACAAAGGCCGCGACGTCACCGTCAAGCCGCCGATCGATGGCCGCGGCCATGGAGGTTCGCAGGCGAAAAGCCAAGCGGCGGGGCCAGCCCAACGGATCGGGCTGCCCCGGAAGGATCTGAATGTCCGTCGCGCTTCTCACGCTGGCCAGCACATCAGTGTCCTGCGCCTTGGCCATCACCCGAGCATCCGGCAGGCCGGGATTGGCCAGGCCCCTGGGAAGGAAGAGTCGCGCGCTCATGGCCACCTCGTCGCCGGGCAAGCACTCGGGCATCCCTTGCGCCACGGCAACCATGGCGTTGAGCTCCATCGGTCTTGCATCGACCGAATGCATCGCCAGCCGGAAGCGAGTCCTTCGCGTCTGTGAGCTCCGCTCGGGGCCGCTCAGCACCCGTCCCAGCACGCGCACGAGTGTGTTCTCCGGAACGGTCCACGACGGCTCCCGACTCTGCTGCAGGGCTCGCGCGCCCAAGAACGCGCCCAGGGACAAAGCGAGCCCTGCCAAGGCGGAAGCGCGGGCGCCGCGCACCAACAGCCCAACCGCGATCCCCAGCCCTGACAGGACGGCGATCGCGGCGAGTTTGGGCCAGACGAGGACGACGGCTACCCCGCAGACGTACAGGCACGCCCAAAAAGAAAGGACCATGTCGGGTTGTCGTCCGACATGGTCCTTGGTTGCTTGCTAGGTTCTACAGCATCTCGCGCTTGGCCATGGCCTTGCGCATCTTGCCCAATGCCTGCTCCTGGAGCTGGCGCACGCGCTCGCGGGACAGGCGATACTCGTCTCCGATCTCCTTCAGCGTGCGCTCGCGGTCGTTCACCAGACCAAACCGCTTACGCAAGATGTCCGCCTCGATCGGCTTGAGCACGCTCAGCAGCTTGAGCATCTCACGCTGGGTTTCGCTGCTCATCATCTGATCGGGCGGGCTGGGCGCCTCGTTGGGATCCACGAGGACATCGATCAGCCGTCGTCCATCGTCGTCCGAGAGCGAACGGTCGAGCGACACCGGGTTATCGGCCAGGAAGGTCCGCATCTTCTCCAGCTTCTCGGCCTCGATGCCCGTCACCGAAGCGATCTCTTCGGTCGTGGCAGGACGCTCGAGCTTGGACTGAAGCTCACGCTCCGACTTGGCAATGCGATGGTAGGCGTCGATCATGTGCACCGGCAAGCGCACCGCCCTACCCTTGTCGGCCAAGGCGCGGCTGATGGCGTGACGAATCCACCAGCTCGCGTAGGTCGAGAAGCGGAATCCTCGACGATAGTCGTAGCGCTCAACCGCCTTCATCAGACCGATGTTGCCCTCCTGAATCAGGTCAGGAAGCGGCAGCCGGCCATGATTGAAGCGGCGGGCGATGGAAACGACCAAGCGCAGGTTCGCCTTGACGAACTCGTTCTTCGCGCGCTTGACCACAAAGGCCTTGCTCGAAACTCCTTCCACGAACTGACGAAAAGCCTTGTTGTTCGTGGCGAACCCGATCCCTTCAATGGGCCGCCCCATCTTGGCCGCACCATTGAGCCGATGAATCTCGGCCATCGCGGCGTCGACGAAGACTCGATCGATGTCCAGTTCCTTCAGCTTGGTCGAGATGTCCTCGACCATCTTGTCGAGTTTCTTGATCTGAGCGGCCGTCGCACGACTGGCCATCTTCTCCACCAGAGCTCGGTACGCCTTGAACTCGGGCAAGGGCTTGCCCATGGACGCCTCGATGGTGTCTGCGGCATGGTCGCCCCAAGGAGCGAAGGTCAAGATGGCGCGCCACAGACCGAGCTCCAGCTCTTCAATCCGCCGGGCGGTCTCGAATTCCTGCTCGGGACGAAGGACTTCCAACTCCGCCATATCGCGGAAGTACATGGAGAGGAAGCTCTGGGGCTCCTCCGACTTCTTTGCCGCGCCTTCGGTCGTCTGAGCAGTGACCTCTTCTTCATCCTCTTCGGTGTCGTCCTCACCCTCTTCCTCGGGGACCGGTGCCATTTCGACGCCCAGATCCTCTTCCTCCGGAACACTGGCCTCCTCCAAGGGCACCAATTCGCTGGACAGATCTTCCTCGCCGGCCGCAAAGACAGCCTCCACAGCGGGCGAATCGGGCATTTCCTCCAGCTCGATGCTCACATCGTTGGCCGGGTGGGAAAGGGGACCAGCCTCCTCGATGACGGGCTTGTCAGTCCTGCGACCAGGTTTCGCCCTACCTTCCACCACGCGGGGTCTACGAGGCGCTTTTGTCTTTGTTGCGGTTCGGTCCATCGGTACTTCTCTCTTTATTTGGAAACGCTCCTACTACACGCATACAGCCCTGGGCGCCAGAATATTCCTGGCAAGGCTATTTCTCTTCCGTACACTTGGATGTTCGTCTCTCACGATGAGTTTCATTAGCGTCAATTGAATGGCGCATCGTGAGCGAGGGGAATTCGCTTCCCTAACACCAGTCTCTGGTGCCGTGAGCATCAGAAACCATGCTGTGACGCTGCGGGCGATGACCAGGGAATACGCCCTAGGTCAAAGGGCGCTCACACACCAGGACCACCTGACGCGACGCAGACCCAAGGAAGGGCCGCCGGCTAGCCAAACTTCCTGAAACTTCAAGGACTTGGAAGCCTGCTCGGCGCAAAATTCTGCCCAGTTCGTGGAGGCTATAGGCACGGATCGAAATGTCGTGCTCCATCTGACGCCCGTCCCCGAACACGATGGAGCGCCGTATCATGACCCGGCTTGTGTTGAAATCGAAGTCGACCTCCTCCAGAACCACGCACCCGTCACCCTCCCACCACACACGGCTGGGCAGATCTGACACGATGTAGTCACGATTGATGGTGTCGACGAGAAAACGCCCGCCCGGCTTCAAAGCGCGACAGATCGACGAAGCCACTCGCAGGTTGGTTTCCTCGTCGAAGTACCCGAATGAGGTCAAAACGCAATAGGCCGCGTCGAATTGGTTCTCGTAGGCCATTTCGCGCATGTCCGCATGGGCAAAGTTGATCGAAAGCCCGCGCCGCTGGGCCTCATCAGCCGCCCGGATCAAAAGCGGCAAGGAGAGATCCAACCCCGTCACGTGGAAACCGCGTTGCCCGAATTCGATCGCATGGCGGCCGTAGCCGCAAGCAACGTCGAGGATCTCGCCTTCAGCCGGTGGCGAAAGGACTTCCTTGATGAAGGCCGTCTCGCGCAGCGTCTGCTGAGCCGTCATGAAGGGCAAGGTGCGTAGATAGTCCTCGTCGAAGACCTCCTCGTACCAGGGCTTCAAGTTTTTCTTCAGCGGACGTCGTGACAGCGCTTCCGGCAGAGCGTCTGTCTTCTTCTCGGCGGGTCTCTCCTCCGCCGAAGTCGCCGCCGGTGGGCGAGCGGGGACGGGCGGCGGCGCACTGCAGGTCGGGGAGATGTCGTCGCGAGAGGTCTCCAGCGGCTCCATCACCTCAAAGTCGGCCTCCCCCACTTCGGCAGTCTCAGCCATACGGATCGGAGCTTCCGGAGTTGCGCCCATCTCAGAGACGGGCAACACCACGGCCGGAGCCGCATTCTCGGCGACTTCTTCGTCCCCATCCTGTGTTGCGATGGTCTCCTCGGCGAACGATGGAGGAGCTTCGGTGAGCGCCGCCAACGGGGCCTGCTCCAACACCTCAGGGGCCGCTGCGGCCTGAACCGTCTGTGGCGGCGGAGTCATCGTGCTTTCCGCCGCTCCAGCGACATCCGCGACTGGCTTGTCCACGGAATCCGTGCCTTGCGAGCCGGTCACGACCGGCGGAGGCGTGACCACGTCCTCATCCGCGGGTTTGACCACAGGAGGTGTCTTCGCCGGAGGAGGTGTAACCACGTCTGCCGCATTGGCCACCGGGGGCGTTCTTGGCGTGGGCGGCGGGGTCTGAATAGAAGCCCCTGGTTCGCCCTCCGTGGAAATCATCCTCTGGGATGGGGCCGCGACCGAGCTGTCGACCTTCGGGGGTGGAGTCACCACCGTGCTGTCGACCTTCGGGGGCGGAGTCACCACCGTGCTGTCGACCTTCGGGGGTGGAGTCACGGCGGACCATGCGGGATCGACGATCATGGGCGTCGTGGAACGCTGGGGGGGCGGGGTTACCGCATCATCAGCGATGTCAGAAACAGGGGCACCAGAAACACGCGAGGCCTGACGGAGGGCAGCCGGATCGGTTTCGATCTGCACGGTGCCTTCCGAGATCATGATCTCCAGGCTGTCCGGACGATTATTCGAATCCTCGAAGAGGGGCCCGTGAATCGGCTCGGGAAGAGCGCCCTGAACCTCAGCCTGGCTCAGCCCCGGACGAGGGGTCGCCAAGCCCTGACTCTCGGAGCTGGGGACGGTGGCAGCGATCTCCTCGGCGATCTGGATTGCCCCTTCATCCGAACTTCCCTCGGCGGGAACACACCATTTGAGGGTCGAATCACGCACCATGGCGCCTTGCACGATGGGGCCGTTGCGCCCCAGCTCCTGGGACGAAGATGGCTCTGCGGCGGAGCTGGGAGGAGACGAGTTGTTGTCTTCCTTGTTCATGAAAACACGTCCGTTGGTGCAAATCGCCCGATCGAAGTTCCCATACGGACGGGGCTGCCTACCAAGAGCTCATTGAGCCTGACACGTCCGGGTTCAAACACGACGATGGTGGTGGAGCCAAGATTGAAGATCCCGATCTCGTCACCGCGATTGATGGTCAACGGCGCCGCGAAATCCTTGGTGCGAGCATCTTTGCCTGCGAATCCGCGTGCGTGCGTCGCGACCTCGGGATCGTAGCTGGCGGTGATGTGCCCGACCCCCACTGCGGCCACCATGACCAATGCGGTCGTTCCAGCGGGACCGTCGATAACGGTGATGAACCGCTCGTTGATGGCGAACAGTCCGCATTCGCGAGCGACGCTGCGTGCACCCACCGGAAAGAGGCGGCCAGGCACGTGTGTCCACGAGCGGATTTTGCCGCTCACGGGAGCATGGACCCGATGGTAGTCCCGGGGCGACAGATAGGTCACGAGGTATGCCCCCCCTTCCAGACGAGAAGCCAACTCGGCGTTCGCCAGGAGATCGGGGAGCGTGAAGACCGATCCCTTGGCCTCCAGGAGCTTGCCCGAACTGACCACGCCGGCCTCACACACCACCCCGTCGGAAGGGGCCCCCACCGCATCCACTTCCGGTGCAAGCGGGCGTGCGCCGGGCCGAAGCCTACGGGTGAAAAACTCATGCAGGCTCGCGTAGTCCTCGACTGGGCATTCGGCCTCTTGCAAATCAATCTCGTACTTCTTGGCGAACGACTTGAGCATCAAGGTGCGCATGGGCTTGGGCAAAACCCGCCTGGAACCCCATCCTATGAGTCCGGAAAGGGTTCTTTGAGGCGCAATGCGCCAAGCGGACCGGACGACCCGCTCACCGAAGGAAAGAGTGGACATTCCGGTTGCTCCAGCCGCAGGAAGACAAGATAGAGACCGAAACTCTAGGCCAGGTCTCGCTCGCTGTGCAATGGCTTTCGGGCCCTCGCGAATAGAAAGCCGGGGCTCGCCAACCATCGGGGCCCCGGATCCTCTGCCGTCGTGCGCTCGCTGTTAGTACTGGAACAGCAACTCGCGGTACTTGGGCATCGGCCATAGGTCGTCGGAGACGAGGATTTCGAGTTGGTCAGCACTCTCTCGAACCGCGTCTTGGGCGGGAATGACCTTCTCCTTGAAAGCCTTGGCCTCGGCATGCAGAGAGCCAGCCTTATGAGCGGCCTCCTGCTCTGCCACGAGAATATCGATCCTCTCAACCAGGGTGTCACAGAGTGCGGCGACCTTGTCCGCCAGCTTGCTCGCCCCTTTTGACTTGGAAGCCGCCGCCAACTCGCCCAGGTACTTGACCGCTGCGGGCAGGATCTGGGTCCGGGCCATCTCCAGCGTGGTGTTGGCCTCGATGTTCTGAACCTTTACGTAACGCTCCCAGGCGATTTCGTACCGGCTCTCCAGCTCACGGTCGCCCAGGACGCCGAACCTCGCGAAGAGCTTCTTGGCCTTGTCGCTCTTCATGGCCGGGAGAGCATCCACGGTGCTCTTGTTGTTAGGCAGACCACGCCTGGCAGCTTCGGCGTGCCAATCGTCAGAGTAGCCGTTGCCGTCGAAAAGCACCGATTTGTGCTCCTTGATGACATCCGACAGGATCTTGGTGAGTCCCGCGAAGTCCGCAGCCTTGAGATTCTCCAGTCTGTCGGCGATGTACTCGATGGACTCGGCAGCAATGGTGTTGAGGACTGTCTGCGGCCAATACACAGGGACCGATGAGCCCACCGCGCGGAACTCGAACTTGTTACCCGTGAAGGCGAAGGTCGACGTGCGGTTGCGGTCCGTGGCGTCCTTCGGCAGCAGGGGAAGCGTCGTGACACCCAGCTCGAGGTGCCCGCCCTGCTTCGAAGAAGAGGCGGAGCCCTTCACCAGCTGATCGACGATGTCCATGAGCTGCTCGCCCAGGAAGACCGAGACGATGGCCGGTGGGGCTTCGTTGGCGCCCAGACGGTGATCGTTTCCGGCATCGGCAACCGAGGCCCGCAGCAGGTCGGCATGGGTGCTGACGGCACGAACCACGGCCGCCAGGAAGGTGAGGAACTGGGCGTTGGCGTGCGGCGTCTTGCCCGGTTCGAGCAGGTTCTCGCCGTCATCGGTGGCCATGGACCAGTTGTTGTGCTTGCCCGAACCATTCACGCCCTTGAAGGGTTTCTCGTGAAGAAGCGCGGCCAGGCCGTGCCGCAGGGCGAGCTTCTTCATGAGGCACATGAGCAGCATGTTGTGGTCCGAGCCCACGGTGGCGGCCTCGAACATGGGGGCAATCTCGAACTGGGCGGGCGCGACTTCGTTGTGGCGGGTCTTGGCGGGGATGCCCACGCGCCACAGCTCGCGGTCGAAATCCATCATGAAAGCCAGGATCCGCTCGCGGATGGCGCCGAAATACTGGTCTTCGAGCTCCTGCCCCTTGGGCGAGGGCGCACCGAAGAGCGTGCGGCCGGTGAGGACGAGATCGAGACGAAGCTCGGCGAGACGGCGATCGACCAGGAAGTACTCCTGCTCGGGACCGATGGTGGTGAACACGCGCTTGGTCGTGGTATTGCCGAACCACCTGAGAACGCGCATGGCCTGCTTGGCCACCGCCTCCTGCGAGCGCAGGAGCGGCAACTTCTGGTCAAGGGCCTCGCCCGTGTAAGACACGAAGGCCGTGGGAATGGTGAGGGTGACCCCGTTGGGCTCGACCTGCAAGAAGGCCGGGCTGGTCACGTCCCAAACCGTGTAACCGCGCGCCTCGAAGGTCGCGCGAATGCCGCCCGAGGGGAACGACGAAGCGTCAGGCTCGCCCTGAATCAGAACCTTGCCCGAGAACTCGGCGATGGTCTCGCCCACAGCCGTGGGATTGAGGAAGGAATCGTGCTTCTCGGCGGTCGTCCCCGTGAGCGGCACGAACCAATGGGTGTAGTGAGTCGCGCCGTGGGCCATGGCCCACTCCTTCATCCCCTGTGCCACCGAGTCGGCGATGGTGGGGTCGAAAGGCTCGAGACCATCGATGGTCCGGCGAAGCTTCTTGTAGACCGGCTTGGGCAGGTACTCTTGCTGGGCCTCGTCGCCGAAGATGTAGCTGCCGTAGATGTCCTCTCCGGCATGCTCCAGGTAGTTGGCGGTCGATTCGACCCTCTGTGTGGCAATCGCGGCAACGGCGTTCTTACGAGCGGTCATTTCGTTATCCTTGTTTCTGGTTCGTGACAGCAGATCCTGTCCAATCATGAGGCCACG
>CAZHUY010000065.1:13182-28930 GCA_964535465.1 uncultured Myxococcales bacterium
CCTCGTCGAACGAGGGTCAGAGGGCGTCCTCACCTCGTTCACCGGTCCGAATACGGATCACCTCTTCCACCGGCAACACGAAGATCTTTCCATCGCCGATGTGCCCAGTACGGGCCACGGACATGATGGCCTCCACCACGTCCTTGACCATCTCGTCCTTGATGACGATTTGAATGCGGACCTTGGGTACGAAGTCCACGACGTAGGCTGAGCCGCGATAGACCTCCTTTCGACCGCCGGTCCGTCCGAATCCCTTCACCTCCGAGACCGTCATGCCCTGCACGCCGATTTCGCGCAACCTGTCTTTGACGTCATCCAGCTTGAAGGGCTTGATGATTGCCTCAATCTTCTTCATGAGTCACCGGGCGCAGAGACTAGAGGGGCTTCGCTTTGGCTTCAATCCTCTTCGTGAACTAACGGATGAAAGCCTACCGCTCCCAGGTTTCCGGCGTATTTCGTGACTGAAAATTCGGCGTAACCCTGTGAGCCGCACCGAGGGCAAAGAACGCCGCGTCAAGGCGCGTCCCAACCATCTCCGATGGCAGCCGATCTCAGGTGACCAAGGCACCGACCAGCTCGTTGATATCGGCTACGTTCATGGTCCGGCAGTAGTCGTCCAACTCGCGGATCACCCGTTCCGGCGTCGCGGGATCGATGAAATTCTGTGTACCGATCTGCACGCACCGTGCCCCTGCCAGTAGAAACTCGATCACATCGGTACCGCTCTGGATACCGCCGATCCCGCAGATCGGTATGGGAATCCCGGCGCGGTGGACCTGGTAGACCATGCGCAACGCGATGGGCTTGATGGCCGGCCCCGACAATCCCGCGAACACGGTGGCGATACGCGGTCGTCGGGAACGTGCATCGATGGCCATGCCGGTGATCGTGTTGATGATGGAAACCGCATCGGCGCCGCTGTCCGCGCAGGCACGCGCCAGGGCGACGATATCCGACGTGTTGGGGGTCAACTTCACCCAAAGCGGCTTGCGGATGACCGCGCGGCAGGCCTTGACCAGCTCAGCAAGAACCGAGGGGTCTCGTCCGAACTCAATCCCTCCAGCCTTGATGTTGGGACAGGAGACGTTCATCTCCAGTCCATCCACCCCGTCCATGGCCGCCAGCCGCGCGCCACAGTCGACGTACTCGTCAAAGGTGGTGCCGAAGAAGTTGACCAGGACGCGAGTTCCGCAGGTCCGAAGGAAGGGCAATTTGTCCCTGGCAAAGCCCTCTACCCCGACGTTCTCCAGACCGATGGAGTTCAACATGCCCGATGCCGTCTCGCAGATGCGAGGCGGCGGATTGCCGAAGCGGGGCATGGGTGAGATTCCCTTGGTCACAACCCCGCCTAGGTCTCGAAGGTTAATCAAGGACTCGAACTCTTGCGCGTAACCGAAAGTGCCCGACGCGGTCAGCACCGGGTTGCGGAATTCGAGTCCTCCACAACGGGTGAGGAGGGACGGTGCCCCACACTCCCCCGCCTCAAGAGCTCGCGTCATCGCACACCCCCTTGCTCGGGGTCCGACAAGGCCGCGGGTGCGTGAGCCATGATTTCCGCTGCGGGGAAGACCGGCCCGTCTTTGCACACGTAGCGGTAGGGTCGCGTCTGGGCCTTCACGGCACAGCCCAGGCAGACACCCAGGCCGCACGCCATCTGCTCCTCGAGCGAGAGATAGCATTCCACCTCGGCATCCAGCGCAATGCGTCCAACGGCCCAGAGCATCTCGCGCGGCCCGCAGGCCATGACCCTGAGCTTTCGGTTCGGCGAGGCGTTCCTCAGGTGATCAAGCCGCGCCTCCAATTCGACCGTGACCCGGCCACGTCGTCCCAACGAGCCATCTTCCGTGGCCAGGTGGAGGGGGATGCCGAGCGAGCGCAGCTCGCCCAACAGCATCAGATCGCGAGAGGTTCGTCCGCCATAGAGCATCTCGCAGCCTGCCGCGAAGCCCTGGCGAGCCGCCAACTCGGCCTGCATGAAAAGCGGAGGCAAGCCAACCCCTCCAGCCACCAGCAGGTCGGTCACGTCGGCGCATGGCGATGGGTAGTTGTTGCCCAGCGGTCCCAGGACCGAGACACGCGAGCCAGAGACGGAACGTCCCATGAGCGCGGTGCCCCGCCCCACGACCTTGGCCAGCAAGTCCGCTCGACCATCGGGCGACACCGACAGCAACGAGATCGGCCTGGGGAGCAGCGGGTCGCGTCCCCAATCGCCGCGCAGCATCACAAACTGTCCCGGGCGGCTCCCGGACAAGGCCTCGCAGCCTCCCAGACGAAGCACGAAGTACCCCCCGCCCAGGGAGCGGTTCTCAATAATCCGAGCGTCAAAGTAGCGCATCTATGATGGTGGCTTTCTTGTACATCGCTCCGGCCTTAACGGCGGTCTGCTTTGGTGCTTTTTCGTTTAGTTGACGTTCTATATCAAGCAATCGCTTGTAAGTCACTGAAAAGACAGGGAAACTACAAATGTCTGGTTTTCGCACCCGCAAATGACCGAAGGAAATGCTGAGTCCCCGACACGTGATTTGTTGCGTGTGCCGGTTAGCTGTGTTACTAGCCGAAGTTGTCGTGAAATCGGGACGTTGCTAATGGACTTCATGTTCGAAGATGAGGTCGACGAGGTCGGATCCGATGTAGAGGCCTTTTGCCCCAAATGCAAGGCCGATACGACCCACGTCGTCATCTCCAAGTACGAGGACGAAATCCGTCGCGTTCAATGCAACCCATGCGGGGACGTGCATTCATTCCGCAAGCCCCGTGGTGAAGCCGAGGACGACGTCCCGGAACCGGTTGCGGCGCGGAAGCGCGCCATGATGAAGAAGCTCACCTGGGAAGAGTTCTTCGCAAAGCATGGCGAAAAGGACGCGAAGGCCTATGAGTTCCGCGAGTGCTATCGCGAGAACCATATCGTGCAGCACCCGAAGTTTGGCAAAGGCTTCATTTCCGAGGTCGTGAGCGAGAGCAAGGTGGAAATCACCTTCGCTGATGCCCGCCGCATCCTGGTGCACAACCGCAAGGACATTCCCGGCTCGCCTCTGGCAGCCGAGGACGATGGCCTGCCGTCCACGACGGCCCCAGCCAAGATCTTGCCGGCCCTCAAGGGCAAGGAGAAGAAGGCCGCGGCTCAGGCCAAGGGTGCTGCGCAAACCAAGGCTGCAGTGCCGGCCAAGGGTGATCACACCCCGGCTGCGCCACAGAGCGCCTCGGCCAAGGCATCCGCGAAACCGGCGGCCAAGAAGCCCGCCGCCCCCAAGCCTGCCCCCAAGGCCGCTGCCGCCAAGAAGCCGGCGCCCAAGAAGCCCGCCCCCAAGGCTGCTGCTGCCAAGAAGCCAGCGCCCAAGAAACCGGCCGCCAAGAAGCCGGCGCCCAAGAAGCCCGCCCCCAAGGCTGCTGCCGCCAAGAAGCCGGCGCCCAAGAAGCCCGCCTCCAAGAAGGCGCATCGCAAGTAAACCCTTCCTCTTCCTGACGGCCGCCGGGGCGGCTGTCCCTGCCTATCTGATGACGAGCACGAATACGTCGTAGAAGGCGTGGGTGTAGACCGCCACCGCGAAGCCTCGGCGCCAAAAGAGTAGCCCAAAGAAGATCCCGGCCAGAATCCGGAAGACAAACGGATTGAGCGTCAAAGGATCGCCATAGGGCGGGAGATGGTGCATGGCGGAGAAGATCGTGGCCGAGACCAGGAGCGCCACCAAGAGGGAGACCCAACGAACGACTTTGAAGAGCTTCTCCAAAACCACCGCCAAACCGCTCATCAGGCCGAGGCGGAAGACAGTCTCCTCGTAGACACCAGCACCCAGCGACATCACGAAGCGCGTAACCACCCCCTGCCCTTCGATACCCGCCGAGAGACGTGGGTCGATTCCCAGAACCTTGGTCATGACCAAGGCGATGAGAGAGCCCATGGTGAGGGCCCAGATCAAGCTCTCGAGGATGACCGGAAGGACCATCGCGCGATCGAATTTCTGGTGGCGCCGCAGCACCAGAAACCCAAGGCAAAACAGGAGCAGAACCCCGCCAAGGAACCCCAGATAGCCCTTGAGCGACAAGCCAAGGGTATGAATCAGGAAGATGGTGACGAAGTCTGCCCCATTCAGCATGGGGAGGGTGAAGAGGACCCCGATCTGGTAGATGAGGAACAGAGGGAAGACCAGCACCAGGCTGGTCAGCAGGTTCCGAGGATTGGCGGCCTTGGCGGGCATCGTAGGCTCTAGCGCGGCAGGGAAGGCAGGTCGCGGCGAGGCTGTCCCGTGGGAGACTCGCTGGCCCTGCCCGGCGCGCCGCCCGGCCGCCCGCCAGCCCGAGCCGCTGCACGAGCCGCCCCGGGAGACTGAGCACTTGGCTGGACCGCCGCGACCAGCTCGCGTTGCGGATCGAGGTACTTGCGTGCCACGCGCGCCACATCAGCCACCTTGACCTTCATGATGTGGTCGCCGAAGAGCCGGTACGCCCGCCATCCTTGTCCGTAGGCTTCGTAGAACGCCAACGCGGCGGCTATGGCGCTCTTGCGCTGCAGACCGATGGCATGGGCGCCAATCAGGTATCGCTGGGCGCGAGACAACTCCTCGGGTGTGATCCCCTTCTCGACAACCTGGGCCAGCTCTTGCCTGATGCTGCGGACCGCCTCATCCGTCTTCTCTGGGCTGGTGGCCACGTAGACGGCAAAGTATCCCGGATCGATTCCTTCCAACGAGAAGGCGCTCACCCGGTAAGCCAAGGCGCGCTTTTCGCGAATCTCGCTGAACAGCCGGCCGCCCTGCCCTGACAAGACATGCGCCAGAATCTCGAGGGGATAGCGATCGGGGTTCGAGAAGGTCACGCCGGGAAACCCCAGAACCACGTGCGTCTGCTCCTTGGCCAGGAACTTGTGGAGTTGATTCGCTTCGGAAAGCGGAGGCTCGACCGCCACGGTGGGTTGTTGCGTCCCAGATTCGGCCACGCCGCCGAACAGCACGCCAACCTTGGCGATCACGCGATTCGGCTCGACGTCCCCCACCACAGCCAGCGTCAGGTTCTTCATCGAATAATAGCGTTTAAAGTGGTGCACCAGCTTGCGTCGGGTGAAGCCGGAAACGGATTCCGCGGTCCCCAAGGGATCCATGCGATAGGGGTGACGCCTCCACATCCCCGAATGAAAGAGCCGGAACGCCACCTGCCCCAGATTGTCTTCCTGAGCCCTCAAATCGTCCAAGATAATGCGCCGCTCTTTGTCCAGCTCCTCTTCGGAGAAGGTGGCATTGAGCAGACAATCGGCGACCAGGTCGAAACCACGTTCGAAATGGCGGGAGAGGAACTCGGCCTGCAGCCCAAGGCTGTTGCGCCCCGAATACCCTGAGATGCTGCCGGCCATGCCTTCAACCTCATGCATGATTTGCTCGGCGCTGCGGGTCTTGGTTCCGCGCGAAAGCAGAGCCGCCAGCATGTTGGAGATGCCGTTGGTCCGCTCGTCCTCGTAGCGCAACCCACCCACCCAGGTTGCACGCACGGCCGCGATGGGCACCGAGGCGTCTCGCAAGACCAGCAGTTTCATGCCTGAGGGGAACACGTGGGTCACCACCCGCTCGGTCTCGACGCTGCTGGTGACGCGCGCGAAACGCGCATCGGCGCGTGCTTCAGCCGCCTCGGC
The DNA here is from genome assembly GCA_964535465.1 of uncultured Myxococcales bacterium. Lineage (GTDB taxonomy): Bacteria > Myxococcota_A > Polyangia > Fen-1088 > Fen-1088 > Fen-1137. The sequence goes on from CAZHUY010000065.1 coordinate 18,803, forward strand.
CAAACGGCGAATCCGAGCCACGATCTTCTCGGCGCGTTGTGGCTGCTTGTCGGTCTTGGCTTCGGGCACCTGGGTAAAGACCGTCAGGTTGGAGACCCGAAGGTACTGGGCAGCGACCCTGCGCAGATCCCCCGGGGTCAGCTTCTGCAGGCTCGAGAGGTACCCTTCTTCGAAGTTGGCGTCGCCGGCGATGGCTGCGAAGAATCCCAACTTGCGCGCATGCCCCTGCACGGTTTCCTTGTCATACCCCCGGTCGCTCTCCAGGATTGTCCGCGCCTTGGCCAATTCCTCCTGGGCCATCTCGTCGCGGGACAGGCGCAGAATCTCATCCAGGAGAGCCCGGGCGGCCTCGTCCACGCGTCCGGGTGGCAAGCTGGCGGCCACCACCATCAACCCGGGATCGCGCGCCGAGAAGAGGTAGGCCGAGCTGTTGGTCACCAACTGACGATTGCGCACGACCTCGAGGTTGAGACGCGAGCTGTCGCCCTGCCCGAGCGCCACCGCCAGGAGATCGAGGGCGGGAACGTCGGCATGGTTGATGGCCGGGGTGCGAAAGCCGAGCAGCAGTTGGGACTCCTTGACGTCGCGGGCGGCGGCGACCACCCGCAACTGGGACTGCGCTGACTGGCGCGGCCTCGCCCCCACGACCTGACCCTCAGGCATGGAGCCAAAAGCCTTGTCGATCTGCTGGCGCGCCTTGTCTGCGTCGAAATCGCCTACCACCACCAAGGTGGTGTTCCTGGCCACGTAGCACTTGGAGAAGAAGGTAAGCAGGTCCTCCCGTCGCAGCCGGCGAACGGTGGCTTCGCTTCCGATGATGGGACGACCGTAGGGGTGCTGGTCAAACGCCGCCCGAAACAGGCCCTGCCCTGCCTGCCGTTCCGGATCGTCAAGCCCCTGCTTGATTTCCTCGAGAACGACGCGACGCTCGCGTTCGAACTCGGCGGGATCGAAACTGGCGTTTTGGAGAGTGTCGGCCAGGATGTCCAATCCCGTATCGAAGAATCGGCTGGCCATGACCAGGTGGTAGACGGTCTCGTCATGGCTGGTCCAGGCGTTGATCTCGCCCCCCGACCCTTCCACCTCGCGCGCAATCTGGCCGACCCCTCGCCGTTTGGTCCCCTTGAACAACATGTGCTCGAAGACGTGGGCGATGCCGGCCAACTCGGTCGGCTCGTCGGCCGAGCCGACCTTGACCCATGCCTGAAAGGCCACAACAGGTGCAGCGTGGTTCTCTTCCAGAACCACCTCGAGCCCATTATCCAGACGATAGGTCACGCGATTTTGTCTCCCTGCTGAAGCCTGCGATTCGGACACCCCCGATGAGCCGCTTGGCCAGGTATGCGCGCAGCCCGCGGCAATCAGGAATGTACAAGAGAGGACAGCTAGCCTCACCGCAGCCACCGTAGCACGGCCGAGGGGTAGCCGACACCATGGGTCGTGCTAGATAGATCACCATGGCGACCTCAGGAACCTGCCCCACCTGCAAACGGGCCATACCGTCCGAGGCGGCCACGTCCCCATTTCGACCATTTTGCTCGCCGCGCTGCAAGATGGCGGACCTGGGAAGCTGGCTCAACGGCTCCTATCGAATCAGTGGGCCCATCTCCGAGGAGGAGTTGGACCAGGGAATGCCCGATGGGGGAACGGAAACCGACAACTAAGCAAACGACAGGTCGTTTTTCTGGTGTCTGGGCCGCCCGCCGTGCTACTTTTCGCCGCCGGCGGGGGAAGGCCATCCGGGTTCAAATTCGGGTAGCTTTCAAGGTTGGGAAAAGAAGAACAAACGGGGCGTGGCGCAGTCTGGTAGCGCGTTCGGTTCGGGACCGAAAGGCCGGAGGTTCAAATCCTCTCGCCCCGACAAAATCAGCCACTCGGCAAACGAAGCAGCCGAGTGCCCGGCGGGATGGCCCGCCCAGCCAGGACGGCGGCAGCGGCCATGCGCTTGCGGCCGGGGAGTTGTAGCTCAGCGAAGGCGATGGCGCCTTGCCCGCAGGCCACCTCCAGCCCGTGTGCCCCCTGCCCGATGACCTCACCAGGTGCACCCCGCCCTGACGTGACGGTTGGCCCAAAGACCTTCATGGGCTCGCCAGCCAGGAAGACAGCGGCCCCCGGCCACGGATCGACACCACGGGCCTGCGCTGAAACCAGGCTGGCAGGTGCCGAGAAGTCCAAGATGCCGTCTTCCTTCTTCAGCATGGGCGCCAACGTCGCCGCGCCGTGCTCCTGAGGCCGCAGAAGGACTGTGCCGTCCGCGATATCGGGAAGGGTCCGCACGAGGAGCTCCGCACCAAGCCGCGAGAGCCGCTCGGCCAAGGTCCCAGCCGTGTCGGTGTCCGCGATGGTTTCCTCACGGCAGGCCGCCACCGGTCCCGTGTCCAGCCCCTCCTCCATGCGCATCACGCACACACCGGTCTTGGCCTCGCCACGAATCACCGACCACTGGATGGGGGCGGCGCCGCGGAACTTGGGCAAGAGCGAAGCATGTACATTCCACGGGCCCAGCCGAGGCACGGCCAGGAGATCCGGCGGCAAGATCCGGCCGTAAGCCACCACCACGAACACGTCAGGCTGCAGCGCAGAGAGCTTTTGGGCCAAGACCCCGTCGCGCAGTTTCGTCGGTTGCTCGACCGAGAGACCGAGCTGGAGGGCCAGTTCCTTGACCGGCGGCGGTTGGAGCTGCTTGCCCCGCCCCGCGGGGCGGTCGGGCTGGCTGACCACGGCCACAACCTGGTGCTCGCGAGCCACCGCCTGCAGGGATGGCAGAGCGAAAGCCGGTGAGCCAAAGAAGACGACCCGCACCCTCAACTCTCGTTAGACAGGTTCAACTCGCCCTGCTCGACCTGTGGCGGGTTGGGTGGCAAGAGGTTCTGCTCATAGGCCGAACGCAGAAGCGGCTCGCACAGAATACGCACAGCCTCGTCCAGGACCTCGCGAATCACCTCGATGGGACGCTTGAGCTCATGGGTCAGCTCGGGTCCCAGCATCTCCGATGATGTTTCCTTGATCAGGAGCTGGTGCACACGCTTGACCTCGTTCGTGTCGGCTCGTCGGTCGATGCCAAGAAACTGAAAGTAGTCGCTCTCTTTGGCCAAGGCATAGCGAGCCAGGACCCGTTCTCGCGCGATCTGCAGGTCTCGCACGTCGGCCCTCGAGCCCTGCCGGGGCCTGCCGCCTGGACGAGCCGGGCGAAGCACACCGAAACACGACAAGGCGTAGGCGATCTGCCACACGGTCGCGTCCGGCAGACCGCTGGCACGTGCCACCTCGTCCAGAGAACGCACGCCATCGAAGAGCGAAGGCACCTTCGCCTCAGCCGCGTCCGAGAACATCTGGGACACCACGTCGGCCGCCGTCCCGCAGGAGTCCATGACCATGAGTGTCCTGCCCGCGCCCAGATGAGCCGCGATGGTTTCGGCGGAGAACCCCATGGCCAATCCCTCGCGTACAATGGCCGCCGGATGACGCAAGAGGCGCGTGCGATCGGGCCCGGCGGTCACACCGGTCTCGATCTGCCATCGCCCTGTCCTCCAAGAGAAGAGCGAAAGAATGACGCTTTCATAATGGCGCCGAACCGCCGGCAGCAACTCATCGCTGCGAAGCAGGCTCAACTGGACCAACACGGAACCGACCTTCCGCCCGGTCGCGTCCACGATCTTCTCGACCTCTTGCTTTTGCGGCTGGGACACCACACGTTCGCGCACCAGCATGGCCAGCATCCGATCCATGGTGTCGGTCGACGCCGCCATGACGGGCAGTCCCGCCTCGAAGTAGACGTCCTTCTCGATGGGCTCTTGCCGGATCTTCAAACGCCCCGTGGTTCCCTCGTTGAAGATGCGTCCCATGAGAACCGGCAGCGCGGTCTCCTTCAGATCGCCGGTCAGGGACGCGGCGTCGTCACCCACCGCATTAAGCGCCGTCGACATCTCGGCATCGATGACGTCATCGATGCTGGCCGCCAATCGGCCAAGGAGGTGCGATAGATCTTCGTTTCCCGGTGCCATCAGAGAATACTTTGCGGGTCCACGTCGATTGCCAGACGCACGTCGCGCGGGAGGCCAACCTCGCGCGCGGCCCGCGCCGCGGCCACTAGTTTGGCGCGGTCTGTGCCAGACAGCCAGATCTGATACCGAGTCCGCCCGCGCAGCCTGCGGATGGGGGCCTCGGCCGGGCCGAGCACGGTCACACTGCCACCAGCCATCGCACGAACGCGCGCAGCGGCAGCCATGGCGGCGGCACGAACCTGGTTTTCCTGACGTCCATCCAAGCGAAGCGCGATCATACGCGAAAAAGGTGGATAGCTCGCATTTCTGCGCTGCTCCAACTCTTCACGCACGAAGCCTTCGTAATCATGCTGGCACAGGTAGCGGATGGCCGCGTGCTCGGGGCAGAACGTCTGGACCAAGATGCGCCCGGGCCGTTGTCCTCGCCCTGCACGCCCCGCGACCTGCTCGAGTAGCTGAAAAGTCCTTTCCGCCGCCCGGAAGTCGGGCAGGTGCATGCCCTGGTCGGGCTGCAAGACCCCCACCAGGGTGACGCCCTCGAAGTCGTGTCCCTTGGTCACCATCTGGGTTCCCACCAGGATGTCGATCTCGCGCCGGTGCACCCGCCCCAGCACCCTCTCCAATTCATCCCGGCTGCCGTCCGTGGTGTCGCGATCCAGCCTGGCAATACGAGCCGCGGGAAACAGCCCGCGCACCACGGCCTCCACGCGCTCGGTGCCGGTCCCCAGCCCTTGCAAGCCGGGCTGCTTGCAGTGCGGGCAACGCGAACGCAAGGCCTCGGCACGACCGCAGTAGTGGCAGATCAGCTTCTCGCGTCCGCGATGCAGGGTCATGGAGACATCGCAATCCGAGCAACGCACCACCTCGCCGCAGGTCGGACAGTGCATGAGCGTGGAAAAACCGCGTCTATTGAGGAACAGAATGGTCTGCTCGCCAGCCGTCAAGACATCCGCGATGGCCTGGGTCAGCGGCGGTGCCAAGAGCTGATCGGGTCCCAGGTGGTAGCGGCGAAGATCGACAATCTGCACGGGAGGTAGCGGGCGCGTCGCCGCATCGGGGTTCGCTCTGGTCGGCAACATCAGACGGCGCAGGCGCCCGACCGAGACGTTGCGGTAGCTCTCGAGCGACGGTGTCGCGGATCCCAAGACCACCACGGCCTTGGCCTGATGAGCACGCACGATCGCCAGATCGCGGCCGTGATAGCGCACCCCCTCCTCTTGCTTGAATGAGCCATCGTGCTCTTCGTCCACCACGACCACGGCCAGGTCACGCACCGGCGCGAACACGGCCGATCGCGCCCCCAAGGCGATGCCCACATGGCCGCTGCGCAGCCGTCGCCAGGCGGCCAGGCGCTCTGCGGGGCGCAGGGCGCTGTGCAAGACGGCCACGTCATCGCCGAAACGCGCTCGAAAGCGCGAAGCCAGTTGCGGGGTCAGCGCGATTTCGGGAACCAGCACGAGCGCCCCACGACCCTGACGGCGGGCTTCGGCGATCAGCCGCAAGTAGACCTCCGTCTTGCCCGAGCCGGTGATGCCATGGAGAAGAAACCCCGCGTACCCCTGGCCCAAGGCTTGGCTGAGCACTTGCAGGGCCGATTCTTGGTGTTCGTTCAACACCGGAAGCGCCGCAGAGGAGGCCGAAGCTCGATTCCACGCCTCCGCCCTACTCTTGCTCGGCTTCGCCACCTGATCGACCATCTCGAGCAGGCCACGTTTCTGCAGATGGGTGATGCGCGTGCCGATCGAGGCGTTCCCCCGCACCAGTCCGACCGGGCTCAAGCGGCGCGCCTTCCGCAACCTGAGCAACAGAGCTCGGTCCTCCGCATCCAGGGCAAAACCCGCCATATGGACTCGGCCTTCGTCCTCACAGGTCAGCAGATGCTTGCCCGCCTGGGTCAGGCACAGGCGGCGCGAGGCCCGAGTGCGCTCGCCCCTCGGTACCGCGGAACGCAGCACCTCGCCAAGAGGCGAAACGTAGTATCCGGCTGCCCAACGGCACAACTCGAGCACCGGCTCGTCGATGGCCGGCTCGTCGCCGACCGCTTGCACGATGTCCCGCACACCTTCGGGCGCCACCTCGGGATAGCCCACCACGAACCCCGTCGCCGTGCGCGCACCGAAAGGCACAACCACCTCGGACCCCAGAGGCAGGCGCACCCCGGGTCGCGGGTCACGATAGGTGAAGATCTCCTCGACCGGCAGGCACACCGCCACGTCGATCAGCGAGGCTTTCGGGTCGTGGGTGGGTGTCCCGCTCACGTCTTGGTCACCTAGACTCCTTGTACACCAACCGTGGTTTCCAGGGGAATGTCCGCGGTCCGAGAATGGTCACGGGCGAGCCGTGGCCAACAAGCGCGCCACCAGCTCATGGCTCGACTCGGGTATTTCGTCGTCTATGTCCACATTGGCCAGGACCGTCGCCAACGCTTGTTCGAGGCAGATCGGGACATTGGCCTGGCGAGCGTCCTGCATGATCTTGGCCGCCAACAGACGCTCCCCCTTGCACACCACGACAGGCGCCCGCGCCTCGGCAGGATCGTACCGTAGGGCCACCGCGATGCTTTCGCCATCCATGACCACCAGACTGGCGCGCCGGACTTCGTCCATCGCGTGCTGGCGCAAGAATTCCACGCGCAGCCGCTCCCGCGCAGACTTCAGGCGCGGATCGCCCTCGCGCTCCTTCAGTTCGCGCCTGACCTCGTCCGGTGTCATGCGCATGGAACGCCGGTGTCGGTATCTCTGCCAAAGGTAATCGCCTACCCCGAGCGCAACCGCTGCCACCGCCAGGCGCAAACCCAGGGTTCCGGCCAAGGTCGTCCAGACAGCCAGCGTCTTGACCGCCGATACTCCACCCAAATGGCTCAATCCCTCCAGGGTGGGTCGCACCGTCCACCAGGATAGCCCGATCACCACCGCGACCTTGCCTAAGGTCTTGCCTATCTCGACCCAGAAGAGCCCTTGTCCCCTTCCCCGGGAATACGGCAAGACTCTCGCGAACTCCAGGCGAAATGCCTGCGAGGAGAAGAGCCCGCGTGTCTGCGCGATGCCACCGACCAGCGCCACGACCATCGCCACGCCCAGTGGCACGGCAAGCGCATCGATCGCAGCCCGCAAAGAAACACGACCGGCTTCCACGAGATCGCCGCGTGAGCACACCTGCGACAGTGAGCTTCGCAAGAATGTCAGCAGACCAGAGAGCTGCGTGCGAGCACCGAGAATCAAGGCCACGCACACCGCGAGAGCCGTCAGTCCCGCTTGCAGGTCGCAACTGAAAGCAACAACCCCGTGCCGTCGAGCCTCTGCTATGCGATGCAGGGTGGGCTCTTCGCTTCGGCTCTCCGACTCTGTCATGAACGGACCTCAGGGCTTGAGCGAAGCCGCACTATCCAACAAGACCAAGAAGCCACGAAAGCCAACGGTCAAGGCGCCGTCGAGGCCGCCCAAACCGAGAAGGACCATGCCCACCCCGAGCAAGGCTTTGGCAGGCATGCCGATGAAGAACACCGGAAGGCTTGGCACGGCTCGCCCCAGGGCTCCCAGGACCAAATCGGCGATGAGCAAGGCCACGATCACCGGTGCCGCCAAGGCCAAGGCCGACTCGATGAGTTTGGCGGAGGCCATCATGACCAACCATGCGGCCTTGTGTGCGGGCAGGCCCTGTCCGCCCATCGCCAAAGGCATCGCCTCATAGCTCCTCGCCAAGGCTGTCGCCAGGTGGCCCACCCCGCCAATCTCCCAGAAGACGACCACGGCCAGAAACAGGAAAAGACTCCCCATGGGCGTGCTGCGCTCTTCGGACAGCGGTGAGATCGCTTCCGCCAAATTCGCTCCACGCAAGATATCGGTCAATCGTCCAGCGGCCTCCACCGCGCGAAACAAGCAAGCCATGACCAGACCCATGACAGCCCCGATGGCCACTTCGCGGAAGAGCAGAACCGTCCAGCTCACCACGGCACTGGGAAGAGGCTGCAACATGATCAGCGGAAAGCAGAGAAGCCCCAACCCGACCCCAAGGCCAAATCGAATGGACGCCGGCAGGGCGGGTCCGCCGAAGACTGGCAGCAGATAGGCAAGCGGTAAGGTCCGGCTCACCCCCAACACACAAACCGCCAGCGTCCGCTCGATGTCCACGGGCCACGCCATGGCCCCTCAGCGAATCCCGGGAATGGCCAACAACAGGGCTTGAGAGAAACGCAGCAGCTGTGCACCCAAGAACGGTCCCGTCGCCACCAGCACAATCCCCACGGCCAACAGCTTGGGCACGAACAGCAGGGTCTGCTCGTGGAGCTGCGTCGCGGTCTGCAGAACACCGACCACCAGGCCCACCAACAGACTGGCGAGGAGCGGCGGCGCGGAGAGCAGAATGACCAGCAGCAGGCCCTCGCGAACAGCCCGCACGATGAATTCGCTGGCCACGGGTTGGCTAAACATAGGACTCCACCAGCCCACGCAGCAACAAATGCCATCCATCAGCAAGCACGAACAAGAGCAGCTTGAAGGGCAAGGACACCGTGGTGGGCGACAGCATGTGCATGCCCAGGGCCAGCAGCAGATTGGAGACGACCAGGTCAATCACCAAGAAGGGAAGAAAGAGCAAGAATCCAATCTCGAAGGCACGGCGCAGTTCCGATGACAGGAAGGCCGGAACGACGACCAGAAAATCGCGTTCGCTCATGCCCGCGCGCTCCTCCGCGGTTCGCATGCGCACGGCCAGGTTGAAAAACGTAGTCCGATCCTTTGCGTCGGCGTGTCTGAGCAGGAACTCGCGCAAGGGCTCCTTCGCTCCATTCGTCGCCGCAGCGAGCGTCTGGGCCGATTCCGCGCTCAGCAGGCTCTGGTTTCCCGTCCGCCCCAAGAGAGGCGCGACGGCGCCCCACATGCGGGTCCCGGTTGGGGCCATAACGAACAGGGTGAGGATCAGCGCAACCCCGGTCACGATCTGTGCCGGCGGGATATTGGGTGTCCCCATGGCGCTCTTCAGGACTGAGAGGACAACCGAGATCTTCACGAAGCTTGTCATCAGCAGCAGCACGAAGGGCAGGATTGACAGCGCCCCAAGCGCCAGCAGGACGACCAGCGGACTCGCAGCAAGCCCATTATCGGAGGCTACCGCAACACCAGCCAGGCCGGCGTTCACGACTTCTCCCTGGTTCGAATGCGTGCAAGCACCTCGGCAAAACGAGAACCCGCCGAGGGACGCACAGCCTCGCTCTCTTCGCTCTTCACCTGGGCGGGATCGATTTCGGCCAGCATGGCCATCGGCCCATCACCCACGCCAACCAGAAAACACCGTCCCCCCGCCTCTAGCAAATAGACGACCCGCCTCGGTTCCAGCGGACATCGCGCCAGCACGCGAACCGCTCCCTCCGCGCGCCCCACCCCACGTCGAGAAAGCCAGCGCAGGCTCACATAGGCCAGAAGGCAAACGATCGCCAGCGACAGAAACGAAAAGGCGAGAGAGCCTCCCAAGCCTGGCAGATCGCCAGCCGACGCACCCATGCCCCCCCTGTTACCGCCAGAGCTGGCTCGCTGTCAACCGCGGATTGCGCGATGACCGCGAGCCCGAGCCCTGAGCAGAACGGCTACTCGCCGCCGCGCTTACCGCGAGGCGCTCGTCGCACGGCCGCGCCGGCCTGCTTGTGACCTGCTGGCTCCTTCTTGCCGACAGGCTTGGCGGCAGCGGCTTTCGGCTTCGCTGCGGGCTTCTTGGCCTTGGCAGCAGGCTCCTTGGCCTTCTCCGACGGCTCCTTCTTGGCCTTGGGCTTTCCCTTGGCCTCAGGTTCCTTGCTCTCAGGCTGCTCCTTTGCGCCTTCGCCAGGGATGAGCTCAAGCAACGCCATCGGCGCGGCGTCGCCGGGCCGTTGACCAACCTTCATGATGCGGGTGTAGCCACCATGGCGGGTCAGATAGCGCTCGCCAAGCTCTTCGAACAGCTTGAGAACCGCAGCTCGATCCCGCACCGTCCGCAGGGCCATACGCATGGCATGCACCACGCGGGCCTTCTCTTCATCGGTGCGCTTCTCCGGCTTCTTGCTCAGCACAGGTCCAAGGCGTCGCGCCCATGTGATGGCTCGCTCGGCCAGTCTGCGCACCTCCTTGGCCTTCACCTCGGTGGTGCGGATCCG
>CAZHUY010000066.1:0-28327 GCA_964535465.1 uncultured Myxococcales bacterium
CGGTGGAGCTCGGGGTCAGCATCCTGCAAGAGGCGGCCGATCGCACCCCGCCGGCGCGTCTCGACGAAGAGCCCGACATCGCGGCCGCCTTCCGTTCCATGCAGTCCCTGCTGGAAGGGGCCCGGCAGACACCCGAACCCTTGCCCAAACCCAAGCGCATCCCGGCCAACACGCTCCGCCAGTTGCTGCTCAGTCCGGGCTTCGAGTACTGGTACCTGGAGCCCAACGAGGAGGTCATGCGCCCGGCCCTGGCCACCATCAGCCGCCCCAGCCGGGCCAAAACCCCGCGCGGCCTGGAGGGCGAGATCAGCCGCCGCCTGGACAAGGTCATGCCGGCCTTGCTCGACCGCATGGTGGAGACCGGTGAGAGCGAGCGCCTGGGCCGCATGCTGCGCCACCAGGTGCGCATCTTGCGGGCGGCGGGCGACGAGAAGCGCGCCAAGCTGTGCCTGCAGATCGCCGCCAACCTGGCGGCGGGCGACGCCGAGTTCCTGATCCACCTGGCCATGCGATCCCTGGCGGTCGCGGCCGAGGCGGCGGCCACCGACCCGCGACCGGCCAGCGAGGCGGAGCAGGAAGGGCGCGATTCCCTCATGCACCGGATCGAGGAGGCGGCCACGCGCATCACCCTGCGCGAGGTGGCCGAGCTGGACCTGGCCACCGAGATCTACCAGGCCATCAACGCCGCCAACCGCTCGGCCCCCTCGGCGCGCCGTTCGTCGCTGGCCTCCATCGAGCACGCGGCCCTGGCCTTCGCCCGCCACTTCCTCGATTGGCTGGCCCAGCGCTCGGACAGCGAGCCCTCGGAACGCGAAGTGGTCGAGTTGGTCAACCGGCTGCGTGCCGTGCTGACCGAAAAGGGCGTGGTCGACCCGGCCTATCGGCTGAACGCGGCCGGTGAATCGGCGGCCACCGCGCTGAACTTCGTCGAGCACCACTGCCACGGCGATTGTCCCCATCGCTGCCTGGACGGCGGCGATCGAGACGGCCGTCTGCTCTTCTATTCCCAGGCGCCGCTGTGGGAGGTGCGCCCCGAAGATCTGCGCGCCCAGGACATCCCCGTGCGCGGGCGACGACCCCAGGCATGATTTTCGCGTAACCGGGGCCGCGGCCGTGCCATCCTACGGGCGGTTGATATGAAAACCCTGAGAGGGTTTCCAAACCTTCCCGTGATGATGCGCGGCCAGGCAAGCTGGCCGGCTCCTCACACGTTTAGGAGGATCCCGTGGAACACAAGCTGCCAGAACTGCCCTACGCCAAGGATGCCTTGGCTCCTCACATCTCCAAGGAAACCCTCGAGTACCACCACGGCAAGCACCACGCGACCTACGTGGCCAACCTGAACAAGCTGATCGTGGGCACGGAGTTCGCCGAGCTGTCTCTCGAGGACATCGTCAAGAAGTCCTCGGGTGGGATCTTCAACAACGCGGCCCAGGTGTGGAATCACACCTTCTACTGGAACTGCCTGTCGCCCAAGGGCGGGGGTGAACCGAGCGGGCCGTTGGCCGACGCCATCGCCAAGAGCTTCGGCAGCTTCGCCGCCTTCAAAGAGAAATTCAGCGCCGCCGCCACGACCCTGTTCGGCTCGGGCTGGGCGTGGTTGGTCAAGGGCGCGGACGGCAGCCTCAGCATCACCCAGACCAGCAACGCCGCCACCCCGCTCAAGGACGGTGGCCGCGCCATCCTGACCTGCGATGTCTGGGAGCACGCCTACTACGTGGACTACCGCAACGCCCGCGCCAACTACGTCGAGGCCTTCTGGAAGTTGGTGAACTGGCGCTTCGCCAGCGACAACTTCAAGTAGGCGCTGCCCGCACGCCCCACGGGGCCATGTCTCCACCAGACGAGGTGAGCCCGATCTTGCCAAGATCGGGCTCAGACTGCGCCTGGGAACCAGGCCCGCCAGCCGGCGTGGCGAGAACCGGACAGACGGCGGCTATGCACAGGCGTCGCACATAGCGCGAAGCCTCTGCGGTTTACCCTCCCTGCTGCTCTTACTGACGACGGCAGTTCCGGCGTCAGCGCTGCGATCCCGCGCTGCCCTTGCCGATCTCAGGAAGGGTTTGCTTCGAGCGTTTGCCGTGGGAAGAAGATAAGAAAGGGATCGCGGGGTGGGCTCGGCTCGTCGCCGAGCGCGGTGTGGCCGCGAGGAAGAGCGCTGTGTGAGGGCCGAGGGGGGATTTCTGTTCGCTACGCTGCTGAGCTGCTGCTCTTGCACGGCGTGTAACGACCCTGGCCATGACGACGGCCTGCAGGTCCCCGTGATGACGGACAAGGCCGCGCACACCGCCACGCTCAGGTGGCGATCGCCAGACCGCACCCCATCGTGCATCGAGGTCTGGCCGGCCGGGGCCGAGCGGGCAGGGGTGATGCCTCTCGCCTGTGGGACTGGGCACGAAACCCAACAGGTGGTGTTGAGCGGTCTGCAACCGGAGACACGGTATGCCTACCGCGTCCATGCGGGCGAGGTTGGGGACGCCGCGATCCCCCGGCGCGCGGCCCAGGTCTACGAATTCATGACCGGATCACCCATCGATGGTACCCGGCACTTCGCCGTGATGGGCGACAGCCATGGAAACAGACCTGTGATTCAGGGCCTGTTGGCGCACGCCCTGCAAACGCGCCCGAGCCTCGATTTCCTGTTGCACGTGGGCGATGCCGTCAACGACGGCAGCGTGGCGGGCAGTTGGAGCAAGGAATTCGTCGAACCAGCTCGTGCCTTCCTGAGCGCAGCGCCGATGCGTTTGGCCATGGGGAACCACGACAAGGGTGTGCCGCCGCCGTTCCTCGCCCCCGGGGACGCCCACACGGTGTTTCCCACCGTGCTGTCGTTCACGAGCGGCAGCACCTTCATTCTGGTGGCCGACACCAACCAGGATTTCTCGGTCGGCAGCCCGCAGCATCGAGACCTGGAACAGCGTCTATCCGCGCCCGAAGCGGTGGCTGCCACCTGGCGCTTCGTCGCCTTTCATCACGCGCCCTTCGTCGCGGGCTGGGGGACCTGCGACGGCTACGACGGCGAGCCCAAGGTGCGCGAGGTCCTGGTCCCGCTGCTCACCCGCCACGGGGTGGACGTGGTGTTCAATGGTCACGTGCACGGCTATGAACGGGGAACCTGGCAGGGTGTCACCTACGTCAGCAGCGGCGGGGGAGGAGGCGCGCTCGATCACGCCTGCGTCGCCTGGCCCCACATCGCCGTGGCCCGCTACGTTCACCACATCCTGGGCGTGGATGTCGCGGACACGCACCTGGCCGTGACGGCGTGGGCGCTCGACGGGACCGTCCTCGACCGCTTCGAGATGCAGAAGTAATCTGGGCCGTCGCTACTTGTTGGTGGTCGTGACGTTGGCCAGGGGGAAATCGATCCTGCCGGTGCCGCCGCCGACCTCGACATTGATGTGGACCGAGGTCAGCGACCCCAGCTTCCAGCCCTGCTTCTCCCAGGCCGCGAAGTGTTCGCTGACCGTGACGGTTCCACAGGTGCGGGCGGTCTTGCGCGCGCTGATCATCTGTTTCCAGGTTCCGGTGTGACCGGATTCACAGGCGTTGGCGCCCTCGGTGCCGGTGGTATCCACGGTTCTCAGATAGTAGGTGGCCCCATCGATCTCGGCGGTGAGGTTGCCACTGCCGCCGAAACGTCCCCAGGCGTCCTCGTTGATGTACCATTCGACGCACGGGTTCTGCGTCCACCCGTATATGCCGATCATCGACCAGGGACCGGCGCTTCCCGATTTCACCTCGGAATACTCGGCCTTGATCTCTCCCAGCGTCGTCCAGTCCTTGCCGGGTCTGAAATCGAGGCCCAGGTGGGCCAGGAAGTTCTTGCTCTCGCTCCACGACGCAGAGAACGCATGGTCGTTGGGGTAGTACGTGATGCTGCCACCGTCGCCGTTGGTCCAGATGCCATAGCCCAGGCCATTGGCGGTGCCCCAGATGCTCTTGCCGGTCTTGGTCTCGCCCCCCTCAGGCATGGTGGTCGGGCAAGCGCCAGCGCCGCCGTCCACGCCCGACGACGACGCGCCATCGAGCGCGATGCCCGCATCCTTGGCGGAAGCGCCACCCGAGCTGCTGGTGACGCCGGTGCTGGTGCTTCCGCCCTTGGCCGTGCTGCCACCCTTGGCCGTGCTTCCGCCCTTGCCGACGGTGGAGGTGCCGCCCTTTCCGGCGCCGCCGCTTGCCGGCGCGGTGCTGCTGGGAATGCCGCCACCGCCCGCCCCACCGGGACGGGAGGAGGCGCTGGTACTGGTTCCACCTTTCGTGCTGCCGCCGCCGCTGCTGGTCGCGCTGGAGCCAGCGGCCCCCGTCGAGCCCCCGCTGGCCACAGAGCTGCCGTCAGAGCCGGCGCCGCCACCCGAGGTGCCAGCCGTGGCACTCGAGGCATCTCCTTCCGTGCTGGAGCAACCAAGCGCCAACAACAACGCGAAGGCAGGAGGACTCAACGACGATATTCCGCGGTCGAGGGCGAACGATTTCATGATCGCTCCTTTGGAAAGCAGGTCAGCTCGGGCCGACCCGTCGCTCTGATAGGGAAGACCAGTATAGGCCTATCTCCTTGAGGGGCGGTCCAGCCGTGCAGTCGTCAAATGATCTGGCCAGATGCCGCGAGCCAGCATTGGCCAAGCAGGAGAACGAGCACAAGGCGACAAGGAGGACAGATCCTTGCCACGCGGGCCGTCAGCCCGCAGCATCGCCTGCGCCCGTTCATCCCATGCGGCTACTTCTTGCTGGCCGGGAGCAGCGACTCGATCTCGGTCATGATGTCGTTCATGTCCTGCATGGCCGCACGGAAGGGGGCGGACGTGGTCAGATCCACGCCGGCATTTTTGAGCAGGGTGACCGGGAAGTCCGAGCCGCCCGCCTTGAGTAGGGCGAGGGTGCGATCGCGCGCCGTGGTCTTGTCCTTGGCCTTCTCGTCGAGGATCGACTTGGTCAAGGCCGTCGAGGCCAGCAGGCTGGTGGCGTACTGGTAGACGTAATAGTCGTAATAGAAGTGCGGGACGTAGCTCCACTCGTCGCCGTACAGCTCGTCCACCTTGCACACGCCTTGCGCGTGGCCGTAATAGCGGCGCACCAGCTCCAGGTAACTGGCGCTCAGCGCCTCGCCGGTCAGCGCCTCGCCCTTCTCCGCGCGCTCGTGAATGGCCATCTCGAACTCGGCGAACATGGTTTGCCGGAACAGCGTCGTGCGCAGGGTCTCCAGCCGTTGCCCGAGCAGCGCCAGGCGCTCGTTCGACTTCTTCGCCTCGGTCAGCGCCTGGTGCACCAGCAAGTTCTCATTCAACGTCGAGGCGATCTCGGCGATGAAGATGGAGTAGCCGGCGGTGGGGAAGGGCTGATTCTGGTCGGCCAGCAGGGTGTGCATGGAGTGCCCGGATTCGTGGGCCAGGGTCGAGACGTCATCCCAGTGCCCGTTGTAGTTGAGGAGCTGGTAGGGGTGCACGCCGTAGACGCCGGTGGAATAGGCGCCCGAGCGCTTGCCCGTGCTGGGCAGGAAATCCGTCCAGCCCGCGCGCAGACCCTGTTCCAACTTCTTGCTGTAGTCGTCCCCCAGGGGCGCCACCGCGGCCAAGGTCATGTTGACCGCCTGGTCCACCGAATAGGAGCGCTCGACCTCGCCCACCAGCGGCGCATACAGATCCTCGTAGCCCAGGCTGGCCAGGCCCAGGATGCGCTGCCGCAGCTTCAGATAGCGGTGCAAGGTGGGCAAGTTGGTGTTCACGTCCTTGATGAGCTGGCGATAGATGCTGACCGGCACGTTGTCGCGGAACAGGGCCGCCTCCAGCGTCGAGTCGAAGCGGTGCACGTCGCGGTCGAAGATGTGCGCCTTGACCTGGGCCGACAGGGCCGCCCCGGTGGTGCGCTCGTAGGTCTTGAGCGCGCCGAAGAACGTCTGAAAGACCTTCACGCGATCCGCCTTCTTGGGCGCCACGCGCGTGCGCGCGAACCCCGACGGGTCCAGCCGCACCTCTTGTCCGGTGGACAGCTTCACCGTGGGGTAGGGCAGATCCGCGTCCTTGAGCACGCCGTATATGGTGTGCGGGGCCATCGACATCTCGCCCGCCATGGCCACGATGCGCTCCTCGGGGGCGGGCAGGGTGTGCGGCTTCCAGCGCAGGACGTCCTGCAGGTAGAACTTCCATTCCTGCAGGCGTTTGTCCTTGCTGATGGCGCCGCGGATGGTGGTGGCGGACAGGGTCAGCAACTCGGGGCGCAACCACGAGGTGGCCGTGTCCAGTTGCACGGCCAGCGTGTCGGCCTCGGCGCGCATGGAACGGGTCGACGCCTGGCGGGTGTCCTCGTCGCTACGCGCGTGGGCATACACGGCCAGACGCTGCAGCTCGTTCTGCAGGGCCCCGAATTCCACCATGGCATCAGCCAGGGCCTTGGCGCTTCTGCCGAGCTTGCCCTTGTGGCGCTCGAAACCCGCCACCTTCTTGGCCAGCGCCGCGCGCGCCTTGCCCCACGCCTCGTCTGACGCGAAGAGCTCACTCAGGTTCCACTTGTACTTGTCGTCGATCTGGCTGCGTTCCGCGGCCTGACCCGACGGGCTAGCCGGCGCGGCGGCCAAGGAAAGAGCGGCAAGAGGCAGAGCAAATGGCTGCAAGGGAGACTCCTGGGCAAGAGGTGAAAAGACGCGGAGTTCTACCACCTCCTACCTGAATGGCCGCACCGATGCTGACGCCGCCAAGACAGCCCCAGAGGGGCGGCAAAAGTCGGGAAATGTGGTCAGGTGAGGGCTGGGCTCTCGAGGGGTCAACGATGACGGACAACCTGTCATCTTGATTTCCTTGCGACGGCAGACTGTTCGCTTCACACTCTCTGCCGCTATGGGTCGACCCAGGACACCTTTCCTCCGGAAGCACCTGGCAGCTGCAGCGCTCGCCGTGTTCCCGGTTCTGTTCATCTCCCTTCCAGCTTTCGGCCAAAGCCGCCAGGCCAAGGAACGAATTGCTCGAAAGGCTTGTCTGGACGGCGATTACGCAAAAGGGGTCGGCATCCTCTCGGACCTGTTTCTGGCCACCATGGACTCGACCTACATATTCAATCAAGCTCGCTGCTACGAGCAGAATGGCCGGTACGAGAGCGCCATTGCCCGCTTCGAAGAGTACCTGCGCTCCAGTCTGAGCCCGCAGAACGGTGCCTCGGCCAAAAAGCACCTGGAGGATTGCCGCAGGAACCTCGCCAAGGAGCGAGAGAGCACCTTCATCGCCCCACCGCCCGCGCCGCTTGCCCCACCTCCGCCTGTGCCCACCACCCCAGCTCCCCCTCCCGAACCCACGCCCGCGCCCCTGGCGGTAGCCAGCGTGAACGTGACCGAGAATGCCCCGGCTCCGGAGCCCCCGGCTGAGCGCCGCTGGGGCCTCATCACCGGAGGGATCATCACGGCCACCGTGGGGGCTGGCAGCATGGTGGCCGGGCTGCTCTTCCACATGAAAGCCAATGGCATGGCTGATGACTGGGCAAACAAGCCTGGTTCCTATTCATCGTCGAAGAAGGACACGCAAGAGACCTACAGGACCCTTTCCGGTGTCGGCTATGGCGTCGGTGCGGCGATGGTCGCCACGGGAACGGTTCTCATCATTGTCGGAGCCATACCTCGCACCCCCTCGACCACCAGTCTCGCCATCGCGCCCGCCGTCGGACCTGGCTTGGCAGGGGCCGTGTTGACAGGAGCTTTCTAGTGAAATCATCGTCTGTGCAGAAGTTTCCGCATGTGTTCGCCCTTTTCGGGCTCCTCTCGATCTGCTTGAGCAGCGCGGCCTGCGGCACCAAGTTCGACCCAACGAAGGTTGCCTGCAAGGACAGCGTGCATTGTCCCGAGGGCTACCAGTGCGTTCGCGAGACCAGCAAGGATATCGGGCATTGCCAGAAAGGCAGCGCGAGCAGTGACGCCGGCAGCGAGGACGCGAAGGGCGGAAGCGACGGCTCACGCGGCACCTTGAGCGACCTGGGAGGCTCGGCAGGTTCTGGCGGTTCCGTCACGCGTGACGCGGCGGTTTCTTCGGCAGACGCCAGGCTCGGTGGCACCACCAGCGTTCCTTCGGTAGACGCCAGGCTCGGTGGCACCACCAGCGTTCCTTCGGTAGACGCCAATCTCGGCGGGGCCACCAGCTCTTCGCTACCAGCGGGCGGCACCAGCGGCGATTCGGGCAGCAGCGCGGGCGGGGGCGCCATCTCTTGGCCCGATGCTCTCCCACCCACGGACGCTCCCGGATCCCCCGCCGGAACCACCTGCACCGCCAACACCCAGTGCTCCAGCGGTCATTGCATCGACGGTGTCTGCTGCGCCGCCGCGAGCTGCACCGGCTGCTTTGCCTGCTCCAACACCCTGACGGGTCAGCCCGACGGGACCTGCGCTCCCGTGTCCAACGGCAAGATCCGGCCCCAGGCGTGCACGGACGAGACCGCGACCAAGCCGTGCGGGGACGACGGCACCTGTGATGGCAAGGGGGCCTGCCGCAAGGCGGCCGCCGGCAATTCGTGCGGCACCGGCTCGTGCAACGCGAACGCCGCCTACCTCCCCGCGCCCACCTGTGATGGCAAGGGCGTGTGTGCACCAGGAACGGCTCAGTCCTGTTCGCCCTACCCGTGTCTGGCAACCGGCTGCGACAAGAAGTGCGGCAAGCAATCGGATTGCGACACCGGCACCTATTGCGACATCACCACCAGCTCCTGCAAAGCCACCAAGACCAATGGCACCGCGGCCACCCAGGCATACGAGTGCACCTCCGGAATCATGGCGGACGGCGTCTGCTGCAACAAGGAGTGCACCGGCTGCTCGGCCTGCACGGCGGACTTGAACGGTCAGGACAGCAAGACCACGGGCACGTGCCTGCCCGTGACCAAGGCCAAGGGCGCCGCCCCCCACAACGCCTGCCCGATTGGCAGCGATCCGTGCGGAATGGATGGCACCTGCGATGGCAGTGGCCAGTGCAACTACCCGACCGTCGGTTCCGAGTGTGGCAGCAAGTCGTGCAACGTCACCACCTCGATGCTGACCAAAGGCACATGCAACGCCGAACACACCTGCACGCAGACCACCAGCTCCTGCCCCGGGGCCATGGCTTGTCTCGCGAATGGCTCTGACTGTCGTTCGGCCCCCTGCACGGGCGAGTCCGATTGCGCCTCGGGCAGCTACTGCACCTCCACGGGAACCTGCGCGGCCAAATCGGGGGCCGGAAGCCTGTGCACGCCCGCGACCGCGAACCAATGCAACGGCGGGGCGTGTATCGACGGCCACTGCTGTTCGGTCGCCAGTTGCGGCACCTGTCAGGCGTGCACCGGAACGGCAGGCACCTGCGTGACGATCACGAACGCCGAAGACCCCGATTCGTGTTCCGGAACCATGGCTTGCAATGCCGCCGGTGCCTGCAAGAAGAAGCCTGGTCAGTCGTGCGAGCTGAACACGGAGTGCCTGACCGGGTTCTGTGCCGACAACGTCTGCTGCGACCGTGCCTGCAACGGCTCCTGCGAATACTGCAACAGCGCGGGCGAATGCGGCTACGTCACGGGCACACCGAAGACGGGCCACCCGCCATGTGCAGGTGACAGCAGCGTCTGCAAGGGCACGTGCAAGGGTGGCAAAGCCGACTGCGACCTGCCGGGTAGCGAGACGGTCTGCCGTCAAGCTGCCTGCCAAGGCACGAGCGCGCAGATCAATCAGGAGACCTGCAACGGCACGGGCAACTGCCCGGCCCAGACGACTTCAAACTGCGGGGCCTTCCTGTGCAGCGGGACGAGTTGCCCGACCTCGTGCTCGGGAGGCGGGGAATGCGTCTCGGGTGCGGCTTGTGTCAGCAGGACCTGCCAGATTTGCGACCCGGGCACGACCGCCTGCGGAACCACGTGCGCGGACACCCAGACGAACACCTCCCACTGCGGACGCTGCGGTAATCCTTGCCAGGATCCGACCCCCTACTGCGCCAATGGGACCTGCGTGGCCTGCACGATACCTAAACACTGCACGGACCTGGGATACGCCGGGTGCTCGAACGGCAGCTGCTTTTGCCCACAGAAAAACAGCAACAACATACTTCTGAACCCGGGTTTCGATGGTTCGGCCTCGTCCTGGACCCTCTTCAAAGGCGAAGGCAGCGCAGGTCCGATTTACAACAGCGCTGATGATGCCAGCACCTGCCCTGGCTCGGGCTCCGTCGTCGTGCCGAACCCCATGGACGAGATCCAGCAATGCATCCCTGTCCCCAGCGGGGCGACTCAGTTCCGTGCGGGTTTCCGTCACAAGGGCGCTGGGTTCTTTTGTTATATCTCATTCAACAAAACCAGCGATTGCGAAGACAGCAACTCCCAGGTCGGAACCGGAAAGGTTCTCGCCGGTCAGGCGTCTACGGCATGGAACGCGAGCCCCATCGATGGGGCAGAAATACCGCCAGAAGCGGCTAGGATCTGGTTCCGCTGTCAGAACCTGATGGGGGAATTCACGGTGGACGAGTTGTATTTGAACATCAACAATGGCGGGTTCTGAAACCCATTCCCGAATCCTCTCAAAGGCTGTGAAGACGCACAGCCTTTGAGAAGACTTCGCCCCCGCCGAGACGGCCCAAGATGAGCGGCGGGAGTTGGGCGACTCAACCGTGGTGAAGGCCCTCGAGGAGAGCCCCTGAGAGGTCCTCGGGTGTATAGTGACGCGTGATGTGCATCGGAAGACGGTTCGTTGCTCTGCTGGCCGTTGTGATTCTTGGCCTGAGCTCCGGCAGCGTTCAGGCCGACAGGATCGCCACTCCGGCCGGCAGGTCGGAGATGCAGCTCCCGTCCTCGCTGACCGTTGGCCATCAGTACTTCGATGCCTCGGTGGGTGGGTTGCGCCGCTACCTGGAATCCGTCAAGGCGACGGAACCCAACCTCTACCTGCAGTTGGACCCCAAGTTGGCCCGCCTCGAACGGCGGCAAATCGCGGCCGTGGCCTTGATGGTCACGGGCCTCGTCGTCCCCCTTGCGACGACCGTCTACGCCCTTGCCGGTCGCAAGAGCTGCGATCTGCCTTCCGTCCACGATCCCAATTTCTCGGCGGCTTCAGATGCGTGGGACAAGTGCCACGATGACAACAACAGGTTCACGGGAACCGTCATCTTGGTGGGGCTGGTGACGGGGATAGTTGCGGAGATCGCGGCCTTCGCGACCTTGCCTCCTCGGTCGGCGCTGTTCGATCTCGTGAACGAACACAACCGTCTGAGCCCCGAACCCTTGCGCTGGCAGCTCGGCTACAATCCATCCAACCGAACCGCCTTCGGGCAGCTCCAGCTGAGCTTCTGACCGCGCGCCGACGCCGCGAGCCCGACCTTGCGGCTGCTACATGCGAGTGTAGGTCGAGCGGTGAGCCTGCTTCTCAGGGCGCCACGGCGCTCTGCAAACCCTCGAGCGTGGGCTTCACGGGCGCGATGGTTCCGTCGCTGTTGAAGGTCAGGCGATCGATGCAGGTCTCGCGGTTCGTGCCGTCCCCGCCCGGGATCTTGAAACGATGGTAGGCGATGGCGTGCTCGTCTCGACTGGCAATCGCCAGGATGGTGCCGCCGCCCGGCCCCAAGATGCCGAGCGCGGCGTTCTGTTCCAGGATGGTGGCCAGGCGGGTAAAGGGGCCGCTGACCGAGGAGGCGCGCGCGTACGCCATCTTGTAGCTGGCGTTGCGGGTATCGCCCTCGGACCAGTAGAGATAGTAGCTCCCCTTGCGCTTGAACATGCCCACGCCCTCCAACGTGCCACCGGCGCCGCTGGGGCTGATGTTGGCTGGCGTGTTGGCGAAGGAGATCATGTCGGCCTTCAGCTTGGCCATGCGCAAGCCACCGCCGCCGCTGCCGAAGAGCAGGTAGCGGGTGTCATCGTCGTCGATGAAGACGTAGGGATCGATGGACTGGGGCGAGTATTGGGCGGTCTTGACCAGGGGGGCCCCCAGGGCGTCCTTGAAGGGCCCCAGGGGTGAGGAACTGGTGGCCACGCCCAACTGAACCTCGGCCGAGAAGTAGAAGTAGTAGGTGGCACCCGCGCGGGCGATGGCCGGCGCCCAGGCGCGGCCCTTGGCCCAGGTCAGATCCTTGGCCACGTCGAAGATCACCGGGCCCTTCGTCCATTGCACCAGGTTCTTCGAAGTGAAGACGCTGAAGGCGGTGGCGCCCCAGTTCGCGACACCGTCGGTGGTGGGGTAGATGTAGAAGGTGTCATCGAAGACGGCGATGTGGGGATCGGCAAAGACACCGGGAAAGACCGGGTTGTGGGTGCCGGGCAGACTGGCCGCATCGGCCGGCGGGCGCTCGCCGGCCAGGTCAGGCCGGGCGTCGTTCTCGGGCTGGGCGTCGAAGCCCGCGTCCCGTGGCGTGCTGTCGTGGCCCCCCGTCCCCGCGACGCCTCCCGCGCCGGACTCACCGCCGCCGTTTCCGCCCGTCAGGCCCGTCGTCGCCGACCTCCCGCCCGAGCCGGCCAGGCTCGTGCCCCCGCCCGCGCCGGCCCCGCCGCTTGCGCCCGTCGCCCCCGCGCCGCCGCTGCGACCCACCTGAGCCGAGACGCTGGACGTTCCGCCAGCACCGGCGCCCGAGCCCGCGCTGCCCTTGGCGAAAGAGCTGACGCTCATGCCGGTCGCCCCACCCTGCACGCCACCCGTGCTGGCGCCGCCCGAGCCCGAGGCACCGGCCCCCTGGCCGCCAGCGCAACCCAGCACCAGCGAGAAGAGCCCCAAGGACGAGACGAACGGGTGGAGACGTGACGTGGCCATCGCCCCCATACTGTCAGATGCAGCACCCTTGTGGCGCGGGTTCTGCTCCGTGAGGGGGGAGGACCCTACGGGCTGGGCGGCCCCACACGCACCGACTGCTTTTCGGGCTGCGGGCTCGTGCCGGACCCGAACGCCCGGTTGGGTGTCGAGGGGCTGCGGTTGGCCGCCACGAACTGCTCGATGAAGGCCAACGAGGGCTCGACCTGATCGACCTGAATCAGAATCAGGTCCCCGGGCAATAGCATGCGCAGGCCCATCTCGATGGCGTTGTTCTCGCCGCGCGTCTCGGTGATGTGGGCCACGCGCGTGCTGCGCGACAACCCCTCATGCATGAGCGACACCACCTGGCCGTCGGGGCGGCCGCGTGTGCATTTGTCTTCGTAGATGATGACCTGGTCGAAGCCGTTGCCGATCAGCTCGGCCTGGCGAATGATGTCCTGGTCGCGTCGATCCCCGGCCGCGGTGTACACGATCAGCCGGCGATCGTGGGGCATGGCCTCGAAGGCTTTCATCAGCGCCAGCAGGGCGTCGGCGTTGTGCCCGTAGTCCATCACGATGGTCGCGCCCTGGTATTCCAGGACGTTGAACCGCCCCGGCGTGCTGGCCGTGTCGCTGGTGAAGGTGGCCAGACCGGCGCGCATCACTTCGCAGGAAATGCCCACGGACCAACAGGCCGCCACCGCGGCCAGCATGTTGTCCACCTGGAAGCCGATGCGACCGGAGTGGGTCAAGGGCACCGAGGCCAGGCTGGTCACGTACGTCTCGCGGTTACCCTCGGCCAGGATCACGGTGTCGTGGCGCACGACCACGGCACGGCCCCCGTGCGCCCGGTGCGCCACCACCAGCGGGTGCTGCACGTCGCGCGCGAAGAGAATGACCGAGCCCGGGCAATAGGGCGCCATGGCCACGGTCATGGCGTCGTCCGCGTTGAGCACCGCCGCGCCGGTGGGCGCCACGTTCTCGATGATGGTGCGCTTGACCTCGGCCAACTGCTCGGCGGTCTCGATGCCGGCCATGCCCAGGTGATCGCCTTCGCCGATGTTGGTGACGATGGCCACGTCGCACATGTCGAAGCCCAGTCCCTCGCGCAAAATCCCGCCGCGCGCGGTCTCCAGCACGGCCGCGTCCACCCGCGGGTTGAACAGGACGGCGCGGGCGCTGCGCGGACCGCTGCAGTCATCCTGATCGATGCGCCGATCGTCGATGTAGATGCCGTCGGTGCAGGCCAGGCCGACGTGCCTGCCCGAGGTCTTGAGGATGTGTCCCACCAGGCGCACCGTGGTGGTCTTGCCGTTGGTACCCGACACCGCCACCACGGGGATGCGCCCGTTTTCGCCCAGGCCGAACATGGTGTCCACGATGGCCTCGCCCACCGGGCGCGGCTTGCCAATCGAGGGATCCAGGTGCATGCGCAGGCCAGGGGCCGCGTTCACCTCGACCACGATGGCGTCTTGCTCTTCCATGGGGCGGCTGATGTCGCGGCAGATGATGTCCACGCCCGCGATGTCGAGACCGATGACTCGGGCCGCGTCCACGGCACGCGCCGCCACGTCGGGGTGAATCTGATCGGTCACGTCGGTGGCCGAGCCGCCCGTGCTCAGGTTGCCGTTCTGGCGCAGCAGCACCTGCGTTCCCGCCTCGGGAATGGAATCGGGCGTGTAGCCTTGGCTAGCCAGCACGGCCAGCGCGATGTCGTCCAACCGCATCTTGCTGAGCGAGGTGGAATGGTCCTCGCCCCGGCGCGGATCCGCATTCACCACCGCCACCAGCTGCGCGATGGTGGACTTGCCGTCGCCCTGCACGCGCGGCGGATCGCGCCGAGCGGCCGCGATCACCCGCCCACCCACCACCAGCACACGGTGATCGGTGCCCGGGGCGAACTTCTCCACCAACACCGACGAGCCCTCGGCGTGCGCGGCCTCGTAGGCGGCCAGCACCTGCTCGCGCGTGGTCAGGTTGACCGCGACACCGCGACCTTGGTTGCCGTACT
The DNA here is from genome assembly GCA_964535465.1 of uncultured Myxococcales bacterium. GTDB lineage: Bacteria > Myxococcota_A > Polyangia > Fen-1088 > Fen-1088 > Fen-1137. The sequence continues at coordinate 14,712 of CAZHUY010000066.1, forward strand.
GAGGCTTGCACACCACGGGCGCGCCGATCTCTTGGGCCATCTCCCAGGCCTCTTCCGCGCTTGCCACCGGGCCGCCCGCGGGCACCGGCACGCCCACCGAGCGCAGCAGCATCTTGGTCAGCTCCTTGTCCTGGGCGATGGATTCTCCGATGGCGCTGGTGCGATCGGTCTCGGCGGCGCAGATACGACGCTGGCGCGAGCCCCAACCCATCTGGACGAGGCTGCCGCTGTTCAGCCGACGGCAAGGAACGCCGCGGGCCTCGGCGGCGCGCACGATGGCGCCGGTGCTGGGCCCCAGGCGCAGATCCTCGTCCATGGACTTGAGCTGGGAGAGGGTGGCCTTGACGTCAAAGTCGCGCTCGGTCAGCACGGCATCGATGAGGTGTTGGGCGGCGTCCAGCGCGGCGCGGGCCACGCCCTCCTCGCGGTACTCGACCACCACCTTGAAGACCGACGCTTCGGCCGTGGCGACGGTCTTGCTGAAGCTGACCGGGATGCGCGCCGCGCGCTGCAGGGCCATGACCACATGCTCGAGTGCCTGGGCCATGCCCGCCTCGGGCGGCAAACCGGCGGTGGCCCTGCCGGTCCATCCGATGTTGGCGAAGGTCTCGGACGACAGCTCGCCCAGACGGGCCAGGAAACCTGGAAGGTCGGTCCACGCCGGATGGCGGGGCCCGAGGTCGAGGGTCACCTCCAACGCGGTTCGACGCGTCCACACGTTCGGTCCCCTCAAGGCACGAATTCTGCGTATTTCCATGGCTCAGCTTCGAATGGGTTGTTTCTTGCCACAGTCCGGCCTAGACGACCGAACCGTTCCGAGAGCTGAGACGGCCCCTGCTCGCGGCCTATTCACGGGTTCGTGAAGTTCCCACCCCGAGCGCTGACAATGCGCGAAGGCTTGCGGGGACATCCCCGTCCACGACCTGAATCAGGCCAAGCTCGCCCGGGGCCAGCTTGGCCAAGGCCGTGGCGACGGCCCGTTCGAATTCTTGAACTTCAAGGATTTCAGGAACTTGCAGGCCTTGGGAGAGCCCCTTGCGCAACAGGGCTGTCACTTCGCCGGGAGCCCGGCCGGACACCGAAGGGTCGTCGTACAGGATCACCCGGTCGAAGGCCCCGGCCAGAAGCTCTCCTTGCCGAACGATGTCGTCGTTTCGCCTCGCGTCGCCCACGGAATAGACGGCGGTGCGTTTCTTGGGGGGAAAGCGCTCCAGGGCGGCCACCACCGCGGAAAGGGCCGAGACGTTATGGCAGTCGTCGATCACCAGGGTCGCCCCGCCATGGGGCACCACATCAAAACGACAGGGGGCGTTTTGGTGGTCGGCCCGGAAAGTCTGCAGGCCCGCGCGAACCGCCTCCGGCGTCATGCCGAGAGCCCAAGCCGCGGCCGATGCGGCCAGGGCGTTCTCCACCTGAAACGGGACGCGGCCCGCATGGGTGAGCGGCACCTCGTCGATCGCGATGAGCACGGCCTCGGCCGAACCCTCGGCCAGGATGATGCGATCGCCTCGCACGAAGACCGCGCGCTTGCCTTGCTCACGCTGTTGCACCAGCAGAGGGTGCGTGGCGTCCGGGGCGAAAAGGATCACCGAGCCGGCGCTGAGCGAGGCCATCTTGGCCACCAGGGGATCCATGGCGTTGAGCACGGCCGTGCCCGTGGGCAACACCACGTCCACCGGGGTGCGCTTGACCGTGTACACGTCGTCGAGATCGTTCACGTTGTGCAGGCCCAGGTGATCGCCCAGGCCGATGTTGGTGACCACCGCCACGTCGCAACGGTCGAAGCCCAGGCCCTCGCGCAAGATTCCCCCGCGCGCGGCCTCGAACACTGCCGCGTCGATCTGCGGGTTCAGCAGGACCCTGCGAGCACTGCGCGGGCCGGCGCAGTGCCCGGTTTCGATGGTCCGGCCGCAGACCTCGATGCCGTCCGAGTCTGTCATGCCCACCACCCGGCCGGCGGTGCGCAGGATGTGGGCCACCAGCCGCGTCACCGTGGTCTTGCCGTTGGTGCCGGTCACGCACACCAAGGGAATGCGACCGTTCTCACCTGGCGGGAACAGCGTCTCCAAGATGGCCTCGCCCACGGGACGGGGCTGGCCCTCGGACGGGGCCAGGTGCATCGCCAGACCGGGCCCGGCGTTGACCTCGACCACCACGCCGCCCTGTTCGGCCAAGGGGCGCGAGATATCGCCGGCCACGATGTCCAGACCGGCAACGTCCAGGCCCACGATCTGGGCGGCCAGGGCCGCCTGCGCCGCGTTTTGGGGATGGACCTGATCGGTCACGTCGATGGACAGGTTGTCGCTGTACTGAACCACCAGCGACACGCCCTCGGGCACGACCGAGTCGGGCCTGAAGCCCTGCCGCGCGAGCAGCATGAGCACGGGCTCTTCCGTGAGCACCACGGGGGAGAGCGGGCAGGTCTCCAGCTCGCCACGGCGGGGATCGCTGTTGAGCTGCGCCTCCACCAACTGCGCGACCGTACCCTTGCCGTCGCCCACGATGCGCGCGATGTCGCCGCGGGTGGCGGCCACCAACTTGCCTCCGACGATGAGCAAGCGATGCTCGACCCCTTCGGCGAACTTCTCCACGATCACGCCGCTGCCCTCGCGGCTGGCCACCGCCACGGCCGCGCGCACCTGGGCCTCGGTGGTGAGGCCGATGAACACACCGCGCGCGTGGTTCCCGTCGCGCGGCTTGACCACCACGGGGTAGCCGATCTCCTCGGCGGCCTTGCAGGCGTCCTCCGCATCCTGGGCGGGGCGCCCCCCCGGCACGGGGACACCGCAGGCGCGCAGCAGACCCTTGGTCAGCTCCTTGTCTTGCGCGATGGACTCAGACAAGGCGCTGGTGCGATCGGTCTCGGCGGTCCAGACACGGCGCTGCTTGGTTCCCTGGCCCATTTGCACCAGACTGCCCTCGTTCAGCCGGCGCCAGGGAATGCCACGCGCGTCGGCAGCCGCCACGATGGCCGCGGTGCTCGGCCCCAGACACACGCGGTCGGCCAGCTCGCGCAGCTTGGCCACCTCGCCCTTCATGTCGAAGGGACGGTCGAACATCGCGGCCAGCACCAGCTCGCGAGCCGCGGCCAGGCAGGCGCGCGCAAGCTGTTCATCCCGATAACGCACGACCACACGATAGACGCCCTCGGTGGCGGTCTGGCGCGCGCGGCCATAACCGACCGGCGTACCCGCCAGGCTCTGCAGCTCCAGCGTGACGTGTTCGAGGATGTGGGCGGGATAGGTCCCGTCGCGCAGCCGGGAAAAGAACCCGCCGCGCACACCCTCGCTACAGCGGTGTTCGATCATGGTGGGCAGCCACGTCATCAAACGATCGTTGAAGCCCGGCACAGCATTCGACGGCGTGTCCTTCAACTCCTGCAGATCCACCCACGCCTCCAGCACAGGGTTGCGAGACCAGATGTTGGGACCGCGTAGCGCGAAGATCTTCGTAATCAGCATGGGGGCGGGGGAAGAGTAATCCAAATGGGGCAGGAGCGAGCGCTTTGATGTGCAGTCCGAGGATTCCATTCATTTCGGGAGCGAACGGCGCGCGCGGGTCGACACGGCCAGCCGCCGGGCCTTGCGGCCGCGTCTCGAGGTGGGATAGACAAGGCCATGGACAAGAACGCGCGCATCTATGTCGCGGGCAACCGCGGTTTGGTCGGCTCGGCCATCGAGCGCCGGCTGCGACGCGAATACCAGGACGTCGTGACCAGCGACATCAAGGACTTCGACCTGACCGATGCGCGCGCCACTGACGCGTTCTTCGCGCGAACCCAGCCTGAATACGTCATCCTGGCCGCGGCCAAGGTCGGCGGGATCAAGGCCAACGACACCTACCCGGCCGACTTCATCCGCATCAACCTGCAGATCCAGACCAACGTCATCGACGCGGCCTTTCGCCACAAAGTGAAGAAGCTGCTCTTCCTGGGCAGCTCGTGCATCTACCCGCGTCTGGCGCCGCAGCCCATGAAAGAAGAACACCTGCTGACCGGCAAGCTGGAGTCGACCAACGACGCCTACGCCATCGCCAAGATCGCCGGCATCTTGATGTGCAAGAGCTACAACCGTCAGCACGGCACCAACTACATCGCGGCCATGCCCACCAACCTGTACGGGCCGGGCGACAACTTCGATCTGCAGTCGAGCCACCTGCTCCCGGCGTGGATTCGCAAGTTCCACGACGCCAAGAGCGCGGGCCGTGACAGCGTCGAGCTATGGGGCACCGGGACCGTGCGGCGCGAGCTGCTCTACGTCGAAGACCTGGCGGACGCCCTGGTTTTTCTGCTGAACCACTTCGACGCCGGCCAGGATCGGGAAGACGAGAAGATGTTCGTCAACGTCGGCCTGGGCGAAGACATCGTCTTGCGCGATCTGGCCGATCTGGTGAAGGGCATCGTGGGCTTCACGGGCAAGATCACATGGAATTCGTCAATGCCCGACGGCACGCCCCGCAAGCTGCTGGACGTCAGCCGCCTGCACGCCCTGGGCTGGAAGGCGCAGCACACCCTGGAACAGGGCATTCGCAAGACCTACCAGTGGTACCTGCAGAACAAGACCGGCTGAAAGTGGTTCATCCCCTCGACTGATCGGCGAGGGCTCACGCCCCCGGACACGGCAGCCGCGCCATTCAAGTTGGCTGTGTTTGCACCGATGTTTCCTTCAGGGTGAACGATCTGCTCGTTCATGTCCGCAAACCATGAACAACAACCAATGGGGACTTGCACAAGCCCACCAGGAGGTGGTCGACGCGATAAGGACGGTGGCGGAGGAGACCGAGAGCCCGATCCTGAGCGCGGGCCAGACGGTGTCGCTGGTGGTCGAACGCGTGCAGTCCACCTTGGAGGAAGCCAAGTCGCTGGCTGGAAACGATAAGGGCGGTCATTCGCAGCTGTCGCAGCTTCTGCTCTCGCAGGGCGAAGCCACCCGCCACTACCTGCAGACCTTCGCCGCCTGCCTGAGAGAGGTGGCCAGCGTGACCACGGGCGCCACCAGCCTGCTGGGCACCATCGCCAGCGGGGCCTCGAGCTTTGCCCAGCTGGTTCGTACCGGGGATTTCCTCAGCCTGTATGCCAAGATGGAATTGGCGCGTCTTCCCCCCGGGGTCTCGGAGTCCAGCTCTTTCTCGCAGGAATTCAAGGCCCTGACCCTCGGCATACGAGAGCTCTCCGAGCGCATCGGGGTGTTGGCGAACGCCATGATCTCGACCCTGCCTGAAATTGATCGTCTGGTACACGAGCTGTCGGCGGAGAGCCGTCGCGTGGCCAGTCAGGTGGAGACACAGGGCATTCACGTCAGGGAGTTGGCCGATGCCCTCGACCGCTCCCTCAGCGTCCTCAGCCACCTGGGCGAAGACCGCCTGCCTGCCATCATCGAGCGCGCTCAGAAGGCGCTCTCCTCCCTGCAGTTCTATGACCCCCTGATGCAAGACATGCAGAGTCTCGATGGCCTGATGGCCGAGCTGCGCACGTCGTCCAACGAGAACGGAGAAAAGGTCGAGCCGCTGTTCTTCCTGCGCCGCCTGGGCGAAACCGAGGGCGAGAAGGCGACGGAGCAAGCCTTCGCCCCGGAGTCTCAGGTCGCGGACGCGGGCGAGGTCATGCTCTTCTAGGTGTCGGCCATGGCTCCGTACGCGCCTCACACGCCACAAAGCCGGCCCGGCACCTCGCTGGAAAAGATCGAGAATCGCGTGGCCGAATGCCGTGAGAGTTCTGCCCGCGATCTTCGTTCGGCCCGGGACGCCATCACCGAGGCCGCCTCCAAGGCGCGCGATTATGCGCTGGAGTTGCGCAAAGCGATCGAGCTGACCTCGGTGCGCGACGAGATGCTGGTGGGGCAAGGCTCACGCGATTTGACCGAGGTGATGGCGGAGCACTTGCGTCGGGTCGATCGGGCGACCGCCGCCCAGGAACGAGCCGCCCAGCGCGCCACCGAAGGCTCTTCCGGGATCTTGGATCTGCTCAAGCAGCTCCAGGCGGTATCGCGCTCGTCCAAGTTGGTCACCCTCAACGCCGCGGCTTGGGCCGAGCGCTTCGAGGCCAATGGCCCCTTGGCCTTGCTGGTCGATCAGATGGGCCGGCTGAACCAGGACATCAACCGCGAGTCGACCTCCATCGCCAAGGCCGCGACGGAGCTACTCTCCCTGCTACCGCGGCTGGTGGAGAGCATCGGCAATCTGCGCGCGGTTTCGCTGAAGTTCATCACCGACAGCACGGCGCAAAGCACAGAGGTCGCGCATGCGGTGGCGCAACTCCGCCAGAGCGCCGACAGCGTGGCTCACAACGGGGATCGGCGGGCGGTGGAGGTCACGCAGGCGGCCGAGGAGGCTTCGCGCAAGCTGGATTGCTTCGCGACCTTCGAGCGTTGTTTTCGCAAGTTGAACCAAGTGACAAGGCGCATCGCCGACGAGAACCTGCGGGCGCCGAGCGACGAGAAGAATGGAACCTGAACACCTGGATTTTCGAGCGCAAGAGGAGAGATTGGATGTCGAAGAAAATCATAGTGGTCGATGATTCGCAGACCGTGCGTCAGCAGGTGGCGCTGGCCCTGACCCAGGGCGGGTACACCGTTCTGGAGGCCGTCGATGGTTTGGATGGCTTCAACACCATCCAGAAGACACCTGACTGCGCCCTGGTCATCTGTGACGTGAACATGCCCAGGGTCAATGGCCTGGAGATGCTGGAGAACCTCAAGACGGCGGGCCGCTCCGTCCCGGTGGTGATGCTGACCACCGAGGGGCAACCCCAACTCGTCGAACGCGCCAAGAAGGCCGGGGCGCGCGGTTGGATCATCAAGCCCTTCAAAGCCGACCTTCTGCTGTCCGCCGCCAGGAAGATCTGCGGGGCCTAGCACACCGTTGGTTGAGGGGGAGGCAGGCCGCCGGTTCAAACCGCCGCCTTCATGTGATGGAAGCCCGTTCGGTCATCCTCATCGATCCCGAAGATCAAGCACGCGATGTGCTGATCGAACGGCTGCGCATGCAGGGCTACAAGGCCACCGGGTTCGCGGGGCCGGTCGAGGGGGCCACCCTCGCGCTCAGCTCGCCTCCCGCCATCGTGATCGCGGATCTGTGGATGTCGGGAATCTCGGGCGTGCAACTCACGCGTCTGCTGCGGGCCGAACCCGCCACCGAGCGCGTGCCCGTCATTCTCCGCGGTCCCGATTCCCCGCGCCATCGCTTCTGGTCCGAACGCGCGGGCGCGGCCGCCTACGTGGTCAAGGGCCGCATGGGCGATCTGGTGCGAGCCATCGAGCGCTCGATCCTGCCTGAACCGGCCGAGGAAGACGGCTTCTTCACGCAACTGCAGGACGCCGAATCAGCCATCCGCGATCGCATCGCCGCCTACCTGGACGCGGCCCTGTTCGAATCGGTGCTGGCGGCCGAGGTGCGGGCCCTGTCCACCTGCGGGGCCTTCGACCGGCTGTTCGATCTGCTCACGCAGTTCGTTTCACAGGTCATGAGCTATCGCTGGTTGGCCCTGTTGGTGAGGCGCCCCCTGCATGTGGGGCTGCATTCCCACCCAGCGACCCGCGAGCAATCCGAGCGCGAGGTGCGTGACATTCTCCAGGCCTCGGACTCGGCCAACTTTCTCCACATCGAGGACGAGGATGCGGTCGATGAGCCGGCGGGGCGTCCGGCCCTGGTGCGTCCCGTGACCTTCGGCAAGGAGGTCGTGGCCCACATCGCACTCTGCCCGAAGGCCTCGGCGGATCCTCAGGACGTGCGCATTGTCGACGTGGTGGCACGGGAGTTGGGGGGGCCCTTGCGTATGGCCCTGCTGGTTGAAGAGACCCACTTGGCCGCGACCACCGATCCGTTGACCGGCATCATGAACCGACGTGCCCTGATGGCCGCGCTGGACATCGAGCAGTCACGCGCCTTCCGCCTCGGCTACCCCATGGCGCTCCTCATGCTGGACGTCGATCACTTCAAGACCGTCAACGACGTGCACGGACACGCCATGGGGGATCAGGTGCTGTCGGCGCTAGGTAAGCTGTTGACGGCGCAGGCACGCAAGACGGACATAGTGGCGCGCTGGGGCGGCGAGGAGTTCGTGGTGGTGCTTTCAGGGGCACCCGAATCCGGCGCCCGCGTAGCCGCCGAACGCCTCCGTCTTTGCGTCGAGCGGATGTCCCTGGTGAGTGAGAAGCTCGAGCCCCTCAACGTGACCATCTCGGTGGGAATCGCCTGTCTCGAGGTCAACGACACCCCGCCCGTCCTGATCGATCGCGCGGATCGGGCCATGTACCAGGCCAAGGCGAGAGGGCGCAACTGCGTGGTCGTCGCCCCGCCCGTTGTGCGACGCACTGGAAGCGAACTCGAGAACCTCAGCGTGGACCTGCCTCGCGAGTGAAATCGAGGCAGGCGATCCTCAAGTCCAAGAAACATTCCGCCGAGCAGCAAATGAGGTTCCATGGCTGATGAGTCCACTGAGAAGCGCCTGGTCGAGATCTTCGCGAATTGCACCAAGGAATTGCTGATCAGTCTGGGAGTCAAGCCTGAACGGGTGGATCAGGAACGGGCGACGCAAGAAGACGCCGCAGAGATCGCGGCGTTCAGCGGCTTTGGCAACGATGATCTGCGCGGTTCCTATGCGCTGGTGGGGTCGACCAATCTCTTTTCGCGGCTGCATCCGCTGCCACCCAACATGACCCCGCGCGACCTGGCCGATTGGTCCTGTGAAGTCGTCAACCAAGCCGTGGGCCGTGTCCACAACTTGATGACGACCTATGGGGTTTGCCTGGGCATCAGCGTCCCGCAGAGCGCCTTGGCGGCTCAGTTGTGTCTCTCATCCAGCCTGCGCCCACAACGGAAACCCATCTCCTACCTCGTCGAAGGCATGCTGCTGCAGGGCTGGCTCGAGCTGGCAATGAAGCCAAGCTTCCTGCTCGCCCCCGGGCCCATGAAACACGCGGAACCGGTTCTCAAGGAAGGCGCTATGGTGATCTTCTAGCCTGGTGGCGGGAACAATGAACAAGAAAACCGTGCTCATCGTGGATGATTCCCTGACGGTTCGTCAGCAGGTATCCATGGTCTTGATTTCCGATGGCTACAACGCGGTCGAGGCGTGCGACGGGCTGGAAGCGGTCGAGGCCTTGCGAGAGCACTCCGAGATCGCCATGGTGCTTTGCGACGTGACCATGCCGCGCATGACCGGGTTGCAGTTTTTAGAAGCCATCAAAGGCGATGCCCCCGCGCTCCCTGTCCCCGTCGTGATGCTGACCACCGACGGCTCGCCCGAGCTCATCGCCAAGGCCAAACGCGCGGGCGCCAAGGGATGGATCGTCAAGCCGTTTCAAGACGAGATGCTGCGCCTAGCGGTCCGCCGAATCGCCGGATCCCCCGAATAGCGCGCCGTCCGTCGATCGAAACCGTCCGAAACCGCAACTTTGTCGCGGGGATCCGTTGACTGCGTGGGCTGGCTGCCGTAGGTATTGGTTCACCGTTACAAATTTCACGAGGCCCAGATGTTCAAGATCGTCAAACGCGAGCAGTTCTCTCCGGTCACCTATCTGTGGGAACTTGCGGCCCCCGAAATCGCCAAGGCGGCCCAGCCCGGCCACTTCGTCATCATTCGTCACGGGGAGGGTGGCGAGCGCGTGCCTCTGACCGTCGCGGATTTCAACCGCGAGGCCGGCACCATAACCTTGGTGATCCAGGCCGTTGGCAAGACCACCACCAAGCTCATGGCGCTCAAGGAGGGTGACTATCTCGACGATCTGGTCGGCCCCCTGGGCCACGCACGCCACTTCGACAAGATGAAGAAGGTCGTCTGCGTGGGCGGCGGCCTGGGCGTGGCGCCTACCTACCCGCAGTTGCGCCAATACAAGCAGACCGGCGCCCATACCATCTCCATCGTGGGCTTCCGATCCAAGGACCTGATGTTCTGGATCGACAAGTTCAAGGCACAGAGTGACGAGATGATCATCGCCACCGACGACGGCTCGTTCGGGGTCAAGGGCCTGGTCACGGGGCCGCTGCAAGAGGTTCTGGACAGGAACCCCGACGTCGAAGAGGTCCTGGCCATCGGCCCCGCCATCATGATGAAGGCGTGCGTGGCCGTGACCAAGCCACGCAACATCAAGACCGTGGTCAGCCTGAACCCCGTGATGGTGGACGGCACCGGGATGTGCGGCGGTTGCCGCGTGACCGTCGGAGGCAAGATGGCCTTCGCGTGCATTGACGGTCCCGAGTTCGATGGGCTGCAGGTCGACTTCGACGAGTTGATGGCGCGCTCCAAGCGTTTCAGCACGGCCGAGCGCGAGTCCATGCGTGTCCATCAAGAAGGCCACGAGTGCCGTTTGCCTCGATAGTCAGCCTCACCCCTTGGACCAAGTCTAGGAAGTAGCAGAGCCCCCATGGAAGAAGCATCCAAGCCCAAGAAGACCATCAAGACCATCGCCCCCAAGAAGACCCCCATGCCGGAGCAGCCCCCCGCGGTGCGCGCCCGCAATTGGAGCGAGGTCACGCTGGGTTACAGCGAGGAGCAGGCCCTGGCCGAGACTGCCCGTTGCATCCAGTGCAAGAAGCCGGGCTGCATCTCCGGTTGCCCGGTGGCCATCAACATCCCGGGCTTCATCCAGGCCATCGAAGAGCGCGACTTCCGCAAGGCCTACACGGTGTTGTCCAAGGACAATGTGTTGCCCGCCATCTGCGGTCGCGTGTGTCCGCAGGAATCGCAGTGCGAGTCGAAGTGCATCGTGGGCACCAAGTTGGAGCCGGTGGGCATTGGCCGCCTCGAACGCTTCGTGGGCGACATGGCGCTGAAGAACGGCTGGTCGCAGGCCACGCCGCCCAAGCTCAACGGCCACAAGGCCGCCATGATCGGCAGCGGTCCCGCGTCCATCACCTGCGCCGTCGATCTCGCGCGGGCCGGCGTCGAGGTGACCATCTACGAGGCGCTGCACACAGCGGGCGGCGTGCTCAAGTACGGCATCCCCGAGTTCCGCCTGCCCAAGAAGCTGATCGATCGCGAGCTGGAGGCCCTGAAAGGCCTGGGCGTCAAGGTGGTCACCAACTCCATCATCGGGCGCCTGTACACCATCCCGCAGTTGATGAAGGACATGGGGTACGAGTCCGTGTTCATCGGCGTGGGCGCCGGCTTCCCCAACATGATGGGCATCCCGGGCGAGGGATACAACGGCGTCTTCTCGGCCAACGAGTATCTGACCCGCGTGAACCTGATGAACGCCTACCAGCACCCGCAGTCCGACACCCCGAGCGGCATGGGCAAGCGGGTGGCGGTGATCGGCGCCGGCAACACCGCCATGGACGCGTGCCGTGTGTCCATCCGCATGGGCGCGGAAGAGGTGTACTGCGTCTACCGCCGCACCAAGAACGAGGCCCCGGCGCGCGTCGAGGAGGTGCATCACGCCGAGGAGGAGGGCGTGAAGTTCAACTGGCTGACGGCACCCGTGCGCATCCTGGGCGACGAGCGCGGCTGGGTGAAGGGCATGGAGTGCATCCGCATGGAGCTGGGCGAGCCCGATGCCTCGGGCCGCGCCCGCCCGGTGCCGGTCAAGGGCTCCGAGTTCGTGTTCGAGGTGGACACCATCGTGTGCGCCATCGGCACCTCGGCCAACCCCATCCTGGCCCAGACCACGCCCGGCCTGAATCTGAACAAACGCGGTTACATCGACGTCAACCCCGAGACCCAGATGACCAGTCTCGCGGGCGTCTTCGCGGGCGGCGACATCGTGACCGGCGGGGCCACCGTCATCCTGGCCATGGGCGCGGGACGAAAAGCCGCGCGCTCCATGCTGCAGTACATGGGGCTATCCGCGCCCGCCGGCACGCCGTAGCAGCCCGCGGGGAGAACTCCTAAGGAACACTGGAAAGCAGGAAGTCCTGCTGAGGCGGCAGGAAGACCCTGACGCGTCTGCCGAGAGGGTAGGCGTGGCGAAGTTCAAGATGAGACTTCGCCAACGACCAGTCGCCCTCAGGTAAGAACGAACCACCGCGGTTTGCGATCCGCACGTCCGTTTCCCGATTTCGTGCCTTCCTCAGGGGTCATACACCAGGGACTTCTAGAGCACCGAACGGTTTGAAGACCGAGTGAAATTGCGGAGATGCGAGCAGCCCGAGGCGCGAGGAGGGAAGATAGTCGACCTATCTGACCGACGAGCAACGAAGGGATGCGACGCAGATCCGCGATTTCACGACCGATTCAAACCGTTCGGTGCTCTAGCGCTCGGCTTCCTTGCTGCCGACCACGGTCAGGTTCATCCCGACCTGGACTGAGAGCGGCTTGCCGTCGACCATCACGTTGATCTTGCCGTTGAAGAACCAACCGAAGGATCCGGTCGAGAATTCCTTCTTGTCGGCCAGCAGCTCTTGCCCGTTGAGCACCAGCTTGATGGGCTCGGCCTTTTCGAGGAACTGGGTCTTGGAGACTGGACACGCCGTTTTTGCCATGATGGGGCAGGGTATCACAGGTTCTTCAAGAGGAAGGCGCCGAGCCGGCCGTGGTGGTAGATTCCGGTCAAAGTAACCTAGAGCGAGGATGCGATGAACGCGACAAGCATGAAGGCATTCTTGGGAGTCATGGCGCTAGGCCTGAGCGCGGGGGCCTGCGCCACCGAGAGCACCACCGTTCGCACCATGTCACAGCCGCCGGAGCAGGAGGATCAGACTCCGGCCGCCTCCTACCCGATCCCCAAGACCGAGCCCAAGGGGGCCGCGTATGTCCTGTCCCTGGGCCGCGAGTCCTTGGCCTCGCCGGCGGGTACGCAAGCCTTGTATCTGCACCTGCGCCTGGCCGCAGAGAACCAGTCTGACGCCACCGAATGGACCTTGGACGCGCACGATCAGGTGCTCGACCTGGGTGGCGCCACGGCCAAGCCGACTTACGCGCAAGGCTCGAAGACCGGCTCCGTCCTGACCGTGGCCCCGGGGCAAAACGGATTCCTCGATCTGTTCTATGCGCTTCCTCAAGGCGGCATTCCTCCCCAGGCTGTCTTGACCTGGAAGATCCGTCGTGGCGCCGAAGTAGTGACCGATTCCACGCCGTTCGCCCTGCAGTCGTCCCAGACGCCGGAGTACGCCTACTACCAACCGGTCGGGGTCACCGTGCAGTACTGGCCGGCCTCGTGGTGGGGCGTGGGCTTTTACGGTCCGTGGTGGTGGGGTCCCGGCTGGGGTCCCTATCCCTACTGGAGTTGGTACCACGGACCCGGCTACCACGGCGGGTTCTACGGCGGATACAGGCCCGGGTACCACGGCGGATTCCGCGGTGGCTTCAGACCCGGGTACACCGGCAGGCCCGGAGGGGGATTTGTGCGCCCACCGGCCCCACGCGGCGGCGGCTGGCGGATGTCCCCGCCCGCGTCGCGCGGTTTTCGCGCCCCCGGGCCCGCGAGGCTTCCCGGTTTCCGTCGCTAGCCCTCGAGCCCGCGCCGAAAAGGCTCCAGAAGTGTCGCTCGGCCTCGCCTTGCGCGGGAGATAGTGGATAATTCCTGCCCATGGCGCAGGACCGGGACAGCCGTCGAGAGGCTCACGCCGCGAAAGCGTCGGAAGTGAGAACGCGGTCCCCCGGGCGAGGGGATGCCCCCGTGACGGAACTAAATCATCGTTCATGATTCTGGAACACCCGGGCTCAAGCGGCGGCTCGAAGC
>CAZHUY010000067.1:0-27803 GCA_964535465.1 uncultured Myxococcales bacterium
CGCCGAGGACCGCCGTGGAGGCCGTCATCCGCCTATGCGCAACGCGCTCCTAGTGAGAGGGGCAACTGATGGTGACGCTCTGGACGTGCACGCCGTTCCCCGTCATGGCCGTGACCCCGACTGCGGACTTCACGGCGGCGGTGTCGAAAGTGAAGCGGTACGCCGTCATGGTGGACGAGTTGACCGTGGCGGTGCCGATAGAGTGACCCCGCTCTGCTGAGACGTCCATGGTCGGCCAAGCCCCGTTCACATAGTCACCCCGGGCCACCACGGTCACGGTGATCCGACCCGCCAGGTACTCTACGTCGAGTTTGTACAGGAACAATCCTGAGCCACTCAGGTACCACCCGTCCGACTCTGCATAGCCGCCATTGTTGCTCATCTGCTTGGCATCGAAAACGGTCGGTTTGCACAGGGACTGGTCAGGTGAAAGATCCGGCGTGGCATCCGGACGGAGATCCGGGGCAAGGTCTGGGCCGAGATCCGGGGCAAGGTCTGGGGCGAGATCAACCCCCACGTCCGCATGAGGAGCGAGGTCAGCGCCAACCTCGATGAGCAAGGGCCCGTCGCTTGCGACCTCCATCCCCATCTTGGCATCGAGAGAATCGACGCGGCTGTCGCTGACGGCATCCATACCGCCGTTGCCACCCGATCCACCGGACGAGTCGACCGGGCCCGTCTGGCCGCCGCCGTCCGAAGAATCGCGCCTGACACCCGTATCTCGGGGTGCATTTCCGTCCACCACCACACGGACCTCTGCGCCTGCATCGGCGCGCTGAGAGTCTGCCGTGCCAACAGAAACGTCAGCGGCACCACCGTCAACCAAGCCGCCCGCCTGGCCTTCGTCAACCGGCGCATCACCGCCAACCGTGACGGTTGCATCCATCTGCTGGCCGGGGAGTGAATCACGGCCTGCTCCGTCGCGGCCCCCGCTGCCGCCGCCTCCAGACACCGCGAGGTCGGACATGCCATCGCGGCCACGGGCATCCAACGCGCCGCTGTTCTGTGTCTTCTTGTCCCAAGGCGACGTCAGGTCCACGCACGCTGACAGCGTCAGCACGACGGCCATCGTCAAGAGGCCCCGTGGGGCATAACCAGCCAGGGATCGCGCCCCGGCAAGACTGCGATTCCACATGCTAAGAGTGTGTTTTTACCATGCCGGCTCCCATTCCGCCCTTCCTGACACCCCGTGAGGCCCGGGCTCGAACGGAACAGTGTCATCTTCCCCACGTGCCGACGCCCTTGTCGAAGCAGCATCTTGCCCAGCCGATGTCGTGCACGCGTTTGGTGCTTCTTCGCTGCCTCTCGGGCTCGCACCAAGTCGCGCAGGGCTTCGTGCGCGGCATCTGGAACCCACTCCGGGGTCAGATCGCCTGCTCGATAACAGCGCGCCAGTTTTTGGGCGTCACGCCGATCCGTCTTGACTCGATCGCCGGCCTTCACCGGAACCAGCGTCGGAGCTATCACATCGCAATGCACGCCGAGCTGGGTCAACTGCCAGTACAGCACATACCCCGTCGAACCGGAGCCGGTCGTTCCATACTGACTAGGGGGCGGCAGGCGCGCGGCGGTGATCGCGGAACGGGCGAAGCGATCGGTCGATGACCATTCTGGTCTCGCGGGCCGCCGCCTTCGATAGATCCTTGCTGGTCGTGGCGAGCGCGTGGACGAGATCGAAGGCCAACTTGGTCGCATCGGTCACGCCCGCCATGTCCAGCTTGTCCACGGTATCGCAGGGCTCGTGATAGCAGTCGTGGAAGCCGGAGAAGAAACCCGTGTAGGGTACCTTCACGGCGGCGAAGGTGTCGCTGTCCGTCCCTTGCTCGGTCGCCATGTCGCTTTGAATGAGCTTGCAGAAAGACACCTTTTTACAGGCAGCGGTCAACGTGTCCTTGGCAAAGGTGGTGCCCCAACTGACCTCGAGCTTGTTCTTGGACACGTAGCCGAGCATGTCGTGGTTGACCATGTACATGGTCTTGGCCATGGGGAAGAGCGGGACCTTGGTGTAGTAGTACGAGCCGTACACGCCCTGCTCTTCGCCCCCGTAGGTCATGAAGACGATGGTGCGTTTGATCTCGCCCCGGCATTTGGCAAAAGCCCGGCCGAGGGCCACGACCGCCGACACGCCCGAGGCGTTGTCGTCCGCACCAGGGTAGTGTCCAGTGGTGGTCTTACCCATATGATCGTGGTGGGCCCCGACCATGATCACTTCGTCCTTCAGGACGGAGTCGCTCCCCGCAAGCATCGCGACGGTGTTGCTGCCCGAAACGCCGCTGACCCTGAACGCCTGCTCGTACTTGCCGGACACGCTGTCCAGGCCCGCGGCCTTGTACTGGCCCACGATGTAGTCGATGGTCTTGCGCTCGCCCGCCGTGCCGGTCTTACGCCCCTCGAAATCGGCGGAAGACAGCGTGGTGATGTCCGCCCTGAGCAGGGCCTGCGTGATGGCGGCCAGTCCCTCCTGGTAGCAGGAGACGGGCGCGGAGTCTGGTGGCAAGGTGTCGGCTGGGCGGAAGGCATCCGGCAAGGGCGCGTCCATCGCAGCCCCTGCATCAGGCGCGTTCTTTCCGGCCGTGGAGGGCTCAGTGTTGGTTGTAGCCGGATCGGCAGTCGACGAGCCTCCGGAAGCAGCGGAGGTGAGGCTTCCGCCCATGACACTCCCGCCGAGGCTACTTGATCCGGCCACACTCCCGCCGAGGCTGCTGCCCCCCGAGCCACCGTTCTTGCTGCTCTTGCTCTCACCGCCCTTCGATCCGCCACTTGCGCTGCTTGACCGGGCAGCGTCCGATCCCGCGGCCGAGCTGTGCCCTCCGCTGCCTGCTTCTCCCGACGCATTTGTCGGTGTTCGGGTCCCGTCGTCGGAGTCCTCGCACGCCGCCACAGCCAACGCCGCCATGAGAAGAGACACCGGCAGGCGCCTGACGGAATAGGCAAGGAAACCGTTTCGCATGGTTTTGGTGTGTCGGTCGGTGGGCTGCCTCAGCAGACGTCTATGAATTGCTCGGCACGCCCCAGATTGTCTGATGATCGAGCGTCAGGTCAACCAGGCTCGTGCTTGCGCGCGGTTGCGAATGGCGCGACGATTCACGACATGCGGTCCGCGAACAGAATCCTGGCCTTGTCGGCAACCATCGGGGTGTTTGGGGCTTGTGGCGGCGGAGGCGCGGGCGTGCCCAAGTGCACTCCGGGTGCGAGCCTCGAGTGCGCCTGTCCCTCCGGGGAGAGAGGTGCCCAGATCTGCGACGCTGAAGGAAAACTCGGCGTGTGCTCGTGCATGCCGGGCGGCACGGCCGGGACGCGCGCTCCCGTCTCCTCAACCGGCGCGGCCGGGATCGGTGGTGCGATCACTTCCGGAGCCCCCGGTGGTGCAGGCGGCACGTCCTCGGGATCGGGCGGGGTCAGCAACGCCGGCAGCACCTGGCAGCCGGGGGCAGGCACGCCCGCTTCCACAGGCGCCCTCTCGACGGGCGGCGCGACCGGGGCTCCCGGCGGTGCAGGCGGCGGGGTGGCGAACACCGGCGAGATCACCACTGGTGGCGGGATGGCGAGCACGGGAGGCTGGACCAACACCGGCGGCAGCGCAGACAGGGGTGGCCTGGCCACCACGGGAGGCAGGACCAGGATCGGCAGCGTCGCGGGCCGGGGTGGCATGGCCGGCACGGGAGGCACGGGCGGGGCTGGGGGGACGACGGTTCCGGCTGGCCCCTGCGGCAACGGCGCGCTCGACGCAGGCGAACAGTGCGACTGCGGCGTGGATGCGAATCGGCTGCCCTCTGGCTGCCGGGCCAGGAACGGCATCGTCTTTGGCGATGGCTCGGGTTGCGCAACCACCTGCGTGCGCGAGCCGCGCTGTGTGGACGATGCGGGCCAGAGCCAGGCCTGCACAAGCGTGTGCGGCGACGGCAATGCCGATTCCAGCGAGGAATGCGACGACGGCAATTTGCTGGACGGCGACGGCTGCTCGAGCGCTTGCACGCGAGAGGCTGGCTTCACCTGCTCGACCAAGACCGCTGCTCTCACCGATTCCTGCGCCTCGGGGTCGGGCTCGTGCCTGCAACTCTCGGCGATCTACCGCGACTTCCAGCCGGAGAATGTCGTACCCGGCGGACACCCCGACTTCGCGTTCCTCGGCACCCGCTATGGTGGTGCGAGCAAGCCGACGACCATCTGCGTGCCCAACGCGGCCGGCCCGGGAAAGGGAAACGATTCCACCGCACGCTGTTGGGGGATCGCGGCTGATACCTTGCTGAATGGGAAACCGCAGCCGGGCCCCACCAAGACCTGCCCCTGCCGGTTCAGTGACTGGAACTTCGGCAACTCCCACCTCATCCCCGGCGGCTATACCAGCGCTGGTAACGACTCGCCCCTCTCCGACGGTAAGGGCGGTTTCCAAGGGCCCGAGGCGGGCTCCACGGTCAACACCGTCAGCACCGCGGGCGAGTACTCGGGAACGTTGGTCAGCTATACGTCGTCCAGCCCGGGTGGGCCGATTTGGAAGGGCACGGTCCCAGCCTACAAGGATGCCGCCAGCTTCCAGCAGTGGTTCAACGACGATGCCGCCGTCAACCGCACCTTCACCGGCACGCTCGATCTCACCGCCATCAGCAGCGACACCTATCGCTACGCCAGCAACTTCTCGATGACCGGGTTCGACACGGCCGGCGTGGGTTTCTTTCCCCTCGATGCTCTGAATCGCAGCCAAGCGACCTTGTGCGATCTGTGGCCCTACTGGAACCACGGCACGGGAACCCCCTTCTGGAGCGGTTGCCGTGGCGCCCAATATCTCTCCTCGCCTCGCGTATCCCCATCCGACTGTACCGATGGAGACACGGTGGAAGACGGCTGCTGGGTTAGCTCTGTCTCCGGCTCCCGCCGCAACTACTACTTTACCGTCGAGGCCCGCACCACGTTCGTCTACGACGGCGGGCTCACCATCCGCTTCTACGGCGACGACGATCTCTTCATCTTCATCAACGGCAAGCTCGTGCTCGACCTGGGCGGCATCCACCAGCCGCTTCCGGGCAAGGTCACGGTCAGCGGCAATCCCGGCGACGCCTCCGTGGTGGAAGGCGGCTGTCTCGACGCCGCGTGGGAGATCACCGGCACCACCGTCGGCTCGACAGGGTGCGCGCCCGGCAATTCGAACCCACGACCACAGGCCGCCACCCCCGACGACTTCCGCCAACGCAAAGTCAGCCTGGGTCTCGAGACCGGCAAGGTCTACGAACTCGCCATTTTCGGCGCCGATCGCCATCCCCCGGAATCGAACTTCGAGCTCACGTTGCAAGGGGTGGAGAAGAAGCGCTCCGAGTGTTGGCCCAGCATGTAGACCGCGGAGGAATGGCAGCGGCCCATCTACCTTTATACGGGCACCGAGATCCCGCCCTCGGCCTCTGTTGGCGCAAGCGAGAAGCTCGAGTAGGGAGAAGCCGCGCGCTCTCCGCGGCTCGATGACTTGGGGTTCGACCGCGTGGTCACCCCTCGAGGCCCACCAGGAGGTCCGCAGGCTGCTCTTCGGGTAGTCTTGCGCCATGGCTCATCGACTTCTTCCCTGGCTGGTCTTGGCCGCGGCTTGCGTCGGCCCGCGTGCCGCGGGAAAACCCGTGGTCATGAACGATCCGCGCGCCGCCCTCCTGCGTACCGAGGTGTTCACCCAGCCCCACACCGGCCTTGGCCTGCCCTACCGTTTGTTTGTTCCGCCCTCGTGCAGCCCGGACAAGCCCTGCGGCCTGCTGCTGTTCCTGCACGGGGCAGGCGAGCGCGGCACCGACAACCAAGCCCAGTTGGCCAACGACGCGCTGGCCTTCGTGGAGAGCGGGCCGCAAGCCGAGCACCCCACCATCGTGGTCTATCCGCAATGTCCCGAGGGCATGCAGTGGGTGAACCACGACTGGAAGGACGGGAGCTACCGCCTGGCCAACACGCCCATCAGCCAGCCCATGGCCGCCGCGCTGGAGCTGCTCGCCTCCGTGCGCTCGAAGTACGCGGTGGATCCGACCAGCATCCTGGTCAGCGGGCTCTCCATGGGCGGCTACGGCACCTGGGACATCGTGGCCCGCCAGCCCAACCTGTTCGCGGGCGCGCTGGCCCTGTGCGGAGGCGGCGACCCCTCGATGGCCGCCAGCATGACCACGCTGCCGGTGTGGGCCTTTCACGGCGATCAGGATCAGGCCGTGCCCGTGCGCGGATCGCGCCAGATGATCGCGGCCCTGCGCGCGGCGGGCGGACAGCCGCGCTACACCGAAGTGGCCGGCCATGGCCACGACGTCTGGACCGTGGCCTACCGCGATCCGACGGTGGTGCGCTGGCTGCTCTCGCAGCGACGATTGTCGATCAAATGACCGGCGACCCGCAAGACGAGTCCTCGCCATCGCCGGCCTGGCCGCCATCCTGGGCTGCGGCCGCACACAGCTCGACCCGCCAACAGACACATGAGGCAATACGCGCTCTTCGCGGTTTGGGGGCTAAGGAGCGATGACGTGTGGGCTGTGGGGGGCAAGTCCGAGGGAGACGTGTTGCACTGGGATGGGCTCACCTGGACCGTGATGGCACGACACCCGGACATGAGCTCGTTGGAAGGGGTGTGGGCCAGCGCTCCTGACGATCTTTGGGTGGTGGGCCGTCGAACCGATGGAACTGGTGAGATCTTGCACTGGGACGGTCACGCCTGGGCAGCCAGCGGGCTCAAGCTCAGCTCGGATCTGAGGGAAATCTGGGGCAGCAGCGCTGGCGACGTCTGGGCCGTCGGCGCCTCGGGCGCCATCTTGCACCACTGATCGGGCAACACGTTGAACAAGATGTCGCGGTCCTTGACCTCGACGCACAGTTGGCCGGCGACCTTCAGGGCGGAGCCAGAGCGCCCTTGCGTATGGTCCAGGCGCGGCTCCTTCTCCACGCGGTTGGCCAAGGACTTGTTGCGAATCGCGGGTTGCTCAGCTCCGCGCCATGATCCGCCGATATCCCCTTCGGGGAACAAGCCATGACCGGCGGCCATACCCTTCCTGCCCAGGACAGAAAGACGATCCTCATCGTCGACGATTCCGCCGCCATGCGGTTCAGCCTGCAGGACATCCTCACCCGCCACGGCTACAGCGTGCTCGAGGCGAAGGACGGGACGGACGCGCTCGAGATTCTGGCATCGGAGCCAGAGGTGGCGCTCGTGCTGACCGATCTGCACATGCCGCGGCTAGACGGGCTCGATCTCCTGCGCAACCTGCAACGCGAAGGAAGAAATCCCGCGCTGCCCGTGCTCATTCTGACCTCGGAAGTGCAGGCCTCCGCCGCAGCCAGGGCTCGGCAGTTCGGGGTGACCGGATGGTTGATCAAGCCGGTCGGAGAGCACGCGCTCACGCAAGCGGTTGACTGGGTCCTGAAGCGACGATAGTGGTCGCGCCCCTCGGCCCGGCCCCCCCTCACCTCGCGCCGTAGCTCGGGCTACACGTTGAACAGGAAGTGCATGATGTCGCCGTCCTTGACCTCGTAGGTCTTGCCCTCGATGCGCAATTTGCCGGCGGCCTTCAGGGCGGCCTCGCTCTTGTACTCTTCCAGGTCGGTGATGCTGTACACCTGGGCGCGAATGAAGCCCTTCTCGAAGTCGGTGTGGATCACGCCGGCGGCCTCGGGGGCCAGGGCGCCTTTGCGTATGGTCCAGGCGCGGTTCTCTTTTTCGCCCGCCGTGAAGAAGGACTGCAGACCGAGCAGGCGGTAGCACTCGCGCGCCAGGCTGGCCAGGGCGGGCTCGGTCAGGCCGTAGGCGTCCAGCAACTCGGCCCGCTGGGCCGGCGGCACCTCGGCCAGCTCCGCTTCGATCTTGCCGCACAGGAGGACCACGCCGGCGCCTTCCTTCTGCGCGCGCGCCTTGACCTCGTCACTCCACTTGTTGCCGTTGGGTAGATCGTCCTCGCCGATGTTGCAGCAGTAGAGTACCGGCTTGGTGGTGAGCAGGTTCCACTTGGCCAGCTCGACCTTCTCCTCCGGCTTGACCTCCAGGGTGCGGCCCGGCTTGCCGTCCTGCAGGTGCTTCTGCAGGCGCTCGGCCAGCTCCAGCTCGACCTTGGCCTCGGCGCTGCCCGTCTTGGCCGCGCCGACCACCTTCTTCACCCGCTTCTCCACCGCTTCCAGATCGGCCAGCACCAGCTCGAGATCGATGATGTCGATGTCGCGCATGGGGTCGACCGACCCCGAGACGTGCACCACGTTACCGTCTTGAAAACAGCGCACCATCATGAGAATGGCGCTGGTCTCGCGGATGTTGGCCAAGAACTTGTTGCCCAGGCCCTCGCCCTTGGACGCACCCGCCACCAGGCCCGCGATGTCCACGATCTCGACGATGGCCGGCACCAGCTTCGCCGCGGGAATGAACTTGTCGATGAGCTGCAGGCGCGGATCCGGCACGGGCACGATGCCCACGTTGGGATCGATGGTGCAGAAGGGATAGTTGGCGGCCTCGGCCTTGCCCGAGGTCAGGGCGTTGAAAACCGTGCTCTTGCCAACGTTGGGGAGTCCGACGATGCCGACTGAGAGTGCCATGGAGACAGGGCCTTTACCGCGCCCCCCCCGTACCGTGCAAGGCCGTTTAGCCTAGAACTGGGTGAAGAAGTTCCAGGCCTCGGCCTTTGTCCAGGTCTTGTCGCCGCCACCGGAGTCGTTGTTTTGGCCATCGACCGGAGCCGGAGAGTGGCCGGCACCATCGAAAGCACACCATTCCACGGGATAGCCGGCCTTGCAGCCCGTGTATTTCGTACAGATGTGCGTCGCGCCGCTCGGCTTGGGCGGGGTCTGGGCGGTGCAGCCGTTGTTGGTGACGAACGTGTTGCGCAGCCCTTCCCCGCCGCTGTAGCCACACTTCGGATCGCTGACGCTGTGGAACCCGATGTAGGCGATGGGGTCCTTGCCTCCGTCGCATCCGCTGAGCTGCGCGCCGGCGTAAACCGCGGCCGCGCGGAAGGTCTTGGCCCGCGCACAGGCGATTTCGTAGGTCATGCCACCGCCGTAGCTGAAGCCCATGGAGAAGACCCGGGTGGTGTCGACGCAGAGATCTTCCGTGATCTGCTTATACAGATCGTCGACGAATTTGAGGTCCGCGCCACCGCTGTTGGGCCAGCCCCCATTGCCATCCGGCGCGACGAAGATCATCTTGTGGTCCGTGCTGTTGTCCGCCTTTTCCCGGAGCCCGTAATAGGACCAGGTGTAGCCACTGCTTCCGCCGCCATCGACGTCACCCATGGTGCCGCCTTGCCAGTGGAAGGCGAAGACCAGCGGATACGGGTGCTTGTTGTCGTAGCCGGTCGGGATCCTCAGCATGAAATTGCGGCTCCCAATCTTGCCCGCGCCGTTCGCCATGGTCGGCGTCTTTCCGCACCCTGGGCTCGACTGGGCCCCGGCCTTGGGGCCCGTATCGGTGCCGGTCGATCCTCCGCTGGCCGACCCGCCGCCCGCACCACCACTGGACCCGCCGGTTGTGGGAGCGGTGCTGCCACCGCCCGTGCTCGACCGGCCGCCCGCTGCCGTCACGCCTCCTGTCTCGGACGATCCCCCGGTGCCAACGCTGGTCGAGGTGCTCTGCCCGCCGTTTGCCGTGGCACCGGTGTTCCCGCCGACCTTGTTTCCGCCGGCGCCCGCCTTTCCCCCAGACGCAGTCTGACCTCCGCCCGCCGAGCTGCCGCCCCTGTTCTCCCCCGAGCTGCTGACCGTCGATCCCGCGGAGCCGCTGCTGCCGCCGCTCGCCTTGCTACTGCTCGCCTTGCTGCTGCTCGCCCCTCCAGACGCGCTTGGGCTTCCCCCTGAGGCGCCCCCGCCCTGCGAGCTGCTCTCGGCCTGCGTTCCCCCACCGCCACGACCGTCGTCTCCGCTGGTGGAACAGGACATGGAGCCGGCGCCAAGACTCGCGACGAGAATCACCAAGACAGGATTCTTCATGGGGGACCTCCGGGGATCGAATCGGCTTGATTGGGGTCACTAGGACGGGCGAAACAATCGACCATCACGCCAGGTAGACAGCAAGGCTGCCGCTTTTCGGGTCACCAACCGACCACACCCCGAAGATGGGCGAGAGCGCGCCAGGTCAATCGCGAACAGAGGTGCTGGAATCAGACAAAAGGGCGAGCGGCTCGCGGAAAAACGGGCCTTCTCGGGCCGCATTGATGGCTTGCTTTCGAGACGCGCTTCGGCATACTGCCGCCATGATGACGCGAACGAAACTGGCCCTCTCTCTCCTGTTGACCTGCGCCGCGCTGGCCTGCTCGGACGGCAAGTCCGACGAAACAAGAGAGGACGGCAGCGTGCGTTCTGATGGCTCCGCCACGACCGAGACCGGCCTTCCCGGCGCGGACGCCGGCCGTCTGGACGGGCAGGCAGCCGAGACCCCGAAGTCGGATGGGCTGGCCAGCGACGCATCGGCCAAGGACAGCCCTGCTGGGCAAGGGGATGTGCCGGCACCGCTGGCGGACGCGTCCGAGGCAGCAGGCGATGGCGCCGTCGTCGAAGCAGGCGCTGCCCGCCTGGACGCGGCTCCGGACAAGGCCGACGCATGGGCCGTGGTTTTCGACACTCGACGCCCGGAGGACGTTGGCTCGGTGCCCACGGACACGAAAGCCGATACGATGGTCAACCCGGTGGAGACGGATGGGAGCGCGAATGATGACGAGGTTGGTTCGACCCAGGTCCCAGACGCCGCGATGGACGGAGCGGCAAAGTGTGGCCGCATCTTGTGTGACTGCACCTACAAGGGCAAGAAGCTGTGGGGCAAGGTTCAGTACGTCACCTCCTTCCCCGATTTCAAGGTCAAGGAGTCCAGTTTTCCCGACCTGAACGTCAAGGAAACCTCGTTCCCGAACGGCTGTGGAGAGTGGCAGGTGGTGACCGCGTTTCCCGACTTCAAGGTTCAGATCGTCGAGAGCTTCGAGGACTTCTCGATCAAGTACTCGTCCTTCCCGGGCCTTCCGTAACCTCCAACGGTGAGGTTGGTTCGGTGCTCAGAGCACCGAACGGTTTGAATCGGTCGTGAAATCGCGGATCTGCGTCGCATCCCTTCGTTGCT
The DNA here is from genome assembly GCA_964535465.1 of uncultured Myxococcales bacterium. Taxonomy (GTDB): domain Bacteria; phylum Myxococcota_A; class Polyangia; order Fen-1088; family Fen-1088; genus Fen-1137. Next base: position 11,039 of record CAZHUY010000067.1, read on the forward strand.
CGTCGGTCAGATAGGTCGACTATCTTCCCTCCTCGCGCCTCGGGCTGCTCGCATCTCCGCAATTTCACTCGGTCTTCAAACCGTTCGGTGCTCTAGCAGTGCCCCGGGGTGCGCACGGAGCGGACCAAATCCTCCCAGTCGAATTCCTCGGCGGCTTCGCTGGTGGCGCTGGCGGGCTCGATCTCTTCATCGGCGCCCGCACACAACATGCCTTGCTCGGACAGGATGGCCTTCATGGCCTCCACGGTGCGCTGGCGGGCCCGGGGCAGAAGCAGTGCCAGACCGTCCTGGCAGAAGATCGCGTCCAACGGTCCCGTCATGGGGAAAGGCAGACGGGTCAGATTGAGGCGACGGAAGACCACCAGCGCCTTCACCTCGGCGGAGATGGCGAGGCCCTCACTGGCCGGCGCAAAATAGCGGTCGCGCATGAATCTGGGCAGATCCCGCACCTGGGCCTCGTCGAAGATACCCTTCTTGCCCCGCTGCAAGACGCGCGACGAGAGATCGCTGGCCAGCACCTTCACGTCCACCGACTCGGGCGGCAGGTGCAGGGTGGAGACCGCGTCCAGCGCGGTCAGCGCCATGGCGTAGGCCTCCTCGCCCGAGCCACAACCGGCCGACCACAGCCGGAAACGACGGCGGCCAGCGGCCAGCGCGCGCCGGAGCAACCCGTGCAACTCCTTGAAGTCCGCCCAGCGCGCGAAGAAGCGCTGCGGGCGAGGCCGCATCACATCCAGAAAGCCCACCACCTCGTCGCAGTGCTCGTCTTCCTTGAGACGATTGAGATATTCGTCCAGGGGGAGTTGCAGCTGCTTGAGCCGCTTGGCGACCCGGCCCGGCACCAGGGCCTCGGCCTTGGCATCAAGCTCGACACCAAGCCGCCGGTTGGCGATATGGCAGAAGTGCCGCACAACTTCCACGGAAACAACTTCGTCGAACATCATTTCCTTGCCGTTGGTGGCGACAGTTATCTCAGTTTGCGCCCCCGCAATTCAAGCGCGAAGAACGCTGCTTTCACCGCTACTTAGAAGGGGTCGATGATTTCGACGGAAAGATCTGCTCGAAGCTGACGTCCAGCACGCGGTAGTGGCGCCAGTCCTGGTGATCGAAGTGCCACCACTCGTCGGGATTGACCTTGAAGCCTTGCGCTTCCAATGCTTCCCGCAACAGCGCGCGCGTCCGTCGCTGTTTCTCGCTTCCACCGGGAAAGTCGGCGGCCGATCTCTCCGACATTTCGTCGAAGGCGCTGGGCATGATAACTTCCTTGCCCGTGCGCCGGTCGTACAGCCCCACGTCCACCGCGCAGCCGCGGTTGTGGCGCGAGCCCCTTTCCGGGTTTGCCACGAAGGTACGTTTGTCCTCGGGGGTGACGTCCCAAAACAACTTGGTCACCGCCCAGGGGCGATAGCCGTCGTAGACGAGCAGGCCGTAGCCCTTCCCCTTCAACGATCGATGCGCCCGCAGCAACGCCTCGGCCGCCGGACGTTGTAGGAAGGCACGCGCCTGGCTGTACACCTTGCGCCCGGCGAAGTTGTTCTTGCCGGCGTAACGGATGTCCAGGCGGATGCTGGCATCGAGACGGCGAAGCTCGATGAGCTCAGGCTCACGAAACTCGCCGGTCTCGACCGGCTGGGCCCGCGCGATGCCCGAGCTGATCAGCAGAAGCAGAAGCGGAAACGGGCTTCTCATCCGTCCGCCGTCCTATCTACAGAGGCTCGAGCCGCGCGCACACCACCGTGATGTTGTCCAACCCGCCGTGAGCGTTGGCCGCCGCGATCAGCCGTTCGCACAGCTTGTCGAGATCGGGTTCGTCGCCAGCCAGCTCGGCCATCTCGGAATCCGGCACCATGCCCGACAGCCCGTCGGTACACAGGATGTAAAGGTCGTCGAGCCGAGGCTGGTCCACGATGATGTCCACCTCGACCGTCGGCTTCATGCCCAGCGCGCGCACGATCACGTTCTTGTGCGGAAACGAAGCCGCATCGCCCGCGGACAGGCGCTTCATCTTGACGTAGTCGTTGAGCAGCGAATGGTCTTCCGTGAGCTGTTCCAGCCGCTCGTTGCGCAAGCGATAGAGGCGGCTGTCGCCCACGTGGCCGATCAGCACCACCCCATCCACGAAGATGGTGGACACCACGGTGGTGCCCATGCCGTGGCAATCGGTATTGCGTTCTGCTTCCTGGTGAATCTGCAGGTTGGCCAGCTTGATGGCGCTGACCATGCGGTTGACGTGGTAACGATGGTTGCGGTCAATCTTGTATGGCCAGGTCTGTTCCTGCTCATTCTCCGTGGTCTGGAAGTGGTTGACGATGGTGTCCACCGCCAACTTGCTGGCCACCTCGCCCGAGGCGTGACCGCCCATCCCGTCGGCCACGATGGCCAGGCGCTCGCTCACTGGTAGGTAGAAGGAGTCCTCGTTGTGGTCGCGCTTGCTGCCCACGTTGGTCTCGCCCGAGAAGCGAACGCGCATGCCGTCGAGCGGGAACGAAGTGCTCATGGTCTGGATGATATCGTCGGGTCAGCTGGAATTTCAACCACGGCGCGGTCGTACGAAAGAAAGCTCGGGGCCCAGCTCGATGGTCAGATTGCCGCGTGCCCGGTACAGATCCCCGTCCACCGTGTACAGGGTTTCGGGGCCATCGGGTTCGATGACGATGTGCGTGGCGACCTCGCTCCAGGCGCGGCGGGGCGAAATCCCGCGTCCCTGTCGCACCGCCGCCAGGTCCAGGGTCAAGGCCAGGGGCGATGAGTGCATGGCCAGCACCCCGAAGCGATGAGGATGGTCACCCGCGCGGTGAATCATGCGGAAGCCCAAGCCCACCTCGGGCACCGTGGCCGCGCCCAAACCCAACAGGGCATTCCAGGGCAAGCGCTGGCCGTCCACCAACACGCGACCCTGGAAGCGTCGGAAGATGTGTCGGGAATAGGCGCCGCCCACCACCTCGGACGAAACCGAGCGTGCCAGGACCCACAAGGCCCTGCCCGCCCCGTACTCCCCCTTGGCGTAGTACTCCTCGAGGAAATTGGCGATGAGCCCGGTGCCGAACACGAACCCGTACTCGTCTTGAACCTTGAGGCAGTGACGCTTGACCAATTCGGGCGCTGTGCCGGCCCTCTCGTCAACCGCCAGCTGCTCCAGCATCTTCTCGGGCTTGCTTTCGATATCGAGAGAAGACGCCACCACGTTCATGGTCCCGCCGGGCAGCAAGGCCAGGGGTGGCAGCGGGCGATCGCGGTAGGCGCGCAGCAGGGCGGTCAGCGTCCAATGCAACGTCCCGTCACCGCCGTGAACGCCGATGACGGAAGGTCGTTCCTCGGCGACGTTGTGAGCCTCGGTGGCCAGCGCGTCCGGACTGGACGGAGCCACCACGCGGCCAGCGTCACCAAGAATGGCGACGAAGCGGTGGAAGCGCTCTGGATCCTTGCGGTTGGCGCGGGACGACGGGTTGACGAAGACGAGAATGGACACCAGTTGGAACTTTACACCTATCGCCCCCCAGGCGTCAGAAGCAGTGCTAAGGTGCCCAAGTCATCAGCCGGACTGCAGCAGTCCGGCATGGTTAGAGATGTATATCGTCGACTTGGATAGCTTGGTTCGCTCGAATCTTCTTGGTTGTGGAAGGGGGGGACCAATCTGATGGCATCGTCTCACGCCCGCCGGCCATCGGCGGCCGGTTCGCTCAAGGAGCGTCCGCTGCCTCGCTTGCTGCAGCAGCTCTTTCGCAAACAGGTGACCGGGTGCCTGAGCATCACCGACCAAACCGGGGACCTCAGCGAGGTTTTCTTGCGTTCTGGCTATCCGGTGCACGTGCACCGGCCCGTGGACAGCGATCGCCTGGATCGGGTGTTGATCGAGAGCGGCCTGGTGACCGAACGAACGGTGGAGATGGCGCTGCCCATGGTGGCCGACGGCCTGCGCCTGGGTGAGGCGCTGGAACGCATGGGCGCGCTCACCAGGGAGACGCTGTCCGACGTCCTGAAGGCGCAAGTACGGCGCAAGATCACGCGCCTGTTCTGCGTCCACGAGGGCAACTTCGAGATCTTCCTGGAAAACCACTCCTACGGCGAGGGCGAGGAATGGACCACCATGCGCGTGGATCCGCGCACCCTCTACTTCCTCGCCATCCGCACCGCCTATGATCTGCCGCGGGTTACCCGCGAGCTCTCGCGCCTGTGGGGCCAGCAGTTTCGCTTGATTCCGTCATCGTCGCCCTACCTGGACGCCATGCGGATTCCTGGCGACGATCCCGTCGTTTCGGCCTTGCGCACCGGGTGGCAAACCCTGGAGAAGGTCGATCCCTTGGCGGCGCGTCCCTTCGAGGCACGGGCTGTTCTGTTGGCTCTCTACTACGGCGACCTGCTGGAGCGGCAGAATCTGATGGAGGGGACCGCGGATAGGCCCGTCGCGGTTCCGCCCTCGACCGACAACCTCATCCCCGCAGGATCGGCATCCGGCGAGTTGCCTGAGATGACCGGCGAACCCGCCATACCCGAGGTCGTCGCCGAGTACGTCGACACGCCTCCCCCGGTGTCGCTCGTGCCGCCGGCGCCCGTCGCGGCCCAGCCGCGCGATCACGTCCCGTCCATTCCACCATCGACGCCCTTCCCGGTGTCAGTGCGTGTCGAGCCTCCCATCACACCACCGCCGCCTGTCATCTCTCCCCTGTCCATCGCGCCATCGGCGCCCATCACGCCGCCCGTCCCGGCTCAAACCGCCCCGGCATGGCACCCGCTGGGCTCGCCTTCGCCTGACGCGCCCATCATTCCTCCCTCGACGGCACGTTCCTCACCCTCGCCCGAGGCGCGCACCATTCCTCCCGCGACACCTCGCTTCTCGCCCTCGCCCGACGTCGGGGCCAGAGCGCCCGCGCGCTTGTCGCCTTCGCCTGATGCAGGCAGGGCGCGCACCACCGCATCGTCCGTGCCGGCCGTGCCCACCGTCGATCAGGCCCTGCGCGCGTCCCTCACCAAACTGGCCCAGAAGCTCGATCAGCTTTCCTTCTTCGAGTTGCTGGAGGTGTCGGAGTCGGCGCCAGCCTCGGAGATCAGCGCCGCTTTCTTCCGCGCCGCCCGCCGCTATCATCCCGACCGGCTGGCGGGCGCGGGCCTGTCCGAGATGGCTCCCCAGGCCGAACGTGTCCTGGCACGCATGAGCGAGGCCGCCATGACCCTGGGCGATCCGGCCAGACGCGCCGCCTATGTGACCGAGCGCTCGGGCAAGAAGGCCCCGGACAGCACGGTCCCCGACGTGTTCCAGGCCGAGACTTCCTTCATGAAAGGCGAGGTCTTTCTCAGGAAGGGCGATCACGCCAAGGCCATCGAATGCTTCACGGCCGCCTGCAAGGCCAATCCCAGCGAGCCGCAGTTTCGCGCCTACCTGGCCTGGGCGCGTTTCGACAACCCCAAGGGCCGCAAGGAATCCCTGGTGCGCGAGGTGCAGCGGATCATCCAGGACGTGGTGGCGGTGCAGCCCAAGTTCGCCTATGGCCACTACTGGTTGGGGCTCATCTGGAAGTTCCTGAACGAACCTGACCGCGCCGAGCGGTGTTTCCGCGAGGCGGTCGAGCAGGACAAGGAATTCATCGAAGCCACGCGCGAGTTGCGGCTGTGCGAGATGCGGCGCCAGCGCGGCGGCGGCCCCAGCAAGGGACACCCGCCCGCGCGCGGCGGGCTGATGAGCCGCCTGTTCAAGAAATAGCCTGGGCTCTCCCGACGCGCGATCCTCCCTCAAGGAATCGCGGCGGGGTAGAAGGCCTCGCTCATGATCTGGTACATGGTCGCGGAGTGGTTCTCGAGCTGCTCACGCTGCGAGAGAGTGTTGGCGTTGGGCACGGCCAGGTTGCTTGGGTTGAGGTCATACCAGCGGAGGGTGTCACCCGCGAAGAACTCCTGCGCGTTCTGCAGATCGTAGCTGTTGTAGAGCGACTTGGTGCAGTTGTTGAACGCCGTCACCGAGCGCTCATAAAGAGGCTTGTTGTAGAGGGTGAGGGCGAACTGGGTGAAGTGCCCCATCTCGTGCACCGTGGTCATGAGCTGGGAGCGCTGGCCGGAGGTCAACTCCTCCTCCAGCGTGGTCGTCTCGATCATGCCGTTCCGGTCGGGCCACGAACAGAACGAGCGCCGACCGCTGGCGTTGGGCCAGTACACGCTCTGATCCTCGTTCCTGCCCAAGATGACCATGCGCGACTTGGTGGCGGTGAGCTTGGCCGCCAAGCCCGGGATGTCGTCGCTCACCTTGCGCAGCATGACCTGCAAGATCTGCTGCGCGCGCAGCAGGGCCGCGTCCGCCACCACGGCAGCACCGATCACGTAGACCCCACAGGCCAGCGCCGCCTTGCTGGCGTGCGGAACCCCGAACGAGGCCGGCAACGGAGAAACCGTCGCGGGTTCCTGACAGGGGGATGACTGGGCGTCGGCCACGCTCCTGCCAGCGTCCGCAATCCCGCCGGCGCCCGCGGTGCCCGCGTCCCGCCCTGCGCGGCCCCCGCTCCCGCCAGCGCCCGCGTCCCGACCCGCGCCGCCGCTCCCGCCGTCGGGGCCCGCGTCTCGCCCCACACCGCCAGCGCTTGCCCCCGTGGCGCCCGCGTCGCGCGTGCTTGCCCCGCCGGTGTCAGGAATCCCGCTGGTGGCCGCCCCCGCCCCTGTCCCGCCCGTGCCCGTGGCGCGCGTGCTGGCCCCCCCACGACCCGCACCGGCGTCGCCCGCTTTGGCGTCAGGTGGGCTGCGTGTGTCGGGCGCACCCGCGTCGCGACCGCTCGTGCTCTCGCCGCCAGAGGATCCGCGCGCGCTCGCCGCGGTGCCCCCGCTGCCGCCGCCCCCGCCAGCGCTTGCCTTGCCAGCCTCGCCCCCCATCCCCTGCTTCGGCCCGCTTGCCGTGCTTCCGTCGCACGCCACGAGAGCGAGGCCGCAGGCCAATATCAACACCCAGCATGAACCTGGGTCCCATCGATTGGGAAGACCCACGGTCGGTTTAGCGGAATCGCGCATGTCTTGGTGAATGTTCGGACACCCGCGATTATGGTGCTTCCTCCATCGAAATGGCCACTGATCGAGATTGGTACCCGACGCGTCGCGGGGAACGGCGGCCACGACGAGACGAACTCGATGTGACCGGAACGCACGGCGAGGCCGCGGTCGGAGCCCGGGGCAACGAGGGCGACGGGAGAATTGCGATCAGGAGTGCTACTCTCCCCGGGCCGGCCGGCTCGGCCGCCAAGGAGACGATCGCCATGGACCAGAGGATCAAGATCATGCCGTGCCTCGACATGCAGCAGGGGCGGGTGGTCAAGGGAGTACGCTTCGTCGACATCCGCGACGCGGGTGATCCGGTCGAGTGCGCGCGGGCCTATTGCGCGGCCGGCGCGGACGAGCTCGCCATGCTCGACATCACCGCCACCGTCGAGAACCGCCCCACGCTGCTCGAGGTGGTCCGCCGCACCGCCAAGGCCGCCACCGTGCCTTTCACGGTAGGAGGCGGCATTTCGGACGTGGCCTCGGCCGCGGCCTTGCTGGAGGCAGGCGCCCACAAGGTGTCGACGAGCAGCGCGGTCTTCCGCAAGCCCGACATGATTCGCGACATGGTCAAAGCGCTGGGCGAAGACAAGGTCACCGTCGCCATCGACGTGGCCCAGAACCCGAAGATGCCCTCTGGCTACGAGGTTTGGATCGACGGGGGCCGCACCGCCACGGGCAAGGACGCCATTGAGTGGGCCAAGCAGATCGACGGCTACGGCATTCGAACCATCCTGCCGACCAGCAAGAGCACCGATGGCGTTCGCACCGGCTACGACTTGCCGTTGATCCGGCAGATCAAGCAGGCCACCTCGGCCACCATCGTGGCCTCGGGCGGCGCGGGCACGATGGAGCATTTTCTCGAAGCCGCGCAGGCCGGCGCCACGGTGCTGCTGGCCGCCTCGGTCTTCCACTTCAAGATCATCGAAATCCCGGCGCTCAAGCAGTTCCTGAGCCAGCACGGCGTGGCCTTGGCCAGCGACCCCGGGTGGACGCCGGACACGCCAAGGGCCGCGTGACCTTGGACCGGTCGACGTCACCGGCTGGAACGAGGGACTCATAGTCGATGGCGACGTACTCCATACGCAAGGCACGGCTCGACGAGCTGCGAGCCGTGCAGGACATCGAGCGTCGCGCCGCCACACGGCTCGCGACGGTGGGGTTGGCCGCCGCCGCGCAACTGCCCATCCAGCCGCTCGAAGCCCTACAGGCGGACTGCGAGCGCGGCCGGCTGCTGGTCGCCACCGACGATGATGACCGCCCCGTCGGGTTCGCCATCTTCGCGCTCCACGAGGACGAGGCTCACCTGGAGGAGATCGACGTCGTGCCTGAGCACGCCGGTCAGGGTCTGGGACGGCGGCTCATCCAGGTCGTGGTGGCCCGGGCGCGAGAGGCCGGACTATCGCGGCTCGCCCTCACGACTTTTCGGGACGTGCCCTTCAATGCCCCCTTCTACGCCCGACTGGGTTTCCAGATCGTGGACGAGCCTCACCTGTCCCCGCGCCTGGCCCGCATTCGGCAGGAGGAACGGCGCAACGGCACCGAGCTGGCGCCCCGTGTGGCCATGATCCTGGACGTGCGTTAGCCCCTCCCTTACACGATGACCTCGAAGCGTCCGCTCCTCTGACCCCGGGTTTGCTGGTACTCGCGCCAGGCTCGCGCCAGGCGGCTGATGCCCTCCTTCATGGTGGGGGCGTCGGCCACGAAGGGCAGGCGCACGTGGTCGGCGAAGCGGTGCTCGGGCGAGTTGGCCGAGCCGGGGACGATGGCCACGCCTTGCCGGCGCGCCACCTGAGCCAATTCGTGGGCGTCGCCCGCGGGCAGCCGCGCCCACAACAACAGCCCGCCGTCGGGTCGGCGCCAGCGCCAATCGGGCAGGTGCTCTTGCAGCAGCTGGGTGAGCAGAGCCAGTCTGCCCGCGCTTTCTCTTCGGCGCTCCGCCTGCGCGACCGCCGTTTGGCCCAGCAGGCGCAGCACCATGGCTTGCGTGTGCCAGGGGCTGCCCAGATCGGCCAGGGCCTTCCAGCGGCTCAAGCGGGCGATGAGATCCTCGGGACCACGGATCCAGCCCAGGCGAAGCCCTGACCAGAACACCTTGCTGAATGATCCGATGGTGAGGATGGGCGCATCGCTGGCAAAGGCGGCGACGGGCGGCGGGATCTCGCTCGTCAACGCCAGGTCGGCCAACGCCAGATCCTCGACCAGGGGGATCTGCAGCTCGGCCGACAGCGCGGCCAGATCGCGACGGGCGCGCTCGGGCATCGTGGTCCCGGTGGGGTTGTGGAAGGTGGGCGCGACGTAGAGCAGACGTGGGCGCGTCTCCAGGGTGCGCCGCAAGCGGGCCAGCTCCACGCCTTCGAAACCCGCCGGCACGGTCAGCATGCGCGCCCCCGCCGCCGAGAACACGTCGATGGCGCCAATGTACGTGGGATCCTCGGTCACCACGGTCTCGCCACGCGGGACCAGCATGCCCGCCACCAGGCTGATGGCCTGTTGGGCACCGCTGGTGATGAGCAACTGGTCCACCGTGGTCCTCAGCCCGGAGCCGGTGAGCTGTTGCGCGAGAGCATGACGAAGCGGCGGCCAGCCCATGGGGGTGTAGCCACACTCGCCCGCGGTCTCGGCCCAGGACCGCTCGGCGACCTCGCGAAAGGCCTCGCCCACCATGGGCAGCGGCGGCACGTGGGCCCCGACCAGGCCGATGGTGTCGTCGCCCTGTTCGAGCAGGCTGCGAAAGACCACGTTGCGCCGGAAGGCTGAGCTGGCATCGCTCTCCTGCGGGCTGGGGCGCTGATCGCGACCGGGACGCCGGACCCAGGTGCCGCTGCCCTGTCGGCTCTCCACCTGCCCGGCCTCGCGCAGACGTTGATAGGCCAGCACCACTGTCGTGCGGCTGATGCCCAGGTGCTCGGCCAGCCTGCGCTCGGGCGGCAGATTGCTGCCGGGCAGGATCTCGCCCTTGTCGATGGCGATGCGCAGACGGGTCGACAGGCGTTGGTAAAGCGGCCCCTCGCCCGTGTCCCACGAGCCCAGGGCCTGCACCAGCGAGGAAAGCTCTTGCTTCAGCATGGGTTTATATCCAATCAGTCCACATTACTCTAAGTGGCCATTGCGAGCCCCTCTTTGCTAGCGCACTTTCAAGGCCATCGGCAGGCTAGCACACAATTGGACTGACAATTGGACTTAAGGAGACCACGATGAATCTTCCGCGCATGGCATTCTTCCGGGGCCAGGTGGTGCCCTACGGCGAGGCCCAACTGGGCCTGCTCACCCACGGTCTGAACTACGGAACCGGAGTGTTCGCGGGTATCCGCGGCTACTGGAATCAGGAAGAGGAGAAACTGTTCGTGTTTCGCCTGACCGATCACGTGCGCCGCTTTCACGAGTCCGCGCGCCTGCTGCGCATGACCCTTCCCCTGTCCGAAGAGGCCACCGCCGACGGTATCCTGGCGCTGCTGCGGGCCGAGGGGCTGCACAAGGACTGCTACGTGCGCGCCTTGGCCTTCTACAGCAACGAGGTCATCGGGGTCCGCTTGCATGGCCTGACCCCGGTGGTGGCCGCGGTGGCGGTGCCCTTTGGTCTGTACATCGACAAGGCCGAGGGCGCGCACTGCACCGTGTCTTCGTGGAAGCGCCCCGACGACAACGTGGTGCCCCCAAAGGGAAAGATCACGGGCAGTTACATCAACAGCGCCCTGGCCAAGAGCGACGCCGAGCTGGCCGGCTTCGACGAGGCCATCCTGCTCAACTCGGCCGGCATGGTGAGCGAGGGCTCGGGCGAGAATATCTTCCTCGTGCGGCGGGGAACCGCCATCACCCCCTCGCTCAACCAGAGCGTGCTGGAAGGCATCACGCGCCGATCGCTGCTGACCCTGATCCAGGACGAGCTGAAGATGCCGGTGGAGGAGCGCCCGGTGGAACGCGGCGAGCTCTTCCTGGCCGACGAGGTCTTCCTGACCGGCACCGCCGCGCAGATCACGGCGGTGACCCGCGTGGACCATCGTCCGGTGGGCACCGGCCAGATGGGTCCGGTCACCACGCGGCTGCGCTCGCTCTTCTCTGATATCGTGCACGGCCGCAATCCCAAGTACCGCGCCTGGTGCACGCCCGTCGCAGGGGGCTGATCACGCGGCCGGCAAGAGCTCATGGGAACAACCAATGACGGGTTTCCACCTCTCGGCCGATCTCGTGTTGATCTCTGTTGATGCTACGAGCTTACGCCCCCCCTCATAAGAGCTTACGACGGCCAAGGCCAATGCTGCTGCTGGCCTTGGCCGCGAGCCTGGGCTGGGGCTGCGTGGACGTCACGCCCCCTTGGCAGAAGACCGGTTGGAGCAACCGCGATTCGGATACCTCCGCCAAGCCAGATGCAGCCCTTCCCCCGCCCGCGGATGGCGAGGTCATCAAGACCGATACCGGCCAGGGGATTCCACCCGAGCCATCCATCGACGCCAACCGGGACGAGCGCCAGGACACGCCTGACGACAGCGATGCTGGGGAGGATGCGCGCCCCTTGACCCCGGATGCGCAGACGGACGGCGCGCGGACGCAGGACGGCCGCCCCGATGGCGGCACGAAGGACACGCGTGGAACGGACGGTGGCGACGCCTTCGTCAAGATGGACCGCGCTCCCGACCTGGACACGGCGAAGAGCGACGCGCCCGACGCGGACCTGGCGACCGACGTGACCACGCCTTCGAGCGACACGAGGCCCGACGCCCTCCCGACGCAAGGGCTGGTGGCCTACTACCCCTGCGAGAGCGCCAACGCAGCCGTGCTCCCCGACGAGTCGGGTAACAGCAAGAACGCCACCTTGGCCAATGGCTCTGGGGGCACGCCCACGGGATTTACGTTTGCCGCGGGCAAGGTCGGCAACGGCGTGAGACTGAATTCCACGGACAAGGCGTTCCTGGGCCTGCCCAAGGGGATCGTCTCGGGGCTGAGTCAGGTGACCATCGCCACCTGGGTGAAGATGAACGCGGGTACGGCCTTCCAGCGCATCTTCGACTTCGGCATGGACACCAGCACCTTCATGTATCTGACCAACTTCGCGAGCAGCGGGGTGCGCTTCCGCATATCGCACTCTAGCGGCAAGAACCAAATCGTAGAGACGTCCACCGCTTTGGCCGTGGGAACCTGGACGCACGTCACGCTCACGCTGGGCGACGACGGCATCTCCATCTTCGTCGACGGCAACCAGGTCGCGCAGCAAGCACCCGCCGTGCTGAGGGCATCCGATCTCGGCGACACCGAGAGAAACGCCATCGGTCGCTCGCAGTTCGCCGCGGATCCGTACTTCGACGGCTCGATCGACGATTTCCGCATCTACGACCGGGTGCTGAGTGCCTCCGAGATCAAGAATCTGGCCAATGGTCAATGACCCGTCAGAGCGCAAGCCGTCCGTCCTGAGTCCCCTCACGGACCAGAGTTGCGCCCATGAGGGACGCAGGTAGAGTGCGCCCATGTTAGTTCCCTATCGCCTGTCTCTTGCTCACGCTCTTCTCGCAGGGGGCCTGCTGACCCTCGCGTGCCTGTGCAGTACGCCCGCCCTGGCCGCCAAGGGCAGCGCCAAGTCGCGCGAGGAAGCGGCGAACAAGGCGCGCAAGGCCTGTCTGGCCGGCGACGTCCAGACGGGCATGTCCATCCTGTCGGATCTCTTCGTCTCGACCAAGGATCCCTCGTGGGTCTACAACCAGGCCCGTTGCTTCGAACAGAACGGGAGATACGAAGAGGCCGTCACGCGCTTCGAGGAGTACCTGCGCCTGACCAAGGGCTCGCAGGACAAGGACCGCGGCGCGGCCCAGGAGCACCTGGCCGAGTGCCAGAGCAAGCTGTCGAAGACAGCGCCCCCCCTCGCCCCGCCCCCCGAGGCCGCGGCGCCGCCGCCCCCACCACCGCAGCCGGTCGTGCAGGTGAGCGAGACCCAACCGACGCCGGCACGGGACGGTGGCGGCCTGCGCATCACCGGCATCACCGTGGGCGCCGTGGGCGTGGCGGCGCTGGCCGGCGGGTTGACCTTGAACCTCGTGGCCAACAAGACGGCCAAGGATCTCAACAAGCAGGGTGGCTACGATCGTGACAAGGCCTCCAGCCAGTCCACCTACCAAACCCTGACGTGGTTTGGCTACGGCTTGGGCGGCGCGTGCCTGGTGGGCGGCGCCGTCCTCTATTACCTCGGCAGCCGAGGCCCCGGCTCGTCCTCGGTCGCTCTGCTTCCGTCGTGGGCGCCCGGCCAAGCCGGCATGAGCCTTCAAGGAGCTTTCTAATGCGTCGCCCATTCATGCGCGCCTCCTCCTCGCGAAATCTGTTCGTCCTTCTGCTCTCGCTTCCGCTGCTCGGCTGTCTCACCGAGGTGGATTCCAAGGCCGGCCGGGAAGGTGCGGCGTGCAAGAGCGACCAAAACTGCCGCGAGGATTACGTCTGCGTAGGAAATCCCGGGACCTGCCACAAGGCTGGGTATGGGGATGCCGGCTCGATCACGGATGCCGGCAGTGACGAGGCCGATGGCTCGCAGGGATCTCCCGACGGCCGCGACGCCCCGTCGGACGGTCGAGCCGATCTCCGAGCGACGCCCGACACCACGACACCCGATTCGTCCGGCACGCAGCGAGATGTGCCCGTGGATCAGCCCGACGTCCCCGCGCCGCAGCCCGACGCCCTGGCAGACCTGGCAGACACACTGCCGACGGACACGAACCGGCCCGACACGCTTCCCTGCAACGGCGGTTGCTGCAGCAACGAGCAGTGCGGGCCCGACAAGCCGGTGTGCAACGACGCCAACCAGTGCGTCGCGTGCAAGACCGATAAGGACTGCGCTGATCGCGCGCTGACCGCCTGCAACACCACCACCGGCGCTTGTGTCCAGTGCACGCAAAGCAAGCCCTGCACCTCCCCCTTGACCTGCGACACCAGCAAGAACCAGTGCGTGGGTTGCACCAGCCGTGGCGACTGCGCGGGTGCCTGCCTGTCCTGCAGCGGCGGCTCGTGCGTCCCGGTGAAGAATGCCGAGGATCCCACCAAATGTGCCGGCATCTGCGACGGCACGGGCGTGTGCAAGGCCAAGCGGGGACAGAAGTGCACGGCGCCCAGCGATTGCCTCGACAACATGGCCTGCGCCGACGGCACCTGCTGCAACCGTGCCTGCACCGGCGCCTGCGAGGCCTGCGATCTAGAGAGCGCGCCAGGGACCTGCACCGTGCTCGCGGCAGGCAGCCAGCCCCACCACGGTACATGCGCCGGCACCGGCACCGGCGTGGCCAGCCCCGCCTGCGCCGGAAGTTGCCAGGGCGAGGCCACCTGCAGCTACCCAGCCAACACCACGGTATGCGGGACAGCCACCTGCACCCCGCAAAACCAGGCGCAAGCCGCGGGAGCCTGCAACGGCACCGGCCTGTGCACCCTGCCCAACGCCGTCACCTGCAAGACCAACTCGACCTGCGAGGGGGCGGGCCAGTGCAAGTGTCAGGATCTTTTCCCCAACGAATGCCCGAACGCCTGCGTGGACTTCAAGACCGATGCGAAGAACTGCGGCGCCTGCGGCCACGACTGCCTCGGCGGTACCTGTCTGGAGGGTCTCTGCCAGCCGGTGGCGGTGGCCAGTCCCACCCAATCGTACAACATGACCATCTTCGGACTCGACGCGCAGTACCTCTATTATCAAGACTCACCAACGTCTCCGTCTGAACAAAATCATGAGCGCATGAGCCTCAGCACAGGCGCCGTGACCTCCCTGCGCACAGGAACACAGGCGCGCGGCCTCGGCGTGATCGGCACGACCGTGTACTTCGGCGGTAATGGATACATGGGCTTGCCGTCGTATTGCATGGCCGCCACTTGCACGACCTCGCTCAATGAGCTCACGAGCGGCCTGGTCGAATTCGGGCATCCGTCCCCGCCCTTCTACGCCCTCCAACGGAAGACAACCACGGGCTTGCTGGAGATCACCTGGTACGGCACGGGGAACACCTCGATGGCCAACTGGCGTGACAACGTATCGCGAGACAGTGATTTCGGGTTCACGGGTATCCGCAACGCCGTCTATTGGATCGGCGAAACATCGACCACACGTGAGCTCCTCTCGGCCGATTCCACCACCCCCAGCAACGTCACGCACAAACGTATGGCCGGGAAAGTTCCGGCCAATTGCGCTGTCCTCAATGTCAACCCTCAGTCGCTCTTGTTGCTCTGCAATTCCAATCTCTATCGGGTGCCCCTGCCTGACGGGATGGACGGCAACCCACCCACCTTGGTTCTCGCACCAATCAGCGACGTCCGGTCTGCCATCGAGGATGAGACCTCGCTTTACTGGGCCACCTCCGTCAGCTCGATCTACAAGTGCCCTTCCAACGATCTGGCCAAGTGCGTGGCGAATCAGGTCCTGCTGACCACCAGCCCCCCGACCACCGGCTTCTTTCAGAATGCCAAGTACCTGTATTGGGGAACAGAGGGAGAAGGGACGTCCCCCAAGGCCCAGATCCTTCGCCTGGCCAAGTAGGGCACCTTGCAGAATCCCGCATCCGCGCGGCACGCCGACGGGCGTCATGTTCCGCGTGATTTCATCTTGTTCGTGGCCGCGGCGGTGCTGTACGCCTTCGCGCAAAGCGCGGTCAACTCGGTCTTCAACAACTTCCTCAACGACACCTATTCCATCGGCGACTTCCAGCGCGGGTTGCTCGAGCTGCCGCGCGAGATGCCAGGATTCCTGGTGGTCTTCGTGTCGGCGCTGCTCTACCTGATGAGCTCGCGCCGGCTGGCGGCGCTGGCGGTGCTGCTGGCAGGACTGGGCATCGCGGGCATCGCGCTCTTCTCGGCCCGCTACGGTGTGATGTTGGCCTGGCTCTTCGTCTTCAGCGTGGGCCAACACCTGTTCATCCCGCTCACCCAGAGCCTCACCATGGAGTTCGCCAAGGAAGGCCAGGCGGGACGCCGACTGGGTCAGGTCACGGGAGCCAGCAACCTGGCAGGCATCGCCGGCAGCCTGCTCATCCTGGTCGGCTTTCGCAGTCTGGGCTTCACCTTCAGCACCGCCTTCTTCATCGCCGCCGCGGCTCTGCTGGTGGGGGCCGCCCTCATCCGTGCCATGCGGGCCGACCAGCACGCCTCCACCCGCACCCGCTTCGTGGTCCGTCGCGAGTATGGATTGTTCTATTGGCTCAACGTCCTTTATGGCACGCGCAAGCAGATCTTCCTGACCTTCTCCCCCTGGGTGCTGGTCACGGTCTTCAAACAGCCCACGCAGACCGTGGCCTCGCTGCTGCTGGCCGGCGGCCTGGTCGGCATCGTGTTCAACCCCTTGCTCGGCCGGGCCATCGACCGCTTTGGCGAGCGGCGCGTGCTCATGTCGGAGGCCGCGATCCTGGTGTTCATCTGCCTGGGCTATGGCTTTGCCCAGCGGCTGTTCCGTGAGCGCACCGCCATCATGGTGGCGTGGACCTGCTTCGTCATCGACCAATTGCTGATGTCGGTCAGCATGGCGCGCGCCACCTATCTGAAGAAGATCGCGGTGCAGCCCGGCGACGTCTCGCAAACCCTAATGATGGGTGTCAGCATCGACCACATCTTCTCCATCGCGGTGGCCGCGTTGGGCGGCGTGATCTGGGTGCACCTGGGTTACGAGTCTGTCTTCGTCCTGGGCGCGCTCATCGCCTGCGTGAATCTGTTCTCCGCCGCCCGCGTGCGCGCGGCCCGCGCGTAGCAGCGCTAGTACCCCGTCTCAGGGGTTTTGACGAGTTGCTATAGCAGGGGCGGAATAGCC
>CAZHUY010000068.1:0-27737 GCA_964535465.1 uncultured Myxococcales bacterium
CCGCCGCCTGGCGCAGGGCCGTCTCTTCGGTCTTCTCGTAGGCCGCGACCACCGAGGTCGCCCGGCCCCGCTCAGCCGCCAGATTGGACAGGTCGAGGCTGACCAGCCGGCTGATGCGCTGATAGACCCATTGCGCGCGCGAAACCTTGGCCTCGATATCCTGTGTAGCCGATGCCTTCAAGTCAGAGGTCACCGATACGTAAAAGAGCCCGGTCGCAACCAGGATGAGTGCCGCGGCGATCAGTCCAATTCTGATACGATACATGTGCTTCCCTCTGGCTGGATATGGACGGAATGTTGTGCGCGCTTCGCCCTGACCGCGCCGACCCCGACGCGTGCGAAGGCGGGACGGATTATCAGCACCTGGCACGCGGGCAGTCAAGCGAAGCTGCGGCGATTAGCGAAGCGCAGCGCACGCCCAGAGCCGCGGTCCCGGTCGACGCACGCGCGGAAAGTTGACAGAGCCGTGCTTTTGCCTACATGTAGGGGGCTATGCATACCCAATCGCAGAACACCGAATCTCCGTCGAGGAATGGCCAGGACCGCCGCGCAGAGGAGCGCCGTGGCGTGGACCTGTTGGTGAACCGCTTTCTGAACGGGTACCCCTATCTTTGCCGCGCGACCGACATCAGTCGCAGCGGCATGCGGGTTGTTCCGTTGCACGAACCAGCCGTTCCGACGCGCTTCATGGGATTGCAGTTCCAACTTCCGGGCAGCAACGAGGTCGTGACCGCTTCTGGCGAAGCTGTCTTTGCCACCGGCCAGAGCGGTGCGGTGGGCATCCGCTTCACGCGCTTGCCGCAGGAATCGATCGAGCGGATAGGCCGCTTCGTGGCCGGACAAGCCTGAACGCCCCCGACCCGCATCGTGAGGCTGTGCCCCCCGGGGTCAGCGCAAATTCCCCATTTCAGGAATTGTCGTGTTGGTGGTAGGGGTGTTAGGAGTACATACGTCTGTCGAACAGGACACCGCCGGTTCACGATTCGACCCAGCTAGTCCCTGCTTGACAGATCCTTCGTAACCTCGCTCATATCTTCGCCATCCCCGCGGGAGTACCCGGGAGGCAATGCCACCACGCACGGAGAAGCGCCTTGGAGCAACCGAAGAAGCCAGGTCCTGGTAAAGACATCGCAGACCTCAAAGCCCGACTGGGTCTCGCCAAAGGCCCCGCGGCCGCGGCCCGGCCTGGCGTTCCGCCCGCCCCTGGGCCGAGCGCCATTCCGAACCCGTTGGTCCCGCCGCCCATGGCGCCATCGCCATTCGCGTCGCCCGCACCTATGGGAGTTCCTTCTCCCGTTCCTGCGACCGCTTCCGTTCCGGCCGGGGCGCCGCGATTCGATGATCCCTTTGCCTCCATGCGACCGCCGGAGGGCAAGCACTTCGATCTAGCCGCCGACGACGGCAAACCCGCGGTGACCGTTCGTCGCAAGACGGCGGCCGCCAGCATGATCATCTTGAGCGTGGCGGTCCTGGTGGCCGGCTCCATCGGCTTCGGCTTTGGTGCCTCCGCGGTCGGCCGACGTGCCTACAACCAAGCCAACTTCGGCGCCAAGCGGGTCAAGGCCGAATTGGAAGACATGAACAAGACGGTCACCCAGATCGCGATGGCCGTGCAGATGAGCCAGCAGCGTTTGGCCGTGGCCAAGCAGGAGCCCCTCGCCTTCGACTACAAGCTGGTCGAAGAGCTGGACATGGTGAAGCTGGATCCGCGCCCGGACACCTCGCGCATCTTCAAGGTGAACTACTACCTCCTCGAGGACTTGGCCATCGATCGGCTGATGAACTACTACTACGACACCATCGCTCTGTACGGCGAGGTTGAGCGCCACATCAAGCGCACCAAGGCCGACAGGAGCGCGCTCGAGGCGTTCGCCGCCAAGCAGGCTGCCAAGGGCAGTGAGGACGCCGGCAAGCAGGTCAATTACGGCGTGGTCTTCGATTCTCGCGGCAAGCTGGCCATCGCCAGCATGGTCGAGGTCGGCAAGCCGGTCTGCAAAGGCGGCGCCGAAACCTGCGATGCCAAGGAGATCGACGGCTTCCAGATCCGCTCGAACACCGGCGCCAACTGGACCCCGCGCAAGGTGGGCCCCAAGCCCGAGGGCGACAAGGTGGTCCCCATCGAGAGGACGCCGCTGTTCGAGGCCGTGATGAGCGGCTCGCCCGAGCAGGTCCGCATGGAGCAGTACAAGCAGCGTTACAACAACATCCGTCTGATCCTGCAGCGCCTCAGCGCCACCAAGAAAGAGCTGAACGACGCCATCGACAAGGCGGCCGGTCGTCCTGACCTGGTCAGCCCGATGAGCAAGATCTGCGGCTAACCCCCCCTACCCTCACCCCAAAGCCCACGCGTCTTCGAGCGCGTGGGCTTTTTGTTTGGTGGACCGGTCAGTCCAGTCCCACGTCCGCCAGATCCTCTTCGGACATGCCGAAGAAGTGGCCGGTCTCGTGCAGCAGGGTGATGCGGATCTGCTCGGTCAAGTCCTCCGCGTTGTGGGCGGAGCGTTCCAGGTTCTTGCGGAAGAGGAGGATCTGCGTGAGCTCCGGCTGGCCCCCCATCACGCTGGCGTCGGCATAGGCCGAGCCCGCGAACATCCCGAGCAGGCGAGGATCCAGTCCTCGTTCCACCTCGTCGGGCGCGGGCAGATCGACGATCAAGATGGGGACGTGTGCCACCAGGGCGCGCACCTTGGCCGGCAGCTCGCGCATGGCCGCCTCGGCGACCTCGGCCATCCGCGCCTCTGACATGAACGGCGCGTTCAGCTTCTCTTTTTCGTCCAGGGCCAGGACCCGTCTCCAGGCTTGGCGTTTGACCTGCTCGTTGCCCTGGGCCTCGGCGCATTCTCCCAGCCCGTGCCAGGCGTCGGCGTTGCTGTCGTCTTCGTCGATGAGTGCCTGAAAGCGCAGGGTCGCTTCCTCAACCTCGCCAGCCTCTAGAAAGAGGTGGGCGAAATCCAGAGCCATGGCTTGCGGAAACCTCGCGCCCGAATCCAAGGGCGGTAGTTCCTGCAGGGTTTTGCGGGCTGCGGAGGTCTTGCCCAGATCGATCTCCAGCCCGGCCTTGAGCGCCACGGCGTCGAGGAACTCGTCTTCCTCCTCGGCGCGATCGAGGGCGGCCGAAGCATGTCCCAAGGCTTCGCTCAGACACTCGGGATCCTCGGCCAGGATCTCGGCCATCCAGATCTCGGGTGCGGCCCATCCCAGATCCGCCTGCGAAGCCTGTTGCAGCAGCTCGAGCGCGGGTTCGATCTCGCCTCGTTGCCGAGAGCACGCGGCCTGCAGAAGCAGGACATCGGGCGTGCTAGGATCCTCGCTCTTGAGCTTCTCCGCCATGCGGCGTGCGCCGGGCTCGTCACCGGATTCCAGCAAATCCCAGGCTCGTTCCAAATCGGCTTCGCTGATCATCGTCGTGCTCGCGCCGTCTCCAGGGCTTCCTGGATGATGAGGTCGTGTTGAGAGGGATCGGCCCAGCGGGCCTGGCCCTTTTCTGGCAGAAGGTGAATCGGATCGAAGTAGCAGAAGTACTGCCCGGGATGAACCACCGGTGAGACATAGACCGAGACACCGGTCTCGCGGTTGTAGTGTTCGTAGGAGTGCACGTCGCGCTTTCCGCCGCCGGGCGTGTCGACGACGGTGGCGGGGGTGTTGAAGCCTGCGGTCAACCCGCGCAGCCGCTTTTCGAGTTGCGCGCCCGTCTCCACCGTGGTGCGCAGATCCTCAACCCCGCGCACCATGTCGTGCACGTAGATGTAATACGGGTGCACGTTGATGAAGCTCAGGCGCTTGATGAGCAGCGACATCAGCGCAGGCGAGTCGTTGACCCCGCGGATCAAAACGGTCTGGTTGCGAACGGTGATGCCACGCTCGAAGAGCTTGTTGGTGGCCGCCTGGGTGATGCTGGTGATCTCGTCGGGGTGATTGAAGTGGGTGTGGATCATCACCTCTTTGTGAAGCTTGCGACCCTGCTCGGCGATGCGGGTCAGCGCGTCGGTCCACCCGTGATCGCTCAGCAGCTTTTGCGGCATGACCGCGGGCATCTTGGTGGCCCAACGAATGCGCCGAACGTGCGGCATGGCCAGGAAGGTTTCGCCGATGTACGTGAGTTGTTCGTGGCGAAGCTGCGAGGTGTCGCCCCCGGAGATGAGAATGTCCTCCACCTCGGGCCTCGACGCGACGTACTCGAAGGCCAGCCGCCAACGCTCCACATCCACGCCGAACTGCAGCTTGATCACCTCCTCCGTATCTAATCCCACGGCGTAGCTGCGTGTGCAAAAGCGACAGTAGACCGGGCAGGTATCGAGCGGCAGGAAGAGGAGCTTGTCGGGGTAGCGGTGCGAGAGGCCGGGCACCGGCATGTCCTCGCGTTCGTGCAGGGGATCGAGGTGGACCTTGGGATGGTCGGGCAGAAGGCGCGAGGCGAGCGGGATGAACTGGATGCGCAGGGGATCCTCGTAGGGGCGCGACCAGTCGATCAAGGACAGAAGATAGGGGGACACGCGCACCGGCATGGGGGCGCGGCGAAAACCCTCTTCGGCATCCTTGACGAAGTCGGGATCCACCAGCCCCTGCAGTGCCGCCAGCAAGCGAGGAACGTTGGTGATCGAGTTCTTGGCCTGCCAACGGTGATCGAGAAAGTCCGATTCCGGCACCGAGGCGTAAGCCTGCAAGCGCTGCCAGAAGGGACCTTCGCGCAGTTTTCGGTGGGCCAGGCTAGCCGGATCGACTGGCGGTTTGCGCGCGGGCGGCAGCACCGGCGCGTGGGCCTTGGGGGGGGCCTTGACTTCTTTGGACATGCTCAAGGGGGTGTTTATCTCAAACCGGCCCCGCGGGCTAGCAAGTCTCGATAGGCTTTACTGCAGGCTGAGCACGAGCTGGTAGCCTTCGCGCACGATCACCAGACGGCCCGAGCCGCCGCGCGCGAGCCTTTGCTCGAGCTGCTTGAGCAAGGCGGGCGAGGCGGTCTTGCCCTGATTGCCGAACACCACATGGGTGATCACGTCGCCAGCTTGCAGGCTGCCGCTGGCCGGGCTGCGCCGGTCGACCGAGACCACCTTCAGTCCCGGGCCCCCGAAATCCTCGATCTCGGAGGCGCTGAGCGGAACCAACTGCAGCCCCAGGACCTTGGCGCCGCGCAGGTCGGCGTTCTCGCTGAGCCGCACCTGCGTGGTGGCGCGCTTGCCGGCACGCAGGTAGGCCACCGCCACCGTCTCGCCCGGGGCGCGTGCCTGCACGATGCGCTGGAGTCCGGCGCTGTTGTCGGCGCGCCGGCCGGAGACTTCCACGATCACGTCGTTGGGTCGCAGGCCCGCGGTCTCGGCGGGCGAGCCTGGGTGAACGATGTTGATCAAGGCGCCCGGTTCGAACGCCGTGCCCAGGCGCTTGGCCTTTTCGGGGGTGAAGTCCTCGGTGCCCACGCCGAGATAGCCGCGCAACACGCTGCCGCTGCGTTGGATCTGCTCGGCGATCTGGCGCGCCAGGTTGATGGGAATGGCGAACCCCACGTTCATGGCGGTCGCGGGATTGAGGATCGCGGAGTTGATGCCGATGACCTCGCCGCGGAAATTGAAGAGCGGCCCGCCCGAGTTGCCCTGATTGATGGCGGCGTCGGTCTGGATGAAATCCTCGT
The DNA here is from genome assembly GCA_964535465.1 of uncultured Myxococcales bacterium. GTDB lineage: Bacteria > Myxococcota_A > Polyangia > Fen-1088 > Fen-1088 > Fen-1137. Next base: position 5,624 of record CAZHUY010000068.1, read on the forward strand.
ACTGCATGATGCGACCACCCAGCATGCGGTTCTTGGCCGACACGATGCCCATGGTGACGGTCTGGCCCAGACCCAGCGGGTTGCCGATGGCCAGCACGTAGTCCCCTACCCTGACCTGCTCCGAGTTGCCCAGAACCGCGGGCCTGATGTCGGCCGCGGCGCGGTTGAGGCGAACCACCGCCACGTCGGTCGCGGCATCGCTGCCCACCACCTGCGCCTCGTGACGGCGGCCATCGGCGAATTGCACCCACACCTCGTCGGCGCCGGCGACCACGTGGTTGTTGGTCAGGATGATGCCGGCCTTGTTGATGATGAAGCCCGAGCCCAGGCCGGTCTGCGTCTCGCGTCGGGTGGGCGGCTCGCCCAGGCCGAACTGCCGGCGGAACATCTCGGTGAAGGGATCGGCGCGCATCACCCGCGGGATGACCTTCATGCTGTGGATGGTCACCACCGCGCCCTTCACGCGATCGACCAGAGGCGCCACCGAAGAGCCTATCTCGGTTGGTGAGGGCGCCAGGGCCTGCGCTGGGGACAGCACACCTGCCGCAAGACATGCGAGAAACGACAGAGTCATCGCGAGCAGTTTACATCGCCAGGCTGCGCGAACCAGCCCGTGGCGCGGACTCAGCCGCGGTATACGACGATGCCGCGGGTGGGATCGTAGGGGGTCAGGGCCACGGTGACCTTGTCCCCGAGCACGATGCGGATGCGGTGCTTGCGCAGCTTGCCGCCGAGATGGGCCAGGACCTGGTGATTGTTCTCCAGCTCGATCCTGAAGTTGCCGGCGGGCAAGACTTCAATCACACGGCCTTGAAATTCTATGTGTTCTTCGCGACCCATCGTGGCGGGACAGAAGTTACTCGCTGGATCCCCTCAGGTCAATCGCAAGAACAGGAAGTTGCGTTGCAGGCAAGGTAGACTGCGCAGCGAGTGGCGAAACCAGATCTTCTCGATTCCTCCTCGGGTTTGGCGCAGCCGGGCGTTCCCGGCGAGAGCCTGGCGTACGTGGAGGACCTGCAGGATCTGACGATGGGGAACGCGGTGCGTTTGCTCCGAAATGGCGCCCAAGCGTTTCCGGTGTGGCTGGACGCCATCGATGCCGCCCGCGAACGGGTTTCGATGGAGATGTACATCTTCAACGACGACCGCGTGGGACGGCGTGTGGCGGATGCGTTGTGCGGTGCGGCCAGGCGCGGCGTGGTCGTTCGCCTGCTCTACGACTTCATCGGGTGTCGCCACGCCCCTCCCGAGTTCTTCGCGAACATGCGGCGCGCCGGGGTTCACACCATCGTCTATCACCCCTATCGCTTGTGGCGTCCTCGTTTCTGGACGCTCGTGCGACGCAACCATCGCAAGACCCTGGTGGTCGATGGGCGGCTCGCTTTCGTGGGGGGCATCAACGTGTCTGAGGACTGGTTGCCCGCCAGCGAGGGCGGCGCCGACTGGCACGATGTCGCCCTGGAGGTTCGCGGCCCCGCGGTCCTGGATATCGAGCGGACGTTCCTGCGCACTTGGAACTGGCGGGCCAAGCGGCGCTTGCGCTTTCGACGACGGACCATGCACCGCCCGGCCCGGGTCGGCGATGTCGCCCTGGCGGTGATCGCCAACGGCGAGTTGGTGGACAGGTTCTCCATCCGGCGTGCGGCCCTGCACGCCATTCGCAACAGCCGCGAACGTGCCTACCTGGTCAGCCCGTACTTCATGCCCGACGTGGGGTTCATGCAGGCGCTGGCGCGGGCCGCGGCGCGCGGGGTGGACGTGCGCATCCTGGTGCCGTTGGCGAGCGACGCCGCCTTGGTGGATTGGGCCGCACGCGCCACCTTCTCGCGTCTGCTCAAGGCGGGCATCCGCATCTTCCAGCACAGCCCCATGGTGCACAGCAAGGCCCTGCTGGTCGATCATGGCTTCACCTCGATCGGCAGCTACAACTTCGACCACCGTTCCCTGGTCTACAACCTGGAACTGATGGTCAACACGCTGGACCCGACGTGCAACGAGGAGTTGGCGGTCATGCTCGAGGAGGAGATGACCGAGGGCATCGAGATCAGGTGGGACGACATCCGCCGACGCTCTTGGTTGACCCGTCTCCTCGAACGGCTGGCCTACAGCCTGCGGCACTGGCTGTAGCTAGTCTAGCTACGGTTCGAATTCCGCCACCACCGGCGCGTGATCCGAGGGCGTCGGCCCCTTGCGCGCGTCCCGATCGACGCTGATGGCGCGACAGCGCGCCGCCATGCTCTCGCTGCACAGGATGTGATCGATGCGCAGGCCACGGTTCTTGGGAAAGCCGAGCTGCCGGTAGTCCCACCAGGTGAACTGTTGCACATCGGGGTGCAGACGGCGGAACACGTCGGAAAGACCCCACGCCCGAATGGCACCCAGGGCCGCGCGCTCGTCGGGGTGGCACATCACCTGATCGCGCCAGCCCTCGGGGTCATACACGTCCATATCCTCGGGCGCGACGTTCATGTCGCCGCAGAAGACCACGGGATCGCCGGGCCGAAGCTGTTTGCTCAGCCAGTCCTGCCAGCGCGCCAACCACTCGAGCTTGTAGGCGAACTTGTCGGTGCCCACGGCCTGTCCGTTGGGAACGTAGACGCTGCCCACGCGCAGTTCGCCCACCCGAACCACCAGGAAGCGCGCGTGCGAGTCCTCGACGCTGTCGCCGAAACCGCGCGCGATCTCCTGCGCCGGTTGGCGGGTCAGAACCGCGACCCCGTTGTAGGTTCTCTGCCCGTGCACGCAGGCGTGGTAGCCGAGCGCCTGCAACTCGAGCACGGGGAAGTCGGCGTCCTCGACCTTGGTCTCTTGCAGACAGAGTACGTCGGGCGCCTGCGCCTTCAACCAGGTGCACAACCGTTCCATGCGAGCCCGGATCGAGTTGACGTTCCAAGTGGCGATCTTCATGAACCTGGGATACCAATAGAAGAAAGCATCGTGAAAATCTACACGGGATGTGATCACGCGGGGTTCGCCCTGCGCAACAAGCTGGTCGAGAGATTTCGCAACCAGGGCCACGAGGTGGTGGACTTTGGCACCAACTCGGAGGCCGCCTGCGACTATCCCGACTTCGCGTCGTTGGTGGCCAACGCCGTTCGCAACGATGCGGGGTCGGTGGGTATTCTGGTGTGCGCTACCGGTCACGGCACGGCCATGGCCTCGGGCAAGGTGCGGGGCATTCGCTCCTTCGCGCCCAGCACCGTTGAAGCCGCCCGCCTCTCGCGTTTCGACAACAACTCGAACGTCCTGTGCCTGGGCGGGCACAACCTGCCCGAGAGCGAGGTCTTCGAGATCGTCGACACCTGGTTGTCCACCGGCTTCGCGGGCGGACGTCACGGCCGCCGGGTGGCCAAGATCGCCGCTCTGGAGACTGCCTCCGCCCTCAATCTGCTGATGGAGAGCGTCTACCTGCGTCTGTCGGCCAAGAACATCCCCGACAGTCTGTGGTCCAAAGCCCTGGTCGACATGGATCCCGAGGCGCAGAAGGTCTGGCTGTCGTGGTTGGACTACCCGGACGCCATGGCCGAGAAGCAGGCGGACATCGTGGCCTTTGCCACGGAAGCGCGCAAGGCCGGGTTCCGCAGGGCCGTGCTTCTGGGGATGGGCAGCAGCGCCGTTCCCGCCGAGGTGCTGGCGCGCATCTTTGGCCCGGCCGCTGGCTGGCTGAATGTCTTCGTGCTCGATTGCACCGATCCGGCGGCGGTGGCCGCGGTGGAGAACTCCATCGAGATCGATCGCACGTTGTTCCTGGTGGTCTCCACCTCGGGGACCACGCCCGAGGTGTGCGCCTTCGAGAGCTATTTCTGGGCCAAGCTGATGGAGCGCTGGAGCCAGGACGTCGCCCGCGCCGGTCAACACTTCGTGGCCATCACCAACGAAGGCAGCGTGCTCGACCAGCGGGCCGCGACCAACCAGTACCGCTGCGTGTTCCGCAGCGCTCCCCACACCAGCAGCCGCTTCTGCGCGCTTGGCTATCACGGTCTGGTGCCGGCGGCCTTGATGGGCATCGACATCAGTCGGCTGCTCGCGCGCGCCAAGACCATGGCGGCGGCTTGCCGTGAGCCTTCGCTGACCCAGAACCCGGGCGTCATCCTGGGTTCGCTGATGGGCGCCCTGGCTGGCATCGGTCGGGACAAGCTCACGCTCTTTTTCTCGCCCGAGCTGACGCCGCTCGGCGGCTGGATCGAACAACTGGTGGCGGGCGCCACTGGCAAGCACGGACGAGGCATCGTGCCGGTGGACGGCGAGGCGGCCACGGGACCGTCGGGCTATCGCGCCGACCGGCTCTTCGTGGTGGTGAGACTGCGCGGGGGCGCTCCCGCGGCCCAAACCGATCTGTTGGAGGCCATCGTCACCGCCGGGCATCCGGTGCACGAGATCGAGCTGGGCGACAAATACGATGTGGGCGCCGAGTTCTTCCGTTGGCAATTCGCCGCTACCGTGGCGGCCAGCCTGCTCGAGGTCAGCCCCTCGGACGAGCCCGAGAGGCAGGCGGCCCGCCAGATCGCCGCGCGCGTGCTGGATGATTTTCGCAGGACCAGCCAGTTGCCCGAGGCCCCGACCATCCAGCCTGACGATCCGGCGCTGCTCGCGCATCTGGCGGGGGCCAAGCCGCGAGATTACTTGGCGGTGTGCGCGCTCTTCCAACCCACGCCCGAGCGCGACATCCTGCTGGACGGGATCAGAACCCTGTGTCGCGATCGTCTTCGCGTGGCCACCACGCTGGGCTATGGCCCGCGCTGGAACTACACCACCAGCCAGCTTCACCAGGGCGGTCCCAAACACGGCGTGTTCCTGCAACTGGTTTACACCCCTGGCCGCGAGGCCGATCTCGCGATCCCGGGCGAGCCCTTCTCCTTCGGTGTTCTGCACGCCGCCCGAGGTCTGTCCGATTGGGAGGCCATGAAGGCCTGCGGTCGCCTGATGCTGCGGGTCGAGCTGGGGCCCGATCCCGAGGTGGGCCTGACTACCCTGCTCAAGAGCCTGGAAGGCCTGGGGCGTTAGGGCGCTGTGGTACCCGTCGTCGATTCGCACTGCCACCTGGATTTTCAGGACTTCGCCCAGGATCAACCGGCGGTTCTGGCGCGTGCCCGGCAGGCCGGCTTGGTGGCCATGGTGTGCGTCGGCTCGGGCGGCGACATCGAGACGGCCCAACGGGCCGTGGAGCTGGCGGGGCGCGAGCCCGACGTGTTCGCAGCCATCGGCATCCACCCCCACGACGCCGGCAAGATCCAGGATGACTGGTGGCCGGCCTTGGAGAAGCTGGCACGCAGCCCGCGGGTGGTGGGGATAGGCGAGACCGGGCTGGACTACTACTACAAACACTCCACCCCCGAGGCGCAGGCCGAGGCCTTTCGGCGCTTCTTGGTCCTGAGCCGTTCCGCCCAGCGGCCCTTCATTCTGCACGTGCGCGATGCCCACAAGGACGCCCTGGCCATCCTGCGCTCCGAGGCGCTGGGCGACGCGGGCGGTGTCGTGCACTGCTTTAGCGGCACCGTGGAAGATGCGCGCGCCTATCTGGACTTGGGATTGGACCTGTCTTTCTCGGGCATCCTGACCTTCAAGAAGGCCGACGAGATTCGGCGCGCGGCGGCCTACGCCCCGCCCGAATCGATCATGGTCGAGACCGACTCGCCCTATCTGGCGCCCATGCCCCACCGAGGGGGGCGCAACGAGCCGGCCTACGTGGTGAAGACCCTGGAGGCGTTGTCCTCGGTGCGCGGCCTTTCCTTCCATCGCGCGGCCGAGCTCACCACGCAGAACGCCTACCGGCGCTTCAGGCTGCACGAACAGACCATCCTGGTTGCGCCCCTACCCCGTTGACCCCCTTGGTCCATGGGTCGATACTCGGCAGCCGTGCCTAACGAACCTTCCCTGGTCCGCATCTATCTGCGCTACCCCGATGAGGAAGCCTTCATCACGCGCTTCGCTGCCAACGTGACCCGCGGGGGCGTGTTCCTGGCCAGCCGCAAGCCGCGTCCGGTGGGCGAAATCATTCGCTTCGAAATCGCGTTGGCGCAGGGGGCGCCGCTGCTCTACGGCTTGGGCAAGGTCACCTGGGTGCGCGAGTTCAACCCCGCCGAGCCCCATCGTGCTCACGGCATGGGCGTGCAGTTCACCGCGCTGGATCCCGCATGCCAGCCCTTGCTGGAACGCCTGCTGGAGAGAAAGGGCAGCGCCAGCGCGCGCCCGACCGCGGCCGCCGGCGTGCCCGTGGTCAAGCCGGCCAGCGGAGAGCGACCGATGCCGGCGACCACGGCCAGCCCGGACGAGAGCGCGGAATGGGCAGCTGCCGACGATACGTCCGTGCGACGCGCGGTGGAGCGTGCGCGCTTGCTGGCCGGAGACGACGACGTCGAGTCGCTGTTGCAGACCGCGCCCGAAGAGCCCGTCACCCTGGAAAGGGCTCTGGCCGACCTGCCCCGCCTGATCCGTCGTACCACCGTCTCGATCAACGTGGTCGAAGACAGCGGGAACAAGAACAGCTAGCGGGAGCTACAGCCCCGACATGAACTGGCCGCCAGCGACCAGCAGGTACAGGAGGCGCAGGGTGGACTGGAAATACGGCTTGTCGTCCATGCTGGTATTGCCCAGCCACGCGCTGACGTAGTCGTCGATCTTGGCCTGACTGAAGGCGACGCCCACGTCGGCGAAGGCCCCGACGAAGGCGCTGTTGTTGGCGTAGCCCGTCTTGGTCACCCCGCCCTTGCCGTCGATGAAGGTGGCCGTGTTCTGCAGGAAGGTCTTGGCCTCGGGCGTGCAGAACCACATATAGTCGGTGGCGATGCGCCAGGGGGTTCGGCAGGCGTTGTAGTCGTAGTTGCCCTCGACCCGGCCGTCGTTGTAGCCCCATTCCGGCACCAGGCCATTCATGGCCTTCTGGTATTGCGCCAGCAGGATGTAGGAATCGGATGCCAGTTTCTTCCAATAGTCGGCGTTGGCGGTGTCGATGGCGGCGAAGACGCGGTAGTAGCCGGGGGCGAAATAGGAGGGATTGGTCTTGCCCTTGTTGCCCGAATCGCTGCAGCCGCCCCACTTGTCGCCGGGACGCAAGAGAATCATCCCGTCGGGGCAGGTGTCGGTCTCGAACTGCTTGATCTTGCCGATCAGCTCCTTGGCCTTGCTGGCGTAACCGCCCCACACCTTGTCGGCCAGCACCAGGGCCATGGCCGCGTCCAGATCGCCGTCGCTGGCCGCGTTGGCGGTGTTGTCGCCGGGGGGCGCGCAGGCCTCCATGGACCAGTTCATCAGGCCGTTCTTGTCATAGTGGTCGGTGTAGAACTTCCACAGCTTGTCGAAGAGGTCGCGGTCGTCGTTGTGGGCCGCGAGCAACATGCCGTAGCCGATGCCCTCGGAGAAAACGCCGCCGTTGCCGTCGCCGTTGCCGTTGACCACGCAGGCGCTCTTGTCGGCCGGACACTCCTTGGTGTAACCGTTCTTCCAGGACTTGTAGGCGCTGGCCTTCAGGGCGGCTGCGTCGCTGGAGAAGAAGGCGCTGGCGCATAGGCCGCTCGAGCCGGTGCTGCCACCCGAGCCGGTGCTGCCACCCGAGCCGGAGCTGCCGCCCGGGTTCGAGCTGCCCCCCGCCTGCGTGCCGCCTGCGCCGCTGCCCGCCGAACCGCCACTGGTCCCGCCGGAAGCGGCCGAGCCGCCACCCTGGCTGCTGGTGCCGCCCGAACTGGTGCTGGAGCTGCTCGAGCCGCCGCGATTGGACGACGTGCCGCCCGAGCCAGCCGAGCTGGAGCTGCTGGAACCACCGCTGCTGCCCGCGACTTTCGAGCTGCTGGCGCCGCCCGAGCCGCCGCTGGAGCCGCCGCTGGATCGGCTGCTGGCGGAACGAGAGCCGCCCTGCCCGCCCCCGCTGCTGGACTTGCCGCCGCTCGAGCCCCCCGAGGAGGATCCGCCGGAGCCGCCGCTGTCTCCTGAACTGTCCTCATTCTGGGATGGGCAAGCCGTGGCCAAGAGAAGCGAGAGAGCCAGCGAGAGCTGGGTGAAGCGCGGGTACTGCATAGGCGTCTCCAAATTGTGGACGGAGTCTTGGTAATGTAACAAGCCAGAAACGCCGACTGAGAAGACTCAGCGCTTCCGTCGGAGCTTGCTCGAGATGCGCTTGGGCAATTCCCAGATTTCGCGGGCATCGGGCAGGCGCATCAGGCTGAGCGAGACGCCGTAGCTGACGAAGCCGACGCCAATGGTGGCGAAGAGCAGGATCCCGTGCACCAGGCGGCGCGTGCCCCAGGGCCACACGATACCGGCATCGCTGAGCAACCACGAGCTCCCGGCCCAACACCCCAGAGCCACCGCGGCCAGGACGAGGTTGCAGGCCATCAGACGGGGCAGCTCGTGCCAGCGGGTGGCCGACGGCGTGGGGCCCAGCACCCGGTAGAAGGCCACGCGCAACACCAACAGATTGGTGACCGCCCCCACCGTGGTGCCCAGGGCCAGGCCAGGTGCGCCCAGGTGCCGATAGGTCAGCCCGTTGAACACCAGGTTGGTCACCACCGAGGCCATGGAGGCCAGCATGGGCAGGCGCGCCCGATCCAGCGCGAAGAAGGCCGGCGAGAGCACCTTGACCAGGCTGTAGGGCAGAACGCCCAGCATGTAGGCTTGAACGACAGGCACGGTGGCGTCGGTGTTGGCGGCGGAGAAGCGCCCGCCCTGGAAGAGCAACTCGACCACCGGCTTGGACAGGACGATGAGGCCCACGGCGCTCGGCAAGGCCAAGAGCCACACGCCGCGGGTGCCCTCGGCCACGCGCGCCTGCAGGGCCACGCGATCCCCGCGTGCCGCCTCTTGCGAGGCGCGCGCCGTGGTCACCGTGGCCAGGGCCACCCCGAACAGCCCCACCGGCAGATAGAACAGGCGGAAGGCGTTCTGCAGATAGGTCAGTGGGCCCGAGCCCAGGGTGGCGGCGAATTGCGTGTTGACGAAGATGTTGATCTGGACCGCGGCCAGCCCGATGGTGGCCGGTCCCATCAGGCGAGCGATGCGCCGCAGCTCCGAGTCGCGCCAAACCCCCGCCAGGCTCGGACGCACGCGATACCCCAGGCGCCACAAGCTGGGCAGTTGCACCACCGCCTGCACCAGCCCCGAGAGGGCCGTGCCCGCGCTCCACACGATCATGCCCGTGAGATCCGCGGGCCGCAGGATGAGCAGCAGCGTGCCGCAGGCGATGCTGGTCACGTTGAACATGGCGGGCGCATAGGCCGGCGCCGTGTAGTGGTGTTGGGCGTTGAGCATGCCCATCCACACCGCGCTGACGCTGACCAAGGCCAGGATGGGCATCATGATGCGCGTGAAGAGGCCGCCCAGCGCGACCTGGGCCTCGTTGCCCCCGAAACCGCGCGAGATCAGCCAGACGAGATCGTTGGCGAACACCATGCCGAGAAGGCTGAGCCCGCCGGTCACCGCCAGCACGGCGCCCAGAACCAGGTTGCCGAGCCGGTAGGCCTGCTCTTTCCCACCCCGGTTCAGCGCGTCGGAGAACGTAGGCACGAAGGCACTGGAGAGCGCCCCCTCGGCGAAGAGATCTCGCAACAGATTGGGGATGCGAAAGGCCGCCACATAGGCGTCGGTCAGGGCGCTGACCCCGAACACCCGCGCGAAGATGGCATCGCGAGCCACGCCCAACACCCGCGAAGCCAAGATGGCCACGCCGACGTTGGCGGAAGAACGAATCGTGCTGGACACCGCCCGAGGTTAGTCGTGGGGGCGGGCGGCGTCCATTTCGTTGACACGCGGAAGCCGCGTTAACACCGTCCGACCCGTTCCCCTGTCCGAAGAGCCACGCGCCCCATTTCAAGCTGAACCCCAGACTGTCCCTACGAGTATTGTGTCACCAAAGCCGTCTGTGTATGCCCTTCCCGCCGAGTACTCGCAGACGTCATACTTCTCCTGGATGGGCATCTGATCAGCCGGCAAGCTCAGCCCGTAATCCGGCAGGTTGCAGTACCCAGTGTCCTTGGGCCCATCCCGGCGGGTTGCGTCTGAGAGCCCATCGGTCGCGGGCTTGACATCTGTCGGATGCAAGCCATCGGTTGTTTTCGCGACATCATGGCCGATGGTGGCGTCGCCAAGCGCTGGGGCTCCATCGGACACGACCGCCACGGCCACTCCGTAGGCGCCCCTCCTGTGGCGCGTCCCCCTGAGGCGCGCGTCTGCCCCCCTGAGGCGAGCGTCCGGTGGGGACCAGCGTCTGCCCCCTTGAGGCGCGCGTCTGCCCCCGTTGCGACCGCGCCTGCTTGCCTAGCCCGCGCAGCTGAGCGCGTTGCTCGCGCGCTTGCTCGCGTTTCGTGCGGGCCTGCTCGCATCCCTCCGATGCCTGCTCGCGTTTCGTGCACGCTTGCTCGCGTGCCTCCGGATGTCTGCCCGGCGTTCTGGCATGTCCGCATGACTTGCCAGGCGCGACGGCTCGCCCCCCGCCTGTGGTCTTGCGCCTTGCCGGCGAGCCTTGTCGCGTCGCTAAACCGCGTTATCGCCTTGGCCGCACGGGCCTCCGCATATTCCGATCTGCGTGCCCGCCTGACGGCCACAGCTTCTCGCACTGGAAAATCACGACATCACCCTTCGTGAACGCGCGTGTGAGTTCATCCGACGCCCGTGCCGGTCGCGAAGACTGCCTCTATCCTGTCGCTGGTCTCTGCACGCCGCTCGGCGAGCGTCTTCGTGTCCCGGCCTGTCGAGTTCCGGCCGTGGCCGAGAGCAAGACCCTCGGTGTTTCCCGCCTCCAATCTGGCCAGCCACTGTCGATCGGGATGCGGGCGCGTCGTAGAAACCAGAAAGGAATTGCGGATCAGAGGCCTGGCCCGCATATGATCGGCCACATCACCTTCCACAGGAGTCGTTAGGTAAGCATGGCAAGAAGAAAGCTCGGTCTGGTGGGTGCCGGAAACATCGGCACCGAACTCGCAAATGTCGCCGTCACCCGCGAGGTCGCCGACGTCATCATGTATGACGTTCCGGCCAAGGAAGGGTTGTCGCGCGGCAAGGCGCTGGACCTTGAGCAGATGACCGCCTTGAACGGCAGCTACGTGCGGGTTTGGGCAACCTCGGATTTCCGCGATCTGTCCGAGAGCGCGGTGCTCATCGTGACCGCGGGGGTTCCTCGCAAGCCCGGTCAGTCGCGCGACGATCTGGTCGCGACCAATCTGCCCATCATTCGCGACGTCGCCGGCAAGATTCGCGAGCACTGCCCCAAGGCGTTCGTCATCGTCCTGAGCAATCCGCTCGATGCCATGGTTTGGGAGCTCCGGCGCGTGACGGGGTTCCCGCCCGAACGGGTCGTGGGCATGGCCGGCATGCTCGACAGTGCGCGTCTGTCGCATCTCATCGCCCGCGAGCTGGGCGTGAGCATCCAGGACGTGCGCACCATGGTGCTGGGCGGCCACGGCGACGACATGGTACCGCTGCTCCAGTACTGCTCGGTCAACGGCGTGCCGGTACGTTGGCTGCTCCCGGAGGACAAGCTGGAAGCCATGGTTCATCGCACGCGCGCGGGTGGCGGAGAGATCGTTCAGCTCGCGGGCACCAGTGCCTACTACGCCCCGGCCGCCGCGGCTTTGGCCATGGCCGAGGCCTACTGGGGCGACCGCAAGCGCCTATTGCCCGCGGCTGCCTACGTTCGGGGCGAATATGGCTACCAGGATCTCTACCTGGGCGTGCCCATCATTCTCGGACAAGGCGGCGTGGAGAAGATCATCGAACTCGAGCTCACCCCAGAGGAACGCGAGATGTTCGCCAAGAGCGCTCGGAGCGTGGCGTCCATCGTGGACGAGGTCAAGAGGTCCCCGAGCGGTTAGCGCGGCCCCTGCCGCGCGGGGATGAAGATCAGACGCTCCACTCTTGCCGTCGGGGCGGCGGGGTGACCTGGGCTTCGGCGTCGGCCACCAGGGCCAGGCCCAACTGCTCGCGCAGATCCAGGAAGGCGGCGGTCACGCTCCAGCGGGCCAGGCCCAGGATGGACTCCTCGGGCCGGGTCTTGCGCGCCCTCGCCTCTTTGACGATCTCGCGCGCGGCGGCCACGATGTCGCCACAGGCGAGCAAGGCGGCGCGGTTGGCGTCTTCCTCGCCACCCGCGACCCAGGCGCCGAGATCGATGGAGGCGGGCTCAGCGGCCAACTGCTCGACCGCGGCGGTGATCTGAACCATCTGCGCCTGCGGAAGAGCCCGCTGCAGGTAGGCCAGGTACTTCCTGACGGCCAGGAAGTCGGTGTTGGGCAGGTCATACTCGGGCCTGACCAGCTTCATGGCCGCGGCCAGGACGATGCGCATCTCTTCCTGGCCCGACACCACGTTCGGGCACAACAGGAAATGGTCGGCGCGCAGGTTGACCAGGTTCTTGGCCAGCAGGAAGGCCAGCTCGCGATCGGTTCGGCCGGTCACCAGGTTCTGGCCCAGGATGAAGGCCGGTACCACCTGACCGTTGATGAGCAGAACCTGCTGCTCGATGTCCTGCTGGGCGGTGGGCGGTACGTAGACCGCCGGCAAGGGCACGCCGATGAGCTGGCTGGCGTAGGTCAGGATCTGCGACACCGACGAGCGATCGTTGGCGGTGTCGACCTGTACGCTGATGTCCAGCCCCAGGGCCTGCGGCTCGCGGGCGTGCGACATGGCCACCCCCGAGCTCACCGCCGACAGGATCTGCGACAGCCGCCAATCGCGGCGCGCGCTGGATACGCTGCTTTGCCACAGGCCCTCGTTCAGGCCGGCCTTGGCCAGGGGCACGCCGGGCAAGGCATGTTGGACGTAGAAGGCTTTCTCCTGCGCGTTGGCCTTCATCAGGGCGCACAGGGCCGCGCACGCGCAGAAGGCCCTGTCGTATTGGTGAGCCTCGCTGTACAGGCGCCCCAGGATGCGAATCTGCTTGGCCACGCTCTCCGGGTCGCGTGCCTCGTTCAGCATCTCCTCGCGCAGCTTGACCGCACCGGCCAAGCCCTCGCCGCCCTGCGCCTCGTAGACGTCGACCAGCAACTCGCGCACGACTTTGTCTTCGGGGTTGAGCGTCAGGCAGACCTCGTAAGCCGCGGCGGCCGTGGCGTAGTCGCGTTGGTGTACGCGCGCCACCTCGGCCATGCCTCGCCATAGGGCCAGGTGCCATTCCTGCTTTTCCGCGGGAACCGTGTCGCCCAGCCGCTTGAGCATGTTGCGGTAGGCGTTCGACAGCCCGGCCCAGTCCTGGCGCTTGGTCAGGATGCGTTCGATGCGCCCGAAACTGCGTTTGTCGTCGGGGTCCAGGTCGAGGACCTGCTCGTAGAGCTCCACCGCCTCGACGGGCGCGTTCATCTCGTAGTTGAGAATGTTGGCCAGCGCCACCATGGTGCGCGCCTTGTCCTTGCCGGTCTCGATCTGCACCAGGTGCTCGAGCACGTCCACCGCGCGGTTCCACTGTTGTTGCAGGGTGTAGATCTCCAGAAGCGCCTGCAGCACATCGGGATCCTGGGGACGCAGCTCGAGCGCCTGCTGATAGGCCTCTTGCGCGGCCTTGGAATCGTTCAGCTCTTCGTGTTGCAGCTGTCCGATGCGGCACAGGATCTCGAAGCGCTCGTCAGGCGAGCTGGCCCCGGCGAGGAGCGCACGGTTCTGCTCGACCAGCATCTTGGCGTTGCCCGGGCCCGCGCCCTCCAACTTGGCGTTGGCCTCGGCCAGGGCCTCGCGCAGATCGGGCAGATCGGGCTCTAGCTCGAAGGCCTTCATCAAGGTCTCGGCCGCCGCCTGGTCCTCTCCCAGCGCCATGTGGGCTTCGCCCAGAGCCATCAGGTGTTCGGCCTTCTCCACCGGGGTGAGCTTGCCCTCCGCCTGGACCAGCATCTCGGGGACCACCTGGCGGACGTCTTGGGTCCAAACCTGGGCTTCGGCGAGCTGCGCCCAGCACAGGAGGTTGGGCAGGTAGCCAGGGGCGACATCGTGCGAGTGCCGGTAGTTGACACGCGCGCGCTGCACGTCGCCGGTCATCTGCGCGGCCCAGCCCGCCCGTTGCCACAGCTTGGCCGACGGTTGCGCATCCTTCTCGGCGGCCTCGGCCTGGGCCTCGAACAACGGCAGGGCCGTGGCCCAGTCCTTCTTGTCCCAAGCAAGCTCGGCCATGGCTGCCGTGGCTTGCGCTTGACCAGGGGACAGGGCCAAGACGAAGCGGTATTGCTCGGCCGCGCTGTCCAGATCCTGCAGATGCGTGCGGTAGATCTCGGCGGCCTGCAGGGCCCAGTCGGTCCTGGCCAGCGGATCGTCGGTGCTGGCGGCCGCGATGGTCAGGTCATCGGCCACCACCGCCCATTCGCCCCGCTGGCTGTGAATATTGACCAACGAGTTCAAGGCCCCGGGATGGGCCGGGCTGGCTTTGAGCGCCGCTTCCAGCGCCTTCTCCGCCTCGGCGGGATCCTCCAGGTGGTCTTGGTACCACCCGGACATGGTCACCAGCAGGTCCGCGCGTCGTGCGTCGGAGCTGAGCTCGGGTACCAGACGCTGGCATTCGCTGAGCAGGTCGTGCCAGCGGTTCTGTTCGGTCGACAGGCGCGCCAGCAGCTCGGACAGCTCTTGGTTCGACGGATCCTCGGGCAGCGCGGCCAGCAGCGTGATGAACGCGCGGTCGGCGTCGTCAAGGTTGGCCTCGAAGATCTGGGCAGCCCGAATCAGGTATCCGGCGCGTTGTGCCGCGCTGGTGGCCCCTTCCGTGCGCTCAATGAAGAGCCCCGCCAGGTCTTCCCAGCGTTCCTCTTGCCTATAGGTCTGTTCGAGCCGTCGAAGTTCTTCGGCTTGCTCGGAATCGTCCGAATTTGCATCATCGAGCGCGTCGCTGCGCATGGCGCCTCCCTGCGAAACACGAATAAGTCAGGTCCGGCAAGCGAGCTAAGTCCGGTCAGACTAGTCGGGGCGATGGACAAGGTCAAACACTGTTCGCGCTGGTCACCGTCGTCAAAAGGTTGCTACGCGGCGTCCGGTCGGAGGGAGTAGACTTGCGGGCAAGGAGCTGACCATGGGAAGTGTTCTGATCGGAGTGCTGGCCGTATTGGGCGTCTCCCTGCTGACCGGGGTTCGGGTCTTGCGCGAGTACGAACGTGGTGTTGTTTTCCGTTTGGGTCGAGCCCGCAAGAACCTGGCCGGCCCGGGGTTGGTCCTGCTTCTGCCTTTTGGCGTCGACCGGGCCCGGGTGGTGGACACGCGCATCCAGGCCATCCAGATCCCCCCGCAAGAGGTCATCACCCGCGACAACATTTCGATCGTGGTCAGCGCGGTGGTTTACGCCAACGTGGCCTCGCCCCGCCATGCCATCCTGGAGGTCGAGGACTACCTGCCCGCGACCCTGCAGTTGGCAGCCACCACCTTGCGTGCCGTGGTGGGCAAGCTGGAGCTCGACGACATCCTGTCCAACCGTGAAGGCATCAACAACGAGGTGCGAAACATCCTCGACACGCGCACCGAGCAGTGGGGTGTGGAGATCACCGCGGTCGAGCTGAAGGACATCGAGCTGCCGCAAGAGATGAAGCGCGCCATGGCCCGGCAGGCCGAGGCTGAGCGCGAGCGGCGGGCCAAGGTCATCGCGGCCGGCGGTGAGGTGCAGGCCGCGGCCCAGTTGGCCGAGGCGGCGCGCACCATCGCCTCCACCCCCGGCGCCCTGCAGCTTCGCCTCTACCAAACCCTGGTCGAGGTCTCGTCCGAGGCGCGCTCGACCATCGTGTTCCCCGTGCCCATCGATTTGACCGGAATGGGCACGGCCCCGGGCGCCAACCCAGCCCAGCTGCAGGCGATGATGCAAAGTGCGGTCGCCCTCGCCTCTTCCCAGGAAAAGGCGCCGCTCTCCGAAGGCGAGGCCGAGCGGCGCTTCAAGCAGCCGAAACCTTGAGTCACTCGAGATGGAAACCCTGAGAGGGTTTCCAAACCTTCCCACGCTCTGGCTTCGGTGGGCGAAGCGCACCTACGCCAACGCGACTACTTCAGCCCGAGGTTCCGGCGGATGCGTACGTTGGGTTCCTCGAAGTCGGGCACGAAGCCGCGGCCGGTGATCAGTTCGTAGAGGGCGATGTAGCGGCGGGCGGCTTCGCAGCGAATGTCGTCGGGGAGCGGCGGCGGCGGGCCATCTCCGCGGTAGCCCTTCTCGGCCAACGCCCGGCGCACGTACTCCTTGTCCAGGCCGCGCGGCTCTTCGCCCTTGTCGAAACGGGTCTGGTAGTCGTCGGCGTACCAGTAGCGCGAGCTGTCCGGCGTGTGGACCTCGTCGATGAAGCACAGGCTGCCGTCGCGGCGTCGGCCGATTTCGTATTTCGTGTCGACCAGGATCAGGCCACGTTGGGCCGCCAGGCTTTGGCCGAAGGCGAAGATGCGTGCGCACATCTCGGCGGCGCGGTCGAAGGTCTCGGCGTTGAGCACGCCGGCCGCCAGGATCTCCTCACGTGAAACCGACATATCGTGGTCGCCCTTGGAGGCCTTGGTCGAAGGCGTGAGCAACGCCTTGTCCAGCTTCTGGTTCTTGCGCATGCCCTCGGGCAGCTTGTGGCCGCAGAAGGTGCGGTCGCCGCGTTCATAGTGGTACCAGATGGACGTGGTGGTCACGCCGGTCAGGTACGAGCGCATGACGAACTCCACGGGCAGGAGCTCGCACTCGGCCGCGATCATCACCGTCGGATCCGGCACGCTGATGACGTGGTTGGAGGCGATGCTGCGCGTGGCATCGAACCAGTAGGCGGCGATTTGATTCAGCACCTGCCCCTTGAAAGGGATGGTCCCCAGCACCACGTCGAAGGCGCTGATGCGATCGGTGACCACGATGGTGCGGCGATTGTCCTTGGTGTAGCAGTCGCGAACCTTGCCGGTGTACTTGTCGCCCAGTTCGGGCAAATCGGTCTTGTCCAGCGTCTTGGCAAGCTGCGCCCGGATTAGCTCATTCGAAACCATGGCGTGTCTCCTTTTGGTTCTCCTAAGAAAGAACCCTGGGAGGGTTCTTTCAACTCCCGCGGCGAGTACCACCGGGCAAAGCCCCGCTGGTACTCACTCATTCAGCCGTCGAGATCGCGCAAGGCACGATCGATGATCGCCCCACTCCATCGCAGGTTGTGTTTGACATCGAATGCTTCATCCAGCTCGGCCGGGCTCAGATGAGCGGAGATCTGCGGATCCCCGCCCAGGCGTTGACGGAAGCTGGGGACTCCGCTCTGCCCCAGACAGCCGGCCGCGGCCAGCGCGTGTTGTTGCACCAGCTCGTAGGCGGCCTGGCGGGCCAGACCCTTGCGCACGAGCGCCAACATCACGCCTTCGCTGAAGACCAGGCCCCCGGTCATGTCCAGGTTGCGCTGCATGCGATCCTTGTTCACCACCAGACCCTCGATCAGTCCGGCCGCGCGGCGGACCATGAAATCGGCGGTGCCGGTGGCGTCGGGACCGATCACGCGCTCGACCGACGAGTGCGAGATGTCGCGTTCGTGCCAGAGGGCCACGTTCTCCAGCGACGCGCCCGCGTACGAGCGCAGCAGGCGGGAAAGACCGCACAGGTTCTCCGAGAGGATCGGGTTCTTCTTGTGGGGCATGGCCGACGAGCCCTTCTGGCCCTTGCCGAAGGCCTCCATGGCCTCGCCCACCTCGGTGCGCTGCCAATGGCGGACCGTCAGGGCCATGCGCTCGACGGCCGTGCCCAAACGGGCCAGCGCCATGAAGTAGCCGGCGTGACGATCGCGCGCGACGATCTGGGTGGGCACCACCTCGGGGTGCAGGCCCAGCGAGCCCAGGGCGCGCGTCTCGATCTCGGGATCCAGGCTGGCGTAGGTGCCGACCGCGCCGGCCAGCTTGCCCACCGCGATCTCCTCGCGGGCATTGCACAGAGCGCGGCGTGCGCGGCTGACCTCGCTGAAGAACCCCGCGAAGACCAGGCCGGCGGTGATGGGCTCGGCGTGGATGCCGTGCGAGCGCCCGATCATCATGGTTTCGCGATGCTCATCCGCCTTGTGCGACAAGGCCTTCAGGAGCTGATCGATGCCCAGGAGGATCTCGTCGGCGGCCTGGCGCAAAAGGATGGCGAAGGACGCGTCGAGCACGTCCGAGGAGGTCATGCCCAGGTGCAACCAACGCGCGGGCGGACCCACAATCTCCTCGACGTGGGTGAGGAAGGCGATGACGTCGTGCTTGGTCCGCTCTTCGATCTCGAGGATGCGCTTGGCCTGCAGCTTGCCTTGGGCTTTCTCACGCACTGTGGCGGCCGTGCCCGCGGGCACGCGGCCGGATGCCTCCATGGCCTGGCAAGCTGCCAGTTCCACCTGCAGCCAAGTCTCGTATCTGTGAGCGTCTGACCAGAGTTCGGCCAACGCGGGTCGGGTGTAGCGTCCAATCATGTTTGCACCGCCAAGAAGAGCGGGTCGTTCTAGCGGATTGCCGCACGCGATTCAACGGAATCGCCACACCCGCGTCAGCGCCCGCCGATAGGGATGGCGCCCATGCCCACCATAATGGCCAGCACGCCCACCGTTACGAACATCACGGTGCGTACCATCGAGCCGCCCAAGGCGCGCCTGGCCGGGCTGCCTTGGGGGGGGCGCGGCCGGATCAGCGCTTGCGCGACCCCGCAAATGATGAGAAGCGCGCCGCCGATGATGAAGAACTTCAGGCTGAACTGGGGATTCATGTTTGGGCCTCGACCAGTTGACGATAAAGAGACATCAGATGTCGGGTTACGGTTCCCGGTCGGCCGTCGCCCACCGTGACGCCATCCACCTGAACCACGGGCAGAATGGTGCGCACCGAGCTGGTGAGAAAAACCTCGTGTGCTTGTCGAAGCTCATCGGGACTCATGAAAGGTGTTTCGCGGATTGGAATACCATTTCGCTGCGCCAGTTCGATGACCTTTGCTCGGGTCACACCGTCCAGGATGCCCACCTGCAAAGATGGCGTGCGCAGCTCGCCCGCCACGACCGCGAAGATGTTGCTGGACGCCCCTTCGGCCACTCTGCCGTTGGCAGCGCACAGGATGGCTTCGTTGGCCGTGGGCCGCCGTCGCTTGGCCTCGCCCACGGCCAAGACGTTGTTGAGGTAGTTGCCCGATTTGATGGCGGGGTCCAGCGCCTGCGGCGAGTTGCGCGCCACCGAGACGATTTCCACCGGGACCCCATTTTCCATCATCGCGGGGGAAGGACCGCCCAGGGGCTGAACGATGATGACCAAGTGAGGCTCGCCGGCGGTGGCCGGGTCCAAATCGATGGGTCCGTCTCCGCGCGTTACGATGATGCGGAGGCGAGACTCCGGATTCTGCGCCGCGGCCAGGGTTTCGCGCACGACTTGCTCGATCCGTTCGCGCGGGGGCAGTCGCATGAACAGCCCGCCAGCCGAACGGGCCAAGCGATCCATGTGCTCCTTCAGAAAGACCGGGCGACCGCGATGGGTGCCCAGGGTCTCGTAGACCGAATCCCCAAAGAGGAACCCCCGGTCAAAGACCGTAATGACCGCGTCCTGGGGTTCGCATACCCGGCCATCAAAATTCACACGGATTGTCATCGACCAGACGAGAAAACTAGTACAATGGGGCACTCAAAGCCACCCAGTAGCAGTCCCCCGCAGGAGGGGGGAACGAATTGAACATCCTGCGTGTCCGCTGCAGAAGTGCTGAGGAGTTTCGCAGTTTCTACAACGCCGAGCATCCCGAAGGCGGGATCTTCTGCCCGACTACCAAGCAGCTGAATCCGGACGACGAGGTCGTCGTCGAGATCATCTGCAAGGCCCTGCCCAACCGCGTCCTCATTCGAGGGGCGGTGGTGTCGTGGCGCCCTGCCTTGCCGCGTCTGCGAGTGCGCGCGGGGGCCCTGGTCAGGTTCGCCGCCGAGGAAGCGGTCAAACGTGATTTCGTGCTGCAGACCCTGGCCGGGGACCGCAAGCCGACGCCCAAGAGGAGGCATACCCGTATCCCGGTGGGGCTGCCCGTGCAGATTCATGTGGCCAACATTCACGAGCCCATGGAGGGCCAGCTTCGCGAGCTGAGCACCAATGGGGCTCTGGTCTTTGCGCCCCTGGTGCCGGCTTTGGGAACCGATGTCGTTTTGGACCTGGTTCCGCCTGGCGGGGTGGCCCCCATGGCGATCTCGGGCAAGGTCATTTATCACGCCGGACCCGGTCAGTTCGGCATCCGCTTCGTGTTTCGCGAGGGTGGTGGCTCACGTCGCCTGCGAGAGTTGGTCCGCCGGTTCAAGACAGAGTAGTTCGCTGCCGATCACCTCATCCACAGATGGTCATGGCCATACCTTGATTCTTCTCATCCGGTGAGATTTGTTCGTTAGAAGCCTGTAGTATCTCCCCCCGTCTCATGAAGCTCTCGCATTCCCCAGGATCCAAAGCCAATCCCCAGATTGCCGCGGGCGTGCTGGTGGGTGGCCGCTTCCAGGTTCGCAGCCACATGGCCGAGGAAGACGGCAGCAGCCTGTACCAAGCGCAGGACACGCAGGGCGGGACTCCGGTCCATCTGCGCGTCTTTGGCGCCAACGGCACAACCCAGAACCTGGCCGAAAGCGACCTTGGCCGGGCCTCGAGTATCACCGACAAGAACCTGGCGACCCTGG
Organism: uncultured Myxococcales bacterium; assembly: GCA_964535465.1. Taxonomy (GTDB): domain Bacteria; phylum Myxococcota_A; class Polyangia; order Fen-1088; family Fen-1088; genus Fen-1137. Next base: position 26,146 of record CAZHUY010000068.1, read on the forward strand.
TTGCCTGGGGCTGTGAGGGCGAGCGCTTCTATGTCGCCACGGAGGCGGTGGACGGCGCCAGCGTTCGCCAGCTCGTGGACGCTCGCCGCAGCGAGGGAGGCGTCATCGGCCTCAGCCATGCACATGTGATTCTTGGGCATGTGTGCAATGCGCTGGAAAACGCGCACAAGATGTTGGTGCACGGTGGTATCAATCCGGAGACCATCCGCATCACTTCCGGCGGCAGGGTCAAGCTCGTCAACCTCGGCCTGCTGCGCCTGATCCCCGCCCTGGCACGGCGCGGTGGCCCGGCAGGTAACCAGCCAGGGCTGTACCTGGCGCCCGAGGTAGCCGCGGGTGAGGATCCCTCGCCTGCCGCTGACGTCTACTCGTTGTCCGCGGTGTTCTACGAGATGATCACGGGCCATGCCCCGGGATCGCCCTTGTGGCCACCCAGCAAGGTCAATCCGGCGGTACCACCCGTCATTGATGCGGTGGTGGCGCGTGGCATGGCCCCCCTACCCGAGACGCGTTTCGCGCGCCCGCGAGAGCTCTTGGACGCCATGGGTGGCGTCATTGCCAGCATGGAGGGCGGCGGCGTGGCCGCCAAGCCGGTCGAGCCGCCGTCGACCATCAGCATCGGCAAGTCATTCAGCGTGGCTGATGCGGTTCGCCTGACCGAGGAGTACGAACGCTGGCTGGTGCAGAAGGATCGCCTCGACTACGGCCCGTTCTCGCTGGCCCAGGTGATGGCCCAGATGGAAAAGGGCATCTTCACCGGCGACGACATCATCGTGGACGTGGACTCCGGGGATCGACAAAAGATCCGCGAGCATGCGCAGTTGCTCGAGTTCACGCGTGTCACCGAGCGCCGCCTGGAGATGCAACGCCGGGCGCAGGCCGAGCAGGTGCACGAGCACGTGGAGCGCAAGAAGGGGCGCTGGACCTTGCTCATCATCGGAGCCGCGGTGGTGGCCGTGGCCGGGGGTGTGGGTTGGTACATCCACAAGCGGGCCGCCGCCAAGGACGATGTCCTCGCCTCTCGCGTGAGTGAAGCCGATGTCGACGCCTTCCTCAAGGACGTCAAGATATCGTTCGCGCCGCCCAAGCGCGCGGGCGGCAGGCGTTCGGGTGGTGGGCCAAGTGGCGCCAACAATGGCATCGCCGGTCGCGCCGAGGACTTCAACAACGACATGAACTTCGGCGACGTCAGTGAGGGGGGCGGGGATGCCATCTTGGACGAGGGCAGGATCGATCAGGTGATGCGGGCCAACTACCGCAAGCTGGTCCCCTGCATCATGGGCAAGGGCGTATCGACGGTCGAGGTCGACTTCGTGGTCATGCCCACCGGTCGAATCAAGGCGGTTCGGGTGAACGGACAGGGCAAGGGCTCACTGCCCATGTGCATCCTGAATCAGATGCAGTGGTTCGGATTCCCGAGCTACAAGGGCAAGCCGACCATCGCAAACTGGTCCATGTCGCTGCGCTAGCAGTCGCAGTGGCCACACAGCTACGATCAGCTATATCCTAATCGCGTAGGCGGAGGCGAGCTTGGCTCGCCGTAGCCAGAGCGCGGGAGGGTTTGGCGAGGCCGGGCGCGAAGCGCCCGGGTG
>CAZHUY010000069.1:0-27573 GCA_964535465.1 uncultured Myxococcales bacterium
CCTGTCAGCCCGACTTCACGCTAGAAGAAAGGAATACAGGTATCTACCAATGCAAGCGCAGCCGGTTTTGATTACGGGGGCGGCCTCTGGCATCGGGCTGGCGACGGCTCGCCACTTTGCCGCCAGTGGCTCGCCCCTCGTGCTGATCGATCGCAACGCCTTGCCCGCGGGTCTCGAACCGGCCCTCTTCCGCAAGATGGATGTGGCTGACGATGGGGCGTGGTTGCAGCTCGAGGGCGAAATCCGCGAGCGCTTCGGCATGCTTCGCGCGGTGGTTGCCAATGCGGGCGTCGCGGATGGAGTTCCACTTGTCGACATGACCTTCGAGCGCTGGCGTCGCGTGCTCGCCATCAATCTGGACGGCGCCTTCCTGACTTTGCGTGCCGGCCTCAGGCTGGTCAGCGACGGAGGGGCCATCGTGCTCACGGCCTCAGCGGCCGCGCTGAAGGCTGATCCAGGCGTGGGCGCCTATGGTGCGTCCAAGGCTGGAGCGCTTCATCTGATGAAGGTCGCTGCCAAGGAGGGGGCGGCGCGCAGGATCAGGGTCAATGCCGTGGCTCCCGGCGGGGTCGAGACGCCGATCTGGCACGATGTCCCTTTCTTCGTCGACCTCGTGAGAAAGCACGGCTCGCAGCGCGCGGCCTTCGATGCCATGGCGGCGATGGGGACACCCCTGGGCCGCTACGCACAGCCAGAAGAGATCGCGGCCCACATCGCGTTCTTGATCTCGGACGATGCGCGTTCGGTCACCGGCGCGGTGCTGACCGCCGATGGTGGCTATACGCTGTGACGGGTGAAGGGCGGGACCACCCCGGCCGCTCGCGGTCTAGCCTTGGGGCACCAGGCCATGGACCCGGTGCTGCCTCTGGCCGTCAAAAGAGCGTGGCGGTCTTGCGCTGGGGCCAAGGTACGGGCCGGGCGAACCACAGGCTGGCTTGTTTGCCGGACGTGAGAAGGCACTCGCATCGCCGGCCGGGTCAGGGCATGATGCCACCCCATTGACCTGGGACCATAAGTCCATTAAAGAGCCATGCCAGTCATTTGGGCCTCCTTGACGAGGCCCTCAACCACGCCAAGGACGCGTTCATGAAGACCATCACCGAATTCCCTGGGGTTCTCTTGCGGCAGGCTGCCGATGCCTTACAGGCCTACCGGGCTGCCCATCCAGCTGAGGAGCCTGCTCCGGCGCCCGCGCCCACCGCAGAGGCGCAGCCCGAGGCTGCTTCCGAACCAAGCGCCAGCGGCGAGGGCGAGACCGCAGCGCAGGGTGAGGCCACTGCCGAGCCGACGGCGCAGGCCGAGGGTGAGGCTGCTGCCGAGCCGACGGCGCAGGCCGAGGGTGAGGCTGCGGACGCGGGGGCCGGTGAGGCTGCGCCCCAGGAAGCGCCGCCCGCTCCCGATCTGGGCGCCGGTCCGGAGGCCGAGGCTGTTTCGGCAGCCATGGGCATTGCCGGCGACCGCCTGACCCGCCTGATGGAAGCCTTGGCTGTCACAGGCAAACGAACCGGGAACGTGCGCTTGGTGCGTGTGTTGGCAGGTGAGGACACGCCGCCGAGCAACGCCCAGAAGAAGGGCGATTTCTATTACGTCGTGGATCTGATGCCGCGCCCCGAGTCTCGCCATCGTGATGATTCGCGCGACGACCGACGCGGTGGACGCGGGCGGGGTGACCGGGAAGGTGGGCGAGGGCGTGGCCCCGGAGGTCCGGGCGGCGGCCGTGGCGGATTTGGCGGCGGTGGCGCTGGTGGTCGTGGTGGATTCGGCGGCGGCGGCCCGGGCGGTCGCGGCCGTGGCGGCGGATTCAACAGCATGGATCGCGACGCGGAAATGCCGCGCGGAGAGCTGGCCAAGGGCGGCGAGGGCTGGATGCTGACCCGCGCTCCGGAAGAGCGACGCGGCGATCGCGGTCCCGTGGATCCCACGCGCCGCGAGCAGCCCGGCCGTCCTCGTCCTCCCCGTTTCGACAACCGCGGTCCACGTCCCGCAGGTGACCGAGCCGCGGGCGGTCGTGGACAAGGTCCAGGCGGTCCGCCACGCGGTGATCGTCCGCCGCGCGCTGATCGTCCCCCGCGTGGCGATCGTCCGCCGCGTGCTGATCAACCCGGCCGTCCCGAGGCCGCTGGTCAACCCAGGCCAGGCGGTCCTGGTGGCGATCGACGTCCGCCGCGCACTGGCGATCGGCGTCCCGCCTGGTCCGGGCCGCCCCCGCGCCGGCGCGGAGGCTGGGACGAGCCCATGGTGGTGGAGGAGACTCCGACCGCCGCTCCAGCTCAGAGCCCTGCGCCAGCACCGGCGCCGGAGCCTGAGGCTCCTGCCACGCCCGCACCCAGCCCTGAGACCGAGAACAAGTAGTCACCGCGTCCGTCGGCTCACGGCCTGAGAGGGGCGTGAGTCGCGCGGGCCCGCTGGGGGCGGCTCTTGCGCGGCCTCTGTTCCTGACCATCCTCCAACGAGGAAATGGGCGGCAGGACCATGGGCTCGCAAGTGAAGATCACCATGGAGCGGCCTTCGTCGTCTGCGATGCGCATGGCGGTGAGTACCTCTTCGGGCATGGTCTTGTCTACCGGTTCTGGACTGACTGGTTCAACGGCTCGCAGGGCAGGGGCGAATTGCTGGATCGTGGGCGGCTGCGTGACCAGGGCGGTGCCGTAGACGATGGCGAGGGCGGCTCGATCGTCGAGCTTGGGGGTACGTACACCGGCGCTGCCGCCTCGCGGGTACATGAGCGCATCGGGATTGTCACCGTGGCTCAAGCCCAGCACGTGGCCCAATTCATGGGTCAGGACGGCTTGCAGATCAAAACGTCCATGTTGGGCTTGATCAGGTGGCAGGAAGGCGCGAGCGCATTCGTTGATCTGCACCACGGCGGAAGAGACCTCGCCGGTCTCCACATCCGCGGTGAAGACGGCCTTGCCCAGATCGTCCTTGTCGCCGCCCCAGACTGTGCGGCAGAAGTGCAGGCGGACCGCGGGCTCAGGGTCGGATGTGACCACGAACCGCACCGGCAGTTCGGGGACTCCGTTCCAGGCGTCGATCGCTGCGCGCAAGGCCTCCATGACACCTTCTTGCGAGACGGTGCGGCTGGGAGCGCTGGGGTCCACGCCTATGGTGATGTCACGATAGACCCAGCTTATGGTGCGCCCCGCGTGGGTGCGCAGCACGTCGGTCTTGGCGTAGGCGTCTGCACACGTGCCGATGGCTAGGATGGAGAGCCAAAGGTGGGGCGCCGCCAATCGAATGGCCACGTAGGACTATCGGCTTGTTTCCGGGCTTTCTTTACGCTGCCTTTGGGACAACCGGCGGGCATTCGTGCTACGAAGGAGCTTGAGGAAGCAACCATGCGAAAATCGACGTTTGGGGTTGTCTCGCTAATCGCCAGTTTGCTGTGGGTAGGGGCAGGTGTGGCCGCGCCGCAGGCCGGCTCGGATAAAGATGCGGCTCGTCTCATCGAGAAGGCACTGCAGAAACATGGCGCCGACGTGCATCGATGCTTCGAGAAAGCCTTGGCTGACAGGATGGACGTGTCGGGCAAGGTGGACGTCGAGGTGACCATCGGCCCAGGTGGGAAGGTCAAGTCCGCCAAGGTGGGGCGGGGCCAGGCTCCCGAGGTGCTTTCCACCTGTGTGCAAGGCGTCGCCGCCTCTTGGACCCTGGAGGGCATCGAGTCGGGGGCGAAGGTGATCCTGCCCTTCTCTTTCCAGACGCAGAACAACCAATTCACCGTCAGGGCCGAGGATGTTCCCGAACGGATCCCTGGCGGAGCCGCCAGCAAGGGCAAGCCGGGTCCCAAGCGCGCCGCCCCGTACACCTACAAGGTCTTGGCGGACGAGGTGAACATGCGGGTCTCGGCCATGGCGCTGACCCAACTCAACATCGGGCCGGCCAGCCGAGTGGCCACCCATCGTCATCCCCGCAGCGCCAAGGTCCTGTACGTACTCAAGGGACATGCTCGGCTGTTGGGGCCCAGCGGGGGCGAGCCCCTGAAGCTGGATGAAGGCATGGCGGCCTTCGTGCCGGCTGGCTATCCGCACGCCATCGAGAACATGGGACGACAGACCACCGCCCTGGTGCTGCAGGCCTTCGTGCCTCCTGGCCCCGAGCGCGTGTACCGCAACCCCGCCGATGCGCGTGGGCGTGCGGATTTCGAGGTGGTTCGCGACGCCAAGGACGCCAAGCTCCCGCCCGAGGCGAATGGCGCCTTGGTGGTGACCTCTGCTCAGGCCGCGCCGGCCGCACCGCTGGCGGGGGGCCAGGGGACCAGCAGGGTGCTGGTCGACCCCAAGGCCACCCGCAGCCCAACCGTCGCCGTCAATTTGTTGGAGTTCGCGAGTGGCGGCGAGCTGGCCCGACACGACCATGGGCGATCCGCCGCGATTGTTTACGTGATCTCGGGCACGGGGAAGCTGACCGTGGGCAGCGAGGAGTATCCCGTGGCCAGCGATCAGATCCTGTATCTGCCGCCTGGGCAGCCACACTCCATCAAGCTGAACCCGGCGGAGAAGACGGACAAAGCCGTGGCGCTGCAATTCCTGACTGGTGTGTCCACGGCGTCCTCGGCGCCCGCGGTCGCCCCGGCCAAGGGCACCGGGGTCAAGCCTCGCTGAAATTGGCAATATGGCGAAACGACTGTCTCGCCTGCTGTTGGTGCCTGCCTGGATGATGTTGGCCAGTGTGGGGTGCACCCATGAGGAAGTGGGGGGGGGAGAGGTGACTTTCGCTTTGCCGCCGGCCCACTTCACGGTGGCATCGGAGCCTGACGATCCGCGCTGGAGGGCCGTCCCTCCCGAAGGGATCCCCAACGTCGTGTGCAGCGGACCTGCTGCCTTGACCGACGATTGTTGCCGCCCTTCGGAGCGCGAAGGAACGGTGGATTGCCAGCGGTATCCTCTGAGTTGCGATGCCGCCGGTTGGTGTGCCTTGGCCTTCGACTACGATGACCAAGCCCCGGTCGATCTGGGGGCCGATGTGCCGGTTTTGCGCGAGAGGAGAGGCTGGGTGATGGCGAATGCCGAGCCGATCTCCGTCGAGGTGCAGGTCTCTCTCGACGAGGGATTCCCTATTGAATCGGCCGCGTTGTACGTGGCGCCGCAGGGGGTGCTATCACCCAGGGCGCCGGTCAGCAGCTTTCTGGCCAACCTTCCACTGTCCATGGACGACGCCACCGAGGTGAAATGGGACGATGGTTCGAAAGCCATTCTGGTGGAGCTGGATGCGACCGCTCGGTCGGCTCTGTCGACCTTCCTCGTCGACTTCAACACGCCCTTTACCCTGATCCTCGATGCTCGCATCGCCATCGAGGCCAAGCACACCAGGTTGGGAAATGACCCTTGGACTCCAGGCAAGATCGCGACCGCGACGTTCACCATCGGCGGCCACGTGCGAGCGAGTTTTTAGAACTTGGCGCTCGGGATTTCGACCGATGCAACCGTGAGATCTTGCGGTTCCACGAAGGGGGGGGCTTCGCGTTTGGCACGTTTCCCCTTGGCCACGCGGGCACGCAACTCCTTGCCGACTTTGAAATAGGGGAGCCGCTTGGGCTTGACCTCGACCGCCGCGCCTGTGCGCGGGTTGCGCCCATGACGGGCGCGATAGTGCCTGAGTTCGAAGCTGCCGAAACCGCGGATTTCGATGCGCTCCTCTCGACAGAGCGCCTTCCCTAGACAGTCGAAGACGGTGTCGAGCACCAACTCCGAGCGGCCTTTGGGTAGTCTCATGATTTGCGAGAGCTGTTCGGCTAGATCCGATTTGGTCATGCCATGAGTCCCCGGAAAGAGATGAAAAGGCGGTCGGTCGTGACTGGCGCCTATTCCATCGGTGGTTGCGCCGGCGAACTTGACCCAATCAAGCCGGGGCGCATGTGCTTTCATGTGCCCACCATCGCCCGAGTGGTAGGATACGACCTACATGGCCCCCCTGACTCCATCCCCGCTCGGGAGAGATAGGACGATCTCGTGTGTCCGGTGCGGCCGGCTGGCGCTCCTGATCGCCATGCTGGCCGGATGCAAGTCCGGGCAAGGCGAGGGCGAGGCCAGCGGCACGCTCTTCGTGCGCAACTGTTCACCCAAGGGGGACTACTGCGACGACACGGGTAGATGTGGGAGCGCGACGGCCCCCGCCGCCTATGACCTGGCCCCGGGATTTTTCGCGGGCGAGCCCATCGAGAGCCTGAATCGTGACCTGAACGGAAACGAATGGTCAGGGACGGACAATCGGATGAACCGGGTGACCATCCGGCTGCAACGGTCTGGGCGCCAGGTCGAGAACAACGACACCCTGTTTGTCGATGTCCGGGATTCGTTCGAGGTCGCCCGCTGCGTGCGTGGTCGCGAGGTGGTGGCCGCCGATGGCAGCATTCAACACGACTATGACGATCGCTACTGCACCCGTGCCTCGGCTACGGGGCCGGCGCGCATTCGCGTTTCCGTGTTCAAGGGCATCGTTCACGCATCCTTGAGTCCTCGCGAAACCTGCTCGCGCCCCGTGGTCGCCACCGCCGATGACGTGTTCTCTCCTGATGGCGTCGTCCTGCCGGTGCCCGATGGTGCCTACCGGTCTTGGATCGAGTTCACGGAGTTTGGCTCGGCGGCGCAGAACGATGTGGCGGATCCCACGGCTCGCACCCCGATTGGATCAGATTTCAGGATCGGCTTGAACCAGCGGCTGTTCGCCAGCGCCTTTTCCCTGGAATTGGTGGACGCGAAGGTGGAGGCCGCCCGCATCGATCGTCTCCCTGTTCCCGATCCCGACATCGGTGGCTCGCTGACCGGCTGGTTCGATTTCGACCTGGCTCGAGCGCGAGGCTCTCAGATCTTTCCCTAATGGGCAGGCCCGGACCTGCAGCGCTGCCCATCGATTCCCTGTTGCCGGGAATCGTGTCCGACCTGCGTGAGCAGCGCGCTCTGGTTATCGAGGCGCCGCCCGGGGCGGGGAAGACCACGCGGGTTCCCCCGGCTATACTGGACGCAGGCTGGGGCGACCAAGGGGAGATCGTCGTTCTGCAACCGCGACGGCTGCCGGCGCGCCTGGCGGCCGAGCGAGTGGCCTGTGAGCGGGGGGAGAGCGTAGGGCAGAGCGTGGGGTACACGGTTCGCTTCGCCCAGGAGGCCGGACCCGGCACGCGCATTCGTTTTGTCACCGAGGGCATTCTGCTGCGCCGATTGCTCAGCCAGCCGACCCTGCCAGGAGTGGCCGTGGTGATTCTGGACGAGTTTCACGAGCGTCACCTGGCTTCCGACCTGGCGCTGGCGTTGTTGCGGCGGCTGCAGCGGACCCAGCGTCCGGACCTGTCCCTGGTCGCGATGTCGGCCACCCTGGAGGCGGAGCCGGTGCGCGGTTTTCTGGGCGACTGTCCTCTTGTCCGCAGCGAGGGGCGGCTGTTCGAGGTGTCGTTGGACTACCTTCCGCAAGCGGATACGCGACCCCTGCCCGAGCAGGTGGCGAGCGCGGTGCGCGGCTTGTTGCAGGACGGGCTCGACGGCGATGTCTTGGTCTTTCTGCCGGGTGCCGCGGAGATTCGTCGTACGACCGAGAAGCTGCAACCCCTGGCCGATGCGCACGATCTGTTGCTGGTCCCCTTGCACGGGGACTTGAACCCTGCCGAGCAGCGGCGCGCGGTGGAGCCGGCGGATCGTCGCAAGGTGATCCTCTCCACCAACGTGGCCGAGACATCCGTGACCATCGAAGGCGTCGTGGCGGTGATCGACTCGGGCCTGGCGCGTATCGCTTCGCACTCGCCCTGGAGCGGTCTGCCGGTGCTGGCGCTAGGCAAGATCAGCCAAGCCTCGGCCATTCAGCGCGCCGGGCGGGCCGGGCGCACGCGAGCGGGGCGAGCTTTGCGGCTCTATACCCGACACGACTACGATTCGCGCCGCAGCCACGACCTGCCCGAGATCGCGCGTGTCGATCTGTGCGAGGCGTTGTTGACCCTGGCGGCGTTGGGCATCCGCGAGCCTGAGCATTTCGAGTGGTTCGAGCCCCCGGATGCGCTGGCCTTGCAGAGCGGACAAGCCTTGCTGCGGCGCCTGGACGCGCTCGATGCGAATGGCACATTGACCTCAACCGGACGCGAGATGTTGCGTTTTCCCGTGCATCCCCGCCTGGCGCGCCTCTTGGTCGAGGGTGAGCGCAAGGGCGTGGGAGAAGAAGCTGCGGCGCTGGCCGCCCTGGTCTCCGAGGGGGACATCAGCGACAGCACACGGGCGCGCTTTTCCGGGCCTGGTGGCAGCGCGGCGCGAGAGGGCGCCGATCTGCTGGAACGCCTTGAGCGTTTTCGACAAGCGCGCGATGCGGGATTCGCACGCGATCGCATGCGCGGGTTGGGCGTGGACGGTCGCGCCGCCGAGGCCGCGGAGCGTGGCCGAAGGCAGTACGCGGCCGTTTTGCGCAAGGATGCCAGGGTCAAACGGCCAGGCACCCCGGATGATGTCGACCGGGCTCTGGCCATGGCGACCTTGGCGGCCTTCCCGGATCGGATCATGCGGCGACGCGGGCGGGGCAGCAGCGAGGCGGTCCTGGCTGCGGGCGGGGCGGCCGACGTGGGGCCGCACCCCCCCGACGATCTCTTGTGTGCCGTCGACGTGGAGGAGCGATCCGGCGTAGGGGCGCGCAAGGCGGTGCAGGTTCGCCTGGCGGTGGGCATCGCCGCCGAGTGGCTGCTGGACATCGTGCCGGGTGAGCTGAGCGAGCGCGACCAGCTCGTGTGGAACGAGCAGCGCCAGCGCGTGGAGCGGGTCAGCGCCTTGGTCTGCGGGGCCATCACTTTGGAGGAATCCCGGCAGCCCGCCCAACCGTCCGCCGAGGCTAGCCGCTTGCTGGCCGAGGCGGTTGTGGCCGCGGAGCGTGGCGGGGATTCGCCGACCGCGGTGCCCGTGGAGCTGCAGGCCAAGCTGGAGATCCTGCATCAGGCGTTTCCTGAGGCGGGCATCCCGTCCTTGGACGTGGATGCCTGGCGGAGCATGGTGACCGAGGCCTGTACAGGCCTGACCAGCATGGCGGAGGTGCAGGAGAGCGGCATCGTGCAACGCTGGCTGGCCGGTTTGCCGGCGGCCGTGGCTCGCCTGCTACGCGAGGAAGTTCCCGAGCGGGTGCGCTTGGCAGGCGGACGCGTGGTCCCCGTGCACTACCAGAGCGGACAGCCGCCCTGGATCGAATCGCGGCTGCAGGACTTCTTTGGAATGGCGGCGGGTCCCAGCGTGTGCCGGGGCCGCGTGCCCCTGACCCTGCACCTGTTGGCTCCCAATCACCGGGCCGTGCAGGTCACCCGCGATCTGGCGAGTTTCTGGCGTCAGCACTATCCCGCCATTCGCCGCGAGTTGTGCCGTCGCTATCCTCGTCATGCGTGGCCCGAAGACGGCGCCACCGCGACTCCCCCGCCGCCTCACCCGCGCGGTGGGCGCGGCTAGCGTTCGACCGGACCCAGGCGCTCTGCGATCCGGCGGACAAAGCGAGAGCCTCGTCAGTCGGACTGGGCCAATCCGGGGTGGGACATGAAGAACGGCACCGCCTCGGCCATGAGGTCCAGGTCGGGATCGAGCTGCTTGCCGATGCCCTCGGTGACCGCGATGGCGATGTTCACGATGGTGAAGACCGGCGCCATGCGGATGCGGTGGCGGCGCAGGATACCCAGCATGTCGATGAGCACCTTGCCGATCTGCATGTCGGCCAGCCGCTGACCCCAGTAGCGGCCCACGAAATCGATGACCGAGGCACGGAAGGCCTCGAAGGTCTTGGGATCATCGGGCTTGCTGGTGGAGAGCGAGTACATCTGTTTGGCCATGGTGTCCCCGTCGCGCTGCGCCCAGGCGGCGAAGAAGCGGGCCATGGCCACGCGGTGGGGGCGGTCCAACTCGCCTACCAGACCGAGATCCAGCAGGGCCACACGGTCGTCGGTGGTGATGAAGATGTTGCCGGGGTGCAGGTCGGCGTGCACGAAACCGTCCTCGAAGATCATCTTCATCAGGGCCTGCATGCCCAGTCGGGCCATACGTTTGGGGTCGGAGCGGGTTTGCCCGACTGCCAGGATCTTCGTGCCCTCGATGAACGACATGCACAGGATGCGCTCGCTCGACAACTCGGTGAAGACCTCGGGGAAGATGACCGCCTGCTGGTTGCGGAAGTTGTCGCGAAAACGCTGGTTGTTGCGGGCTTCGATGCCGAAGTCCAACTGGGCGAAGACGGCACGCCCGAACTCCTCGACGGCGAATTTTGGCTCCAGGGGTTCCAGGGGCGGCAGCTTGCTCAGCAAGTTGGTGACCATACGCATGACCGCCAGGTCGAAGGTACACAGCTCGACCAGATTGGGGCGGCGGACCTTGACCGCCACCACGCGGCCGTCGGGCAGGCGGGCCTTGTGCACTTGGGCCACCGAAGCCGAGGCCAGGGGCACGGGCGCGAACTCGGCGAACAACTCGTTGATGGGGCGGTGCAGATCCTCTTCGATGGTGCGGACCACCTGCGAGAAAGGGAAGGGGCCCACGTCGTCCTGCAGGTGCTCGAGCGCGCGTGTGATGTATTCGGGCAGCAGGTCGGGCCGGGTGCTCATGATCTGACCGACCTTGATGAAGGTGGCGCCCAGATGTCGGAACAGGTCCAGGACACAGCGGCCGAACCATTCCTGGCGACGCTTGCGACCGGCGAAGATGACCAGCAGGCAGAGCCAGCCCGCGAACCAACGCAAAGACTGGAGCAGGAACAGGACCAGGATGGTGAGGGCCCGCAGGAGAAGCCGGGATGTTGTGAGGGTGGCTCGGACCATCGCTTGCAGTTATGATACTCGAACTCTTGCCGAATGACGTCCCCTGATACGCCCTCGCCCTACGCCGCGCTCGAAGAGAAGCTCGGCCATCACTTCTACGACACCTCGTTGTGCGAAGCCGCGCTCACGCACCGGTCGTGGTTGAACGAGACCAATGTGCCTGGGCGCTCGGATAACGAACGTCTGGAGTTTCTGGGCGACTCGGTGCTGGCCTTGGCGATCAGCGATATTCTGATGCGCCGCTACCCCGAGCAGCCCGAGGGCGAGCTGTCCAAGGCGCGCTCGGCCCTGGTGAACGAGGCGGGGTTGGCGCGGGTTTCGGAGGGACTGGTGCTGGGACAGTGGATCTTTCTCGGCCGGGGCGAGGAGCAGGCCGGCGGTCGGCAGAAACGCTCGTTGCTGTCGAACGCGCTGGAGGCCTTGATTGGCGCGGTCTATCTCGACGGCGGTTTCGCCGCCGCGTTCCGGGTGGTGGAGCGATTGTTCGCGCCGGTGCTGGCGGAGACCCCCGCAACCACGGCTCGCGATTTCAAGTCCCGGCTGCAAGAGATCTCGCAGGCTCGTCTGCAATTGGCGCCCGTGTATACGGTCATCGGTCAACAGGGGCCTGATCACGACAAGACCTTCGAGGTAGCCATTCTGTTGGGTGACAAGGAATACGGACGGGCGCGTGGCAAGTCGAAGAAGGAAGCCCAACAGAACGCGGCCGAACTGGCGCTGGCGCGGCTGGACGCCGAAGGCCGATCGTAGAGGTCATGGACCACAGCCTGATCCCTGATGACGTCCTAGGTGTGTGCCGCAGACTGGTGCACGCCGGATACCAGGCCTACCTGGTGGGCGGCAGTGTCCGTGATCTGATCATTGGTCGCCAGGTGGGCGACTTCGACGTGGCCACCAGCGCGCGGCCCGAAGAGATTCTGCGGGTCTTCGGTGCACGCTTCAGTGTGCCGACGGGCCTACAGCATGGAACCGTCACCGTGCTGGCCGGACAGCCGCCTCGCCATGTCGAGGTGACCACGTTTCGCGGTGAGGGGGAGTACCTGGACGGGCGACATCCCTCGGTGGTGAAGTTCGGCGCCTCCCTGGAAGAGGATCTGGCTCGGCGTGATTTCACCATGAACGCCATCGCCTACGATCCGGAGACACGCCGGCTGATCGATCACCATCAGGGGCAGGAGGACATCGCCCGGCGGGTGGTGCGCACGGTCGGCGATCCGGTACAGCGCTTCTCCGAGGACGGTCTGCGCCCCATGCGCGCCGTTCGCCAGGCCACCCAACTGGGCTTCGAGGTCGACCCGGACACGCTGGCGGCCATCGCCGTGACCCTGCACGTGTTCCGCAAGGTCTCAGCCGAGCGTGTGCGCGATGAGCTTCTCAAGTTGCTGGTGGCCCCGCATCCCTCGCGGGGCGTGGAACTCATGCGCCAGACAGGCCTGCTGGCCGAGGTTCTGCCCGAGCTGATTCCCGCCATCGGTTGCCAGCAGAATCGTTTTCACGTCCACGATGTCTACCAGCACTGCTTGGCCACCCTGGATGCCGTGCCGCCTGAACCCATCTTGCGTTTGGCCGCTCTGGTGCACGATGTGGGCAAGCCGGCCAGCAAGGCGCCGCGCGAGGACGCGCCCGAGGAGTTCGGTTTCTTCAAGCACGAATACCTCGGTGCTGAAATGGTGGCCCCCGTGGCGGCTCGCCTGCGTCTGTCACGGGCCGAGGCCGAGCTGTTGGTCGGGTTGGTGGGCCAACACATGTTCTATTACACGCCGGACTGGACCGACGGGACCATCCGTCGATTCGTCAAGAGAGTCGGGAGCGGGCGTCTCCCCTTGCTGTTCGCGTTGCGCGAGGCGGACATCGTCAGCCGTGGGCGCGGCGAGGATCCCCAGGGCGAGACGCGCGAGCTGCGCGAGCGCATCGCCCGCGTGGCGGCCGAAGACGCCGCCCTGCACATCAAGGACCTGGCTGTCGATGGCAGGGACGTCATGCGCCTCCTGGCCATCCCCCCTAGCGCCAAAGTGGGCCAAGTGCTCGAGCGTCTCCTCGAACGTGTGCTCGACGATCCTTCGCTCAACCAGAAGGAAACGCTGGAGCGGCTTATCCTAGAGCATCGAACGCTCTGAACCGGTCGCCTGGATCGAGGAGAAGAGGCGGGGTGGCCTCATGTCGCTCGGTCGCGGCCTGACCTCTTGGAGGTATACAGCCGCTCATCCGCCTCTTTGATCAGCCGGTTGACGCTGCGGCACTCCTCGGAGCTCGACACCCCCGCGCTGGCGGTCAGCTTCATCTTCTTGTCGCCGATGGTGAAGGCCTTGGCACGGACCGTCTTCAGGAGCTTGTTGGCCACGGCCAGGCCATTCTTCAGGCACGTGCCAGGCAGAAGGAGCAGGAATTCATCACCGCCGTAGCGGAACAATGAGTCGGTCGACCGGATGCCGGATCGCAGGAGCAAGGAGAAGTCGCGAATGATTTGGTCGCCCGCTAGGTGTCCCAGGCTGTCATTGATGGCTTTGAAGTGGTCGATGTCGAAGAGACATAGACAGAAGTTGTCGTTCGATCCTCGATCATGGGCACGGCTGCGCAGCTTGTATTCCTTGCGAAGGGTGTCCTGGAGCGAGCGCCGGTTGGACAGGCCGGAGAGCGTATCGGTCTTCGAGAGCCGCGCGAGCTGCTCATTGGCGTGCTTCAACCTGAGGTTCACCTTGGCGAGCGCGGCCTCGGTGTTCTTCAAGACGGAGACGTCACGCGAGAGGCCCCATGTGCCGATGGTTCGGCCTTGGCGATTGCGCAGGGGATACTTGGAGGTCGAGACCCAGTCAACGGTTCCGTCGGGCCAGGTTTCCTTCTCGACGATCTCGATGATGGGCTTGCCGGTGCGGATAATGCACTGTTCGTCTCGGTAGGCCTGGCTGGCGTGCTCGAAGGAGAAGTGATCGAAGTCCGTGGTGCCGATGAGGTCGTCGGTCTTCCTGGCGCCGAAACCTCGCGCCAGTCCTTTGCTGGTGAAGATGAAACGCGAGTGCCGATCCTTGAAGTAGATCTTGTCCTGCCCCCAATTCATGATGATGTTGAGGGCGTCGATATCGCCCAGCATCTTTTCGGCCCAGGCCGATTTCTCCGCCGGCGACTTGAATCGGAGTCTTTCAGGTCTTCTTTTCTTCACGTGTTCCTTCGACACCGTGTGAGGGCAATTCTGGATGCGGGTGGTTGCCGATAGGACCCGAGATAAAAGCTCAGCGTGGCTTGACCGGGGACAACCAGCAGGTCAGAAGCTCGTCAATGGAATCCAGGACTTCGGATCGTCCGGTGGCTGGCCCAGTGGATGAGAGGCCATCGTATCCGAAGTCCAACTGATTGGGTTTGAGTTCAAGCTTGGCCAAGTCCAGCGCCTCCACGGGAGTCTCGGCGCTGGCGGTAGGCAGCTCTGTTTCGGCCGTCTTGGGTGCGGATACCGTGAGCACCACGGGGGGCTTCCAAGCGAGACGCAAGCGCTTGCCACCCGCGCGAGTCGCCGTCAGCAACTCGCCCGCCGGGGAGTTCCAGACAGCCTCCTCGACGCCCGAAAGGATGTTCGCGTTCCAGTGATGGGCCATGGCTGCTGGGACCAGTCCTAGACCCTGCTGGTCACCGGCACTGCCGGCGAACGCCACATCGGCCTGAAGGTGACGGAGCCCCGCGGCCAAGGCCATTCCCAGGCCAAAGGAGTCCGCGGCCTCCAGGGCGGGATCGCACAGGTGAACCACACGCTTGGCGCCAAGGTGGGTCAGCAACTCCAGCACCGCAGGCCGGACCTGGTGGCTGGCGGTCAACAGCGTCAGGTCCACGGCTTCGCCCAGCCGCAAGGCCATGGCCAGGGCCGCGCGGCAAGCTCGCTGGGGCACCGGAGCGGCAACGCACACGACGGCCTTCATGGGCTGCTCCTCCCGGGCTTCTTGGCGAAGGTGGCCAGCAATCCTCCCAGAGGCAGATCGCTCTCTGGGCGAACGCTGAGGTTCGAGAGGGCGAAGTCACGTACCACGGTGCGGGGAGCCAGCATGGCCACCAAAGCATCGGGTGCCAGGCCGGGCAAGGACCATCGCTTCGATCCCGAGGGGGCTGCCACCAGCAGGGCGGAAGGGCAGGCTGTCGTCAAAGCCTGGCGACGGGGATCGTCCGGACCCAAGACGGGGATTCCGGCGGGCACGGCCGCTTCGAGAGTGCGTTGGGTGTGCTCGTCCACCTTGGTTTCGAGCAGCAGAAGCCGCTCGGCCTGGGCTACCACGCCTGCCGGATCGGGCTCGCTGGACACGACGCGTGGTCCAGGCCGCCTGGGTGGGGGATAGGTCAGAAGCTCGATATCCATGGCGGGTTCACCGAGCCCGGCCGGGGCCTGGCCGGCCATCAGGGTGGCAATCACCTGATGGGTGACCTTGCGCAGGTTGACCAGGTGTTTTCCGGAAAAGTCGGCCTTCCAACAGCAGACCAGCGGAGCGATGAGGCTGCTCTCGGTCGCGGGCGCCAAGCGGATTGAAGCGTAGGGCAGGAAGGCCGCCGCCAGGCGAACCGCCAGGGGGCGCCCCAGCTCGTGTCCGGCTTCACCCGCGGGAAACAGCACGAGGTTGGGGCGCAGACGTTCCGCCACCTTGGCCAGAAGGGCGCCGTGGGTCGCATCCAGGGGCGGACCCGTGAGCGCCTCGTCCGCGCAGCAGAGAACGCGGTCCGCGCCGGCCACGCCCACCTTGCCGGCCACGGCCTCCAGGACTTCGGGCGCGGTCGGACCGAGGGTGAGCAGGGCGTATACCGTCGCCCCAACAGCGTCGGCCAAGCGTCGGGCCTCGGCCAGCACGAAGCGCGAAGCCGCGGTTGGCGTGTCTCCCCTTGTCTCGATGTAGGCAACGATGCTGGCCATGAGTGCCGATCCGCATTGTACCGGGGTCCGTGGTAAAGTGCAGTGAGAAGCATGACCGTCGGAGAAAGTCCCCCCCTGGGTACGGACCCGCTCATTTCGAACACCATCGCGGAACGCTACCGCGTGCTGCGTAGGCTGGGCGAGGGCGGGATGGGGGCTGTCTATCTGGCCGAACACGTGGTCATCGAGAAGAAGCTGGTCCTCAAGGTGCTCGCCCCCGAGTTGACCCGGCGTCAGGATTTGGTCGCCCGCTTTCTGCAGGAGGCACGCAGCGCCTCGCGCATCGGACACGAGAACGTCATCGACATCTCCGATTTCGGCCAATCCACCGAAGGCTACGTGTACATCGCGATGGAGTACCTGGAGGGCAAGGACTTGGGCGAGGTGGTTCGCTCCGAGGGGCCCTTGCCGTGGCCGCGGGTGCAGAGCATCTTGGTGCAGATCTGCCGCGCCCTGCGCGCGGCGCACGACAAGGGCATCGTTCATCGGGACATGAAGCCCGAGAACATCTTCCTCATTCATCGCGAGGGTCGACCCGAGTTCGTGAAGATCCTCGATTTCGGCATCGCCAAGGTCATGGGGGTGGACCCCAATGGCCCGCGCCTGACTCGTACCGGGATGATCTTCGGCACCCCCGAGTACATGTCGCCCGAGCAAGCCGAGGGCAAGGAAGCCGACCACCGAGTCGATGTCTATGCCGTGGGCTGCATCGCCTACCACCTGATGACCGGCCACACCCCCTTCATCGCCGAGAATTTCATGGCGTTGCTAACCAAGCACCTCATGGAGGATCCGGTTCCGCCCAGCGTGCGCCGCCCCGACCTTGCCATCTCGCCCGAAATGGACGCGATGGTGTTGAAGGCGTTGGAGAAGGATCGCGACCGGCGCTATCAGAATATGGGCGAGTTCCTCGAGGCGGTTTCAGCCTGTCCAGGGGCTGATGGTGAATCGCTCAAGCCTTCGATGGGCGGTTTCACACGCGAGATGGGGGGAGGGCACGCCAAGGCCAAGGCCAGAAGTACGGCGTCGCCGGCGGCTTCAACCAGCGCCAGGGCCGCCACCAGTGTGGGCAACGTCGCCGAGCGCGTGCCGGAGACCGAGGTGGTCGAGCGTGAGCTCGTCGATGCTGTGGAGGCTGATCGGCCTCGCTTGCGTGGCGAGACGCGGTCCGTGCACAAGATGGTTTTGGCCGCCATCGGCGTGGCCTTGGGGGTTTTCGCCGCGCTGTATTTCGTGCTTTCGCGGGGCAAGCCGCCGGTGCGCTCGCCGATTCCCGTCGAGGCCAAGGTCAAACCCGAGTCCCCGTCGCCTCCGGCCCAACCTCCGGTTGCACCTACCGCTCCGGCAGTCGCTCCCGTGACGGCCAGCGAGACCGCGCCAGCCGCGCCCATCGTCGAGGCTGCGCCGGCCCCGGCTCCTGCACCTGCCGCCGCCACACGCCCGCCTGCCGCTCGCAAGGCAAAGGCCGGCAGGGCAGGGGCACAGGTCTCGCCCCCGCCGTCCTTGCCCAGGCTGCCCCCCTCACGGCCGACACCCCCGCCCTCGGACCTGAAGCCCTTCCCGGGAATGTAGCGACTATCTTCGGCGGGGCGGTCGCGCGGGTTCGCACACGACGGTGCGACCATTGCGCTCGCGTCCCACCAGTCCGGCGCACAGCTTGTCCGCCTCGGCGCTGGTCACGTTGATGTAGCTATGGGTATTCATGGTGTCGATGGAGGCCGCGGGGACGGTCACGCCCGTGCTGGAGAGCAACTCGGCGATCTCCTCCGGGGTGGCGCCATCCTTTCGTCCCAGGTTGAGAAATAGGCGGACCTGGCCGGGCGCCGGGGCTTGATATCCCGAGCCTCCGCCGTTGCTGCCCGGGGAGGTGACCACGGGGGGAGGTGTCGGAGCCGGCGCCTCGATGCTCGCGGCTTCTGGCGTGCGGCCAACCTCCTCGCTCCACACCTCCCAGAATTCCCGTCCATCGTTCTGGGGTGCGGCAGCCGCGGGCGTCGTTCGCGAGGGGCGTTCGGGGCGATGGCCACGTTCGGGACGATCCCGCCGTTCGCTGCGCGAGCGTCCCCGATCCTCCGGTCCGCGCTCTCGTTCGTGTGGCGCGCGCCCTCGAGTCGAAGCGAGGCGCTCCCGATCGCGAGGGCGTTCCTCGCTCGCCTGGGTGCCTGGCCGGTCGGCGGTCTTGCGTTCGGCTTGGGCGGCGGGCGGCGGATCGCGTTCGCTAGTCTCCTCCGGCTGGGGCGCGGCTGCTTTGGGCGCGGCAGGGACCTTCCCGGACAAGGCGTCGCGCAGAAGACACCCGATGAGCCGCTCTCCATCGCTGGCGGCCATCACCCGGCGGGCCAGCGAGGTCCACTCGGAGCCGGCATCGCCCGGCAGAAGCGCGCGCAGGCGCAAAACGTGCTCCCCTTCGTGCTTCGATCGCAGCTCGGCCTCGGAAGGCAGAGAACGTTCTTCGGGGCGAATCTTGTAGAGCAGCTTGAGGTAATAGAAGGAGCCCACCTCGGTCGGGCCGATGAGCGACACCGCATGGCCTTTGCGGCCCGCGCGACCCGTCCGCCCTGTGCGGTGAATGTAGATCTCGGGCGACTCGGGAAACGTGTAGTTGATCACGCAGGGCAGGTTCTCGAGATCGATCCCGCGTGCGGCCACGTCCGTCGCGACCAGGAAACGGATCTTGCCCGCGCGCATGCGGGCCATGACCTTCTCCCGGTCGGTCTGCGAAAGGTCGGACGAGATGGGGGCGGCGTCCAGTCCTTGGCGGCACAGCGACTCGGCGACGCGCGAGGTCTCTTCGCGCGTGTTGCAGAAGATGAGCGCGCGCTCGGGATTCTCGAAGGCGAGCACGCGGGAGAGTTCCATCTCGCGCTGGCCACCGTGAATGGAGTAGTAGGTATGGCGGATCTCGTGCACGCCCACGAAATCGGCCGACAGCTTGACCATCTCGGGCTGGCGCAGAAAGCGGCGCGCCAGACGCTGGATGCCCTCGGGCATGGTGGCCGAGAAGAGCAGTGTTTGGCGCTGGGGCGAGGTCTTCTCCAGGATGGCCTCGATATCCTCCTGGAAACCCATGGAGAGCATCTCATCGCACTCATCGAGCACCGCGCATTTGACCTTGTCGAGTTGCAGGGTTCCGCGGCGCAGGTGATCCAGCACGCGGCCTGGAGTGCCGCACACGATCTGTCCGCCGGCGCGCAGTTGCTCGATCTGCCGTGCCATGGGCGCCCCGCCGTACACGGGCACGACCGACAAACCGGTATGGGCGCTGATGCGCGCAATCTCGGCCGCGACCTGCAGGGCCAGCTCACGCGTGGGTAGAAGCACGATGGCCTGCACGGCCTTCTGGTTGACGTCCACCACGCTGTCGGCGAAGGGGATGCCGAAGGCGGCCGTCTTGCCGGACCCGGTGCGCGATTGCACCATGATGTCGCGGCCGGCGCGCACCAGGGGCAGAACAACCGCTTGGACCTCCATGGGCTCGGAAAAACCCATGTCGGTCAGGGCGCGCAGGACCTCGGGCCGGAGCTGAAGCTCGGCAAAGGTGCGTTTCTTCTCCGCGCCTTGGCCCTCGGGCGCAGGCGTGGAATCGGGGTGGGACGTAGTCGTAGTCTGGTTCTGTTCGATCATCACTTGTCTCCTGGTGGCGGGGTGGCCGTCGCCAGGTCCTCGCCGACTTTCTCGAGGCGTCTGTCAAGCCGGCCCAAGCGCGGGGCCAGATCCTTGGCAAAGCGTTTGAGCGCCTCGGTGTAGGTTACTCGTATGCTTCCCAGCTCATCGTGAGCTGCGGCCATGGCTTCCATCTCGCGACGCCGAGGATGGGCGCGTGACCCGTCCGTCAGGCGACAACGCTGTCCCAAGCTCACCCACTGGGCTCGCCAAACCTCGCCTTCGTTGGCCCACCGCTGCATTTCGTCGGGGTCGTCACTGGCCAACAGGTGATGCGAGCGCTCCAGGTACTTGCGAAGGCCCACCGCGATATCCCGAAGCTCGCTGTAGCAACTGACCATCTCCTCATGGGAGACCGTGACACTGACCTGGTTGCCGACGGGAATGGCATGCCGGTTTCGGTACAGGCCGACACCCACCGAGACCAACAGATAGATGCTGCCGAAAGCGATGACGGAGAGAATCGTCCAGGTGACCAGTTTTCGGTATTGGCGAAATTCTTGAGGAGAATGTTTTGCGGCGAGGGACACAACGACCTAGTCGACTAGTACAACCCCTGCCTCTCGAAAGGGGGCTCCCAGCGAGGAGCGCGCGTCGCCGGAGCGCCGGCGAGTGCCCACAAGCTACGAGGTCGCGCAGGACTTGTCAAACTGGTTGCGGAGGCTAGGGGCACTCGAGGTTCAGGAGCCAGGTCGCGCGCAGCACGAAACCTTCGGGAGGGACCGAGTCCAACCGGAGGGCGGGGGGAGAGTGGTCTTCGTGAAGGAAAGGCCGATCGGCCACGGACAGGCTGACCCGGTGCGAGGCCATGCCAGGGGCGATCTGGTCATCAACGCAATTGGGTGCGAAACGAACCGTCTCTCGTTCCGACTTTCCGGAAGAAGGCAGGCGGAACTCATGGGCCAGACGGGTCATGGAGGGATCGAAGGGCGGGTAGTCGATGAACCAGCGGCCCACGAGCACGTCATCCTGATTGTCGTCCCCCAGAACCACTTCGATCTGAGGCGAGGGGGCGGACAGGATGGCGCCTTCGGGGGGATCGCTCTTGGCCAGGTAGGGGGCACTGTTGCTGGGAGGATCCTCGAAATGCGGGCCGACCGGCAGAACACAGGCGGGAACCAGCAGGAAGAGGGAGACCACCCCGGCCGGAAGAGACGCGGTGGGAGACCGTCTTGTGCTCACGTCTCCTCGCTGGGTGGCAAGAGGTCGTCGTCTCCCGCGCCCGACTCTTCGCGTTCGAGATGGCGAAAAATGGTGCGTGGGTCGACCCCGAGATCCCGCGCCGTGCGTGTGCGGTTGCCACCGTTCAGGTTGAGCACCTCATTGATGTATTGCCGTTGCCAACGCTCGCGGGCCTCGGCCAGAGTCAGAATGGCGGGCAGCTCGTCGGGGTTGATGCCCAGATCCTCGGCGCCCAGCATGGCCTTGTCGGCCAGCACCAGCGCCTTCTTGATCCGGTTCTCCATCTCGCGGATGTTACCCGGCCAGGGATAGCGTTTGACGGCCGAGATGGCCCCTGGGGTGAACCCGCGTACCTTGCTGCCCAATTCTTGTGCGTAGCGAGACAGGAGGTAGCGGGCCAGCACCACAATGTCGTCACCGCGCTCTCGTAAGGGCGGAAGCACCAGGTGCACGACGTTCAGACGGTAGTAGAGATCCTCGCGAAAACGTCCAGCCTTGGTCTCGGCCTCGAGATCCCGGTTGGTGGCGGCGATGACCCGGATGTCAACGGGTTCGTTGGCGGTGTCGCCCACGCGGCACACCGCCCGTTCTTGCAGGGCGCGCAAGAGCTTGACCTGCAAGGCCACCGGCATTTCGCCGATCTCGTCGAGCAGCAGCGTCCCCTTGTTGGCGGCCTGGAAGCGGCCGGGCTTGTTGGCAATGGCGCCCGTGAAGGCACCTCGTACGTGGCCGAACAGCTCGGACTCGAGGAGGTTCTCTGGAATCGCCCCGCAGTTGATGCTGACGAAGGGCCCTTTCGCGCGGGACGATCGGTTGTGGATCTCGCGCGCGATCAGCTCCTTGCCCGTGCCCGTCTCACCCGAAACCAGCACTGTGATGTCGGTACCCGCCACCCGCTGGACCTTGCGGAAGACCTCTTGCATGGCCGGTGACGACCCCAGAATCTCGCCAAAGCGCATGCGCTCCATGCGCTCTTGCAGCGAGCGTTTGTCCAATTGCAGCTCGTTGACCAGCAGGGCATTGCGGATGACCAGCGAGGCTTGCGCCGCGAAGATGGTCAGGATCTCCAGCGCGGCTTCGTCGAAGAGCTGGGCGACGTTGTCGTTGCCCACGTAGATCAGCCCGATCAGGTTGCCTCGTTCCAGCAGCGGCACGCACATGACCGAGGTGAGGCGCAGGTTCATCACCGACAGCGAGTCCTTGAAATCGTTGTCGTTGAGCGCGTCCGAGATGATGAGCGGCTTCTTGCTTTCGATGACCCGGGCCAGGATGGCGTCGGACAAATGGCTGACGGCGTCCGAGATGGTCTCGCGGCGCAGGTTGCGGGCCACCTTGACCACCGGCTCGCCCGACTCGACCAGGACGATGAAGCCCTTGTCGGCGTTGGTCACCTTGATGACCACATCCAAGAGCTGGTCGAGCAGCGACGGGATCTCGTAGCTGTCCATCAGCCGTTGCGAGAACTCGAACAGGCGCTTGTACGAGTTCAGCTCGGCCATGGTCTTGGCCGCCACGTCGTCGGTCACCGGCTCGTCGTACAGCGAGAATTGCAGCTCGACGCTGCCCACGCGAACGCGGTCGTCCTGCGCCAGACGGTGCTTGCTGCGACGGCGACCGTTCACATGCAGGTCAGCGTCCTTATCGGTCACCGAAATGTTGAAGTCGCGTCCGTCGAAATGGATGTGGGCGTGCGTGTCCGCCAGCAAGGGATCAGACAACAAAATATCCACTCCCTCGCCTTTCCCGAGGGAAGTGAGCTTCTTGTAGATGTGATAAACCTTGATGCCCGTGCCGGGCATGTGGATGCGCAACGTCGCCATGATGTGGAGTTCTCTACGTTTCTGATCAGAATCGGAAGTGAAGACCAGGTCCCAAGGCATCGCCCAGCAGAACCGGAGAGACGCTGGGACGGTGGTTTCGGGCACTGGGGGAGACAACCGGGGTTGGGGCCATGGGGATCTCGGAGCGATAGTAGTACAACGCGTCCAAGATGCCCCAGATCGCGGCCGCGAAAAACGCTGCACCCGAGGCGATCTGGGTGCGCATGAGCCAGCGTGAGCGATTCTCGTCGGTGTGATCGATGTACTCGGGCGGGCAGCTCGTCGCCCCGAAGTCATAGCGACAACCGCGCTTGGGGCTCAGTCCATACAACAGCAGATTGGTGGAGAAAGCGGCCAAGGAGACCGTGGCCAAGCCGGCTTCCACCCCGAAGAAGACCCACCCCTTGGTGCGCTGGCTGTTCTGAAACTGGCCCGCTCCGAAGGGCACGAAGTTGACGGCGTAGGAATGCCGGTTGAAGCGTCTCTCCACGACCGTGGGACCGGCGCGCAGCTTCTCGCATTCTTCGCGGTCGCGTTGGCGGGCTCTCGCCGCCTCTTGCTGTCTGGCCTCCAGATCCGCCAACTCACGCTCATGAGCCCGGAGCACTCCGTTGAAGAAATCCACGACTTGGGGAGGGTCCAACAAAGGATCGAAGCGGTAGTCCGGGCGCAATTGCAGCAGCTTGCGGAACTCTTGGGAGGCCGCGTCGTTGTTGCCCTGAAACAGCTCGGCCACGCCCAGCATGCGATGGGCCTGGACGATCTGGCCATCCGATTCCAGGCGCATATCCGGATAGAGCAGGGGGCGCAGGATCTCGATGGCGCGGGCGTATTCGCCGCGATCGAAGGCGTTACGACCTCGGCGCAGGTCCTCGGCCGGTGCCATCGCTGAAGAAACCGCCGAGGACGGGACCGTTGGGGTTGCTGCCTGCAGGATCAGAAAGGCAAGAAGTCCCACGCACACGCTATTCGTCCAGCCGCATGACGATTTGTCGCGACTCCCCCGCGGTGATGTTGATTCGTTCTGTCAGTGTTTTGTTTTCCAAGAAAACCACCACCTCGAGACTCTTTCTCATCTCGTCGCCGGCGTCAAAGGGAACTGGCACTTTCTCGCCGGGGCGAACACTGGTGCGCCACGGGTTCTGACGCCCATCCCCCACCTCGCGCAAGAGAATACTGGTGTCGTTGCGCGAGGGCTGCAACTCGACCGACAGACGAGCCGGTTTGGGATCGAGGTTGACATAGAGGTGATCGCCAGGCGGGCGGTAGGCCTGGGGTCCAACGGTCACCTCCTTGCGGTTGCAGCAAGAGTCGTTGCGGAATTCCAGCGTGTGCGGTCCGTCCCAGGGGATGCTGATTCGGTTCTGTGCCGGCCCGAAGTCGAAGCGCTTTTGGCCGTCCATCCACACCTCCACCTTGGCTGGGCGAGGGCCGAGGGTCAAAGTAACTTGCTGGGCCACTGCCGGCGCGTTGGCTGCGGGCGCTTGTTCCGATCCCTCGCGGGGCTCGGCACGTTCGGCAACGGCTGCCCCGCGTTTGGCCTCGCGTTGAACGTGGGGCGGGTTGGTGGGCGGTTTCGGGGCTGGGGCAGCCGGAGGCTTGCCGACCGGTGGGGGCGCGAGTTTGGCTTCCGGGACGACACGCTGGTGAGCGCCGGGCGGTTGCGTGTGGACCGCCACCTGCGGGCCGTTCTCCTTCTTGGTCGACCGGACTGTCCGACTCCAGATGGTGAAGGTTCCTGCTCCCAGGGCCACCAGAACCCCCAGGACCACCCCCAAGATCGCCCAGCGTCGATAGCGTTCTCCCTTTTCCAGGCGGCGCAACTCGGCCAGTACCGTCTCGTTCTCCGGTTCCAGGGCCAGCGCGCGGTTCCACAGCTCCAGGGCGCGCGCGCTCCTGCGGGCCGCCTGTTCGCGTTGCCCGGCGGCCACCAACGCCGCCGCCATCCGATGCTCCAAGCCCTTCTCGTAATCGTCCGGGGTCGTGAGATACTCGCGCAGCTCATCCCGCACGTTGCTCATGCCCGCGTCGGCGACATAGGCGCGCAGGTCATCGAGCATGGGTCCCAGGCGCGGGTAGCGATCCACCGGGCTGCGCGCCAGGGAGCGGGTGATGACCCGGGCCAACTGGTCGGACACACGGGCGCACACGGTACGAGGATCCGCAAACCGCCCCTCCGCGATGCGCTTCAAAACCTCGTGCGGGTTCTTGCCGGCGAAGGGCAGTACGCCAGTCGCCATTTGGTACAGCATGACCCCCAGCGAGAACACATCGCTACGGAAGTCCAGGGTCTTGCCGTCCAGCACCTCGGGCGCCATGTAGGCCGGAGAGCCGAGAATTTGTCCGGTCACCGTCATGCGTTCCAGGTCGATGACCTGGGCGACCCCGAAGTCCATCAGCTTGATGGCCCCATCCCGGCGGACCATCACGTTTTCGGGTTTGATGTCGCGGTGGATGATGCCGAGCGAGTGGGCATGGTCGAGCGCGGTTCCCACCTCTATGACGATGAGGGCCCCCAATTCGGGGACGGCGATCTTTCGGCTGACCAGAAACTGCTTCAGGGTCTGGCCGTCGATGAACTCGGTGACGATGTACGAGGACTCCGCATCATCGCCCGAGTAGTCGAAGACCTGCAGGATGCCGTCGTGGTTCAGCTTGGCAACGGCTTGCGCCTCGCGCCGCAGACGCACACGTGATTCGGCCTCGGCCAGCAGGTGCGGGTGCAGGACCTTGACGGCCACCTCGCGGCGCAGGACCTCGTCTTGCGCACGATACACGACCGCCATGCCACCCTGGCCGACTTCCTCAATGATGCGATATCGCGATGGCAGCGGATTGGGGACCATAGTCACCACACGACAACAAGGCCAGCAGGACTAGGCTAGGCGCCAGATAATAAGGGAGTCCATCAGCATATACAACCATTATGCGCATTGCGCCGAGAAGGGTGATTGACGGAGAAAGGGAGTGAGACGACTATGGGCCCGCCATGGGCTCCGAATCACCGAGTCAATCCGACGCCAACCCCGCGCTCTCCGCGCGAACCGCTGGCGCGATATGGCGCGCGCGCGCCAACCAAACTGGTGACATATTCTTGGTTCGGCAGGGGTAGAGCTGGCGTGGGTATTCTTGGCAGGCCGCAGACGGTTTGGCCAGAGAGATCGCCTCTGGTCTAATAGAGGGCGGGCTGGGTCAGGAGGAATGCGTGTGTTTGCTCGGACATACGAGCTTCGAGTGGGTTCTGTGCGACCTGGCCTTGGTCCAAGCGGGCGCGGTCTCGGTCCCGATCTACCCGTCCAGCACCGCCGAGCAGTGCGCGACCATCATCCAGAGCAGCGGCGCCCGCGTGGTCATCGCCGATGACGCGCGCCAGTTGGCCAAGCTGCTCCCCGTGTTCGGCCAGATCCCGAACCTTCGCCTGGTCATCATGAGGCAAGACGGTGAGCCTGAGGCCAAGCCCAGCCTTGGTGAGGTGGTGACCACGATCACCAAGGCAGGAGGCGTGGCACCGGTCACTCTGACGGAGTTGCGGCGTGCCGGACAAGCCCGCCTGCGCACGCACCCTCAGGAACTGGAAGAGCGTCAGGCTCGCGTGACCCCCGAGAGCGTCTTCACCATCGTCTACACCTCGGGCACCACCGGGAAACCCAAGGGCGTGGTGCTGACCCACAGGAACATGGTCGAGGCTTTCGCCAGCGCCATCCGCGCCTTCAACCTGGCCGACACCGATACGCAGTATCTCTTCTTGCCGTTGACCCATGTCCTGGGGCGCGAGATGGAGTGGGCCCCCATGATCGCCGGCTCGGCACTCGCCTTTTCATCGGGGCCATCGCAGATCAAGACCGAGCTGGAAGAGGTACGCCCGACCTTCGTGGCCGGTGTGCCGCGCGTTCTCGAGAAGCTGCACACCGGGATTCAGAACGCCGCGAGCAAGGGCGTTTGGCCCAAGCGGGCCTTGGTGGCCTGGGCGTTCAAGGTGGGGGCCAGCCACGCCGCGGTCTTGCGGCAAGACAAGAAGCCCTCCGCACTCCTGCAAGCCCAACACGCCTTGGCCGACCGCTTGGTGCTGGCCAAGCTGCGTGCGCGTCTCGGTCTTGATCGTTGTCGCTTCTTCATCTGCGGCGGGGCCCCCCTGGCCCACGAGATCGCCGAGTTTTTCCAGGCCATGGGGCTGTTGATCTTGGAAGGCTACGGTCTGACCGAGACGGTGGGAGCGGCCTTCGTCAACCGGTGGAATCGTTACCGCTTCGGCACCGTGGGACCGGCGGTGGATGTGCTCGAGCACCGCTTGGCAGCCGATGGTGAGGTTCTGATGCGCGGTCCCTCGGTCTTCACCCGCTACCACAAGGACCCTCAGTCCACGGCGGAGGCCATCGATGGTGAGGGCTGGTTCCATTCGGGCGACATCGGAGAGATGGAGGATGGGTTCCTTAGGATCGTGGATCGCAAGAAGGACATCATCGTGACGGCCGGGGGCAAGAACGTGGCCCCGCAGATGATCGAGACCGAGATCAAGGCGCACTGTCCGTTGGTCAGCCAAGCCGTGGTTTTTGGGGACAAGCGGCCCCATTGCGTGGCGCTGGTGACGCCTACCGAGAGCGCGATTCGTCGATTCGGAAACGGCGATGGCGCGCGCGCCGCGCTTCACCCCCACCTGCGCGCGGTCGTGGCGGAAGGCATGGAGAGGCTCAACCGCGCGCTGGCCAGCTTCCAGACCATCAAGAACTTCGCCATCCTTCCCCGGGATTTTTCCGAGGAAATGGGCGAAGTGACCCCGAGCCTCAAAGTCAGGCGCGACGTGGTTCAGGCGCGGTTTGCGTCGGTCCTGAACGCCTTGTACGAAAAACCACAGAGCTAGCGCGCAACCGTGGGGCCGGCCTGCCGACAACCCGGCATGCCGATGCGATTGCTGTCGAGACTCCTGTGGCCTGCCCGCTGCGCCGCCTGCAACGTCCATGTGCCCGAGGGGGACGTGTTCTGCGAGATGTGTGCGTTCGCCATTTCGTGGCTGGGACCGACCTGCCCGGGGTGCGGTCTTCCCATTGCGACAGCCTCGCAAGATGATCGCTGTCCGGGGTGTCGCTCGCTGCCTTTGCCGTTCTCACGCGTCTGGCCCGTCCTGGCCTACGGTGGCTCGCTGGCGCAGGCCATCCTTCACCTGAAGCATGGGCGGCGCCGTTACCTGGCGAGGCCATTGGGGATGCTGCTGGCCCCGGCCCTGGCCAAGGCGATGGAGGCTGGGATTGACGTCCTTTGCCCCGTGCCCTTGCACC
>CAZHUY010000070.1:0-2627 GCA_964535465.1 uncultured Myxococcales bacterium
AGCCCAAGCGTTCAGTCATCCTGATAGTCGACGATTCGCCGCTCAATATCGACCTCTTGGCCGAGTTGCTGGGCGAAGACAACGAGATCATCTTCGCAACCAACGGCGCCGAGGCGCTGAATCTCGCGGAGGCGCAGTCGCCGGATTTGATCCTGCTGGACGTGGTGATGCCCGACATGGACGGATACCAGGTGTGCGCGGCGCTAAAAAGCAATCCGCTCACCAAGACCGTACCCGTGATCTTTGTCTCCAGCATGATCCAAGAGGAGGACGAGAAGCGGGGGCTGGAGTTGGGCGGCATCGATTACATCTTCAAGCCCATTCGTGGCGCCGTGGTTCGGGCTCGCGTGCGCAACCACCTGGAGCTCTCTCGCTATCGCGGCATGCTGGAACACCTGTCGGCCACCGACGGTCTGACCGCCATCGCCAATCGGCGCTGTTTCGACGAGGCCCTGCAGCGCGAATGGCGGCGGGGGTCGCGCCGAGCGACGGAGTTGTCGCTGGTCATCTGCGACGTCGACCACTTCAAGGACTACAACGATAACTACGGGCATCTGGCCGGCGATGATTGCCTCAAGCGGGTGGCGGCCGCCCTGCGCGATGGGGTGCACCGCCCGGCGGACTTAGTCGCGCGCTTCGGCGGTGAGGAATTCGCGGTGCTCATGCCCGACACCAGCCTGAGAGGTGCGACTCATGTGGCCGAACGGCTGCGTTGCGCGGTCATGAACTGCGCGATTCCACACAGTCGCTCGTCCGTCTCACCCGTGGTCACCATCAGCCTGGGGGTCGCATCCACCACCCCAACCCAGGATGCAGGCATGGACACGCTGACCGCCGAGGCGGACCGATGTCTGTACTTGGCCAAGCGGCGCGGCCGCAACCGCGTGGTGGCGGGCGAAGGCGAGCAAGCGCCCGCGTCCTCTTAGCGGGTGTCTGAAGAGCCGGTACCCAGGCCAGCCTTGGCGCTCGAAAGCCATCGCCGACCCTGCATTGACACGAAGCAGGGACAGGGAGAGCATGACTGGCATGTGTCGTGTCAGGAACCGAAGATCGGCCCCGCTGCGGACTTGGCGGCTGTTGTGGCTTTCGCTGATCATGCTCGCGGCGCCTGTGGCGGCACGGGCCACTGGCGGGACGGCCACGGAGCGCGCTGCCCAGGCCCAGACCGCCTGTCTGACGGGTGACTACGCCAAGGGCGTGGCGATTCTGGCCGAGCTGTACGTGAGCACCAGGAACGCGATCTACATCTTCAACCAGGGCCGCTGCTTCGAGCAAAACGGCAAGTACGAAGAGGCCATCCTGCGTTTTCGCGAATACCAGCGCAAGAACGCCGCCGCTGGCCAGGCGCCAGACCCGGTGGCCGCGGAGCACATCGCCGACTGCCAGGCCCTGTGGGACAAGCAGAAGGCCGCGCCGCCTGCCGCACCAGGGCCCGCGGCCGGAGCGGTCGCAGCGCCGGCGGCGCCGGTCGAGACTCAGCCCCCGATGGCCAGCCCGCCACCCCTCTTGTCGTCGACGGCTCGCTTGCCCGCCGATGCGCCATCGCCCGTGGACACGCCGACCCATCAGGTGGACCTGTCCCAGACGACTCCCGCGCCCAGCGAGGCCCAATCCGAGACGTCGATACTCGGGCGCTGGTGGTTCTGGACGGGCGTGGGCACGCTGGTGGCTGGTGGGGTCATCGCTGGCCTGCTGCTTTCGCGCGACCGCGGTGACCACGAGGTCTTCTGTCCCGACTGCAACGGAACCGGAGTGGTGAACCTGCCATGAGAGCTCGAATCGGTTCGCTGCTGGCCCTGGGAGCCGTGTTGACCCTGGCTTCGTGCAAAGATCAGTCCTCCAAAGAGACCGGCATCATCGTCGAGGTCACCAGCAATCTGGTGGTGCCTGAAGAGATCAACCAGGTGCGGGTGATCGCGCAGGATCCCCAGGACAACATCGTGTTCGAGCAAATCTTCGACCTGGGCCCAGGCGCCAACCAGGTAGGCTTGCCCCTGCGTACCGGACTGCGCCCCCATCACGAGACGGGCACACCCATGCACGTGCAGGCCGTGGCCCAGGTGGACGGCGAGGCGGTGGTCAGTCGCAGCGCCACCCTGTCGTTCATCCAAGGCGAGCAAGTCGTGCTACCCCTGCGGCTCTTGGCCGTTTGCAAGCCGGTCAAGTGCGAAGGCCGCTACACCACCTGCAAGGACAATGGCGTCTGCCAGCCCGACGGCGAGGACAGCACGAAACTGCCCACCTACACACCGAACAAGTCTGTGCCCGGCCAAGACGCCGCGAGCCCACGGCCCGAAGCCGGGAGGGACGCCGCGGTTGCGGACGCCAATCCTGATGGTGCAGGAGGTGTTGATGGCCGCACTGTCACCGACGGCTCGGCTGGTGACAGCCCCGCCACCTCGGGTACCGCGGGTTCAGGAGGCGGATCGACAGAGTCCGGGAGGATGGACGGAGGTGCGGGCGGAGGCACGACCGGAAGCGGGGGTGCGCGCCTCGACGCCAGCCCCGACAACATGTCCAGCTCGGGACGCGATGGCGGAGGTGCGGACGGAGGCACAGCCAGAAGCGGCGACGCGCGCCCCGACGCCAGCCCTGACGCCGTGTCCAGCTCGGGAGGCGTGGGCGGA
>CAZHUY010000070.1:2727-23157 GCA_964535465.1 uncultured Myxococcales bacterium
CGCGCGCCCCGACGCCAGCCCTGACGCCGTGTCCAGCTCGGGAGGCGTGGGCGGAAGCACAACTGGAAGCGGCGGCGCACGCCCCGACGCCAGCCCCGACGGCACGTCCAGCTCGGGAGGCGTGGGCGGAAGTACAGCCGGAAGCGGCGGCGTGCACCCCGACGCCAGCCCCGACAGCGCGACCAGCTCGGGAGGCGCGGGAGCCTCGGGGTCCAGCTACTGCCCCTCGGGAACACCGTGCGCGATCCTACCGGTCGGCGATTCCATTACCGAGGGATGCTGTACCGCCCCCATGGGGGGGTATCGCATCGAGCTCTTCCGGCAGGCCATGGCCCAAGGCAAGAATTTTACCTTCGTAGGGAATTTGCAGAATGGGCCGGCAAGCGTCGACGGACAAGTGTTCATCAAGAACCACGAGGGACACGGCGGCTGGAAGATCTCGCAGATCGCCGAGATCATCGATCAGGTCCTCTCGACCACCACCCCGAACATCGTCTTGCTCATGATCGGGACCAATGACATCAACGGCAACGTGGATATCGACAACGCACCCAATCGCTTGGAAAGTCTCATCAGCCAGATCACGCAAGATGCCCCTGCGGCCTTGCTGGTCGTGTCCTCGGTGATTCCAATGACCTCCGATTCCACCAACCAGCGGCTCCAGTCATACAACACCGCCATCAAGGCTAAGGCAGAGGCCGCGGCCGCGGCGGGCAAGAACGTCGTGTTCGTCGACAACTACGCGGCTTTCATGCAATCGCCAAACTACAAGACCGCCTTGATGTCCGACGCCCTCCATCCCAACAGCGCGGGCTACACGGTCCTCGGGTCGAACTTCTACCAGGCCATCGCGGATCACCTGCCGAGTCAGTAGCAGGGCATCCGCGCGATGCTCGGACAGCGGTTGGTCCGGCTTTTTCGGACAACATTCTGAATCAGAATGCGAAGGCTTCGTCGCTGCTTCTGGCATACGCGGCGATAGCCCGGCTGGCGACCCCGCGCTGGAAGTCGGAGGCTTCGTTTCTCTCCCCCTCGCCAGCACGGTCAGCCCCTTCCCCCTGTGCTTGCCCAGCAGGCGCGGCCGCTTGCGCCTGCTGCTGCTGAGCGGTCTGTTGCGCGAGTGCTTGGCGCGCCTGCGCCTCCATCTGGACCGCGGCATTGGCCACGGCCAAGTCTTGCCCCGATGGATTGGCGGGCGCGAGGGCAGCCGCCCGTACCCGTTGAGCAATGGAGATCATCTCGGAGGGCTTGTCACTGGCCGGGATCTGGATGGAGCACTCGCCACCGATGGCGTAGCTGCGTCCGTCCGGTCCCTGTTGGTAGGAGTAGCTGGCCGCACCCACCAATCCACCACCCGCGGCCTGATGCGCGGCCTCGTGCGTGCGCACCTCGCGATCGCGTCGCACCAGATCGATCACCATCTGGCGCTGATCCGCCGTCAGCCCGTCCAAGCTGGCCTGCCCTTGGGTCCCCTGCGGCTCGGCGGACTCGCCCCTTTCGGGCGGCGGCGTATCGCCGGCCGCCACCGAGTCCCAAGTTTCGGGGGTGTCCCAGTCTTCCCGCCTCGCCGGTTCAGGCGGCTCGAGCGGCGGGGCCTGTGGGCCGATAGGCTCGTTTCTGGTGGCCTGTGGGGAAATGGTCACCACCGCCGCGGGCGGCATCGGGCGTTCCGCCACCTGCTGCTTCTGCAGCACCGTACGCGTGTGGTTCACCGTCGGCAGAGCCGAGCGCAGATGCGTCGCTTGAACCGAGTGAAGAGCTGTCATGTCCGCAAATCCGCGGGAGCGGTCCCAGCACGCGCTGGTCCGCATGAGGCTTTCGACACGCGATGGGGATGCGATAAGCGCAGGATCGGGCCGCAGCCGCGAAACCCGCGGGACGCATCGGTGCGCGTTGCGCCATTTGGCGATTCACGGCAACCTAGATCGCCATGCAACTGGCCCAGCGTTTCTCTTTGGGATTCTGGCCCAGCATCGTGCTGGCCATCTCGCTCGCCCCCACGCCCCTGGCCAGCGCCGAGTGCTTCCGCTGACCACCCACCCCATGCTCAGCGTCGAACTGTTCCGGGTGTTGCTCGACGACCTTTTCGAAGGTGTGTACTTCGTCGATCTGGATGGGCGCATTGTCTACTGGAACAAGGCCGCCGAACGGATCACGGGTTATCGCGGAAGCGAGATCATGGGCCGGCGCTGCTCCGACGGCATTCTGTGCCATGTGGAGCGGAGCTGGAGCGCTACGCCTTTGTCGATGCTCTCACCGAGCTGCCCAACCGCCGCTACTTGGAACGAAACCTCGAGGTCAAACTGGAAGAGATGACCCGCTACGGATGGCCGTGCGGGGTGCTTGTGATCGACGTGGATCATTTCAAGGCCGTCAACGACAAGTACGGCCATGAGGCGGGCGACGCCGTCTTGCGCATGGTTTCGCGCACGATGCAGGGCGGGGTACGCGGCTTGGACCTTGCCGGACGATGGGGCGGCGAGGAGTTTCTGGTGATCGTCGCCCATGCCACTACCGAATCGGTAACCGCGGTGGCCGAACGCATTCGCGTCCTGGTCGCGGCGAGCAGCCTCAGTGTCCCCGAGTCCATCTCGGTCACCGTCTCCGTGGGTGCGGCGCTGGCCAGCGCGGGAGAATCGGCGGCCCAGCTCGTTCGGCGGGCCGACGAGGCCCTGTACCTGGCAAAACGGGAAGGCCGCAATCGTGTGCGCGTCGACGTCGCGCGCGCGTGAGGGTCTGGCGGACGAGGGTCGCTCCCGCGGGTGTCTTCGTGATGGGTGACACAGGTCCCCCACCGGATCCCACCGATCCCATGGCGGACGGCAGTTCTTCCACCCCGTTCACCCCGCACTGGGCTATATTTCCGCCCTGAGATGTCGCAGCACGATCACGTCATCGGCGCCTTGATGTGGAGAGGTTTTCTTGTGCTCCTGACGATGTCCATGGGCCTGCACGCGACGCCGGCCCTGGGCCAAGGCCAAGACGTCCGCAAGATGAAGCTTCAGGCGCAAGAGGACTGCCTGTCCAACAAGACAGATTCGGGCGTGGCGATTCTGGCCAAACTGTACACACTGACCGGCCAGCCCAACTACATCTACAATCAAGGCCGCTGCTACGAACAGGCGGCGCGGCCCGACGATGCCATCAACAAGTTCCGCGAGTACCTGCGGGTGGCCAAGAACGCCCCCGCCTCCGAGCGCGCCGATGCCGAGAAGCACATCGAGGAGTGTCGCACGCTCAAGGCCGAGCAGGAACGCGAGAAGCGGACCGCGGCGGCGGCAGCGGCAGCAGCCGTGGCTCAGCCGGCCTCCGCGACGCCGCCACCCGACCTGACTGCGGCGCCGCCGGAAGCCAGCGAGCCCGCACCTGCCGCGATCGATCTGACGGCCCAAACCCAGGCCGAATCCTCGCCCCTCTACGCCAAGTGGTGGTTCTGGACCGGCATCGCCGCGGTGGTGGGCGGAGCGGTGACGCCTACTTTCTGGCCACCCGTAGCACCAGCCAAAGCGCCTGCGCCATCGAGACCTACCCATGCGCCACCATCAAGTAGTCCCCTGGGTACTGGGCGCTCTGCTGTTTGCCGCCTGTGGCAAGACCACCGACGAGACCGAGCTGATGGTGACGGTATGGACGGACTTCGCGGTTCCCACCGATCTCGACGAGGTTCGCATCGAGGTTACGGGAGACAATGGTGGCAAGGTCGACAGGACCTTCGCGCTCATGAGCGCGGATAAACCAGCGGCGGGGAAGTACACGATCCCGGTTCGACTTGGCCTTGCGCCAGCCGGGGCCAAGGACGCGAGCATCACGGTCTTGGTCACGGGCTCGGTCAAGAGGCAGGCCATCGTGTGGCGAACGGCCACGCTGCCGTTCATCGCCAACAGCGGCTACGAGCTGAGCATCGTTTTGAGCAGGACGTGCAAGTCCTTCCGGTGTCTCGACGTCGCAGACAGGACCTGCAGGCCGACCACGGGCAAGTGCGATCTCCCCATTGCCGTGCCCAAGGAAGATCTGACGCCCTACACTCCGGGACAACCGGCCAGCAAACCCACACCGGTGGTTCCTGATGGGGCCGACGCGGCCGCGACCGATGCCGACCGCGACGGACAAGCCGGGGAGACCTTCGCCAAAGCGGACCGACCCGATGCGCCCCTGGTTGACGCGAAATTTGACGCCGAGCCTGACCTTCCTCGGGGCACGGGCGGAACCGGCGGCGGAGCTGGCGGAACGGACGCCAGCACCACGAGCAGCACAGGCCTGGTCGAGGGCGGGGCCATCGGAGGAATGACGGCAACCGGAGGCCTTGGCGGAACCATCGCCACGGGCGGCCAAGGCG
Source organism: uncultured Myxococcales bacterium (assembly GCA_964535465.1). GTDB lineage: Bacteria > Myxococcota_A > Polyangia > Fen-1088 > Fen-1088 > Fen-1137. Next base: position 7,064 of record CAZHUY010000070.1, read on the forward strand.
GCATCTCTTCAATCGTTTCGACAACCGCGAGAGGTGGCGCCGACGGCGGCATTGACGGCCCCGTGGATGCCCCAGCATCAGGCGGCGAAGTGGGTGGCGCCTCGGGCGGGACCACGATCTTGGGCGGATCTTCCGCCTTGGCCGGATCTTCCGCCTTGGGCGGATCTTCCGCCCTGGCCGGATCTTCCGCCTTGGCCGGATCTTCCGCCTTGGCCGGATCCTCCGCCTCGGGTGGAACCACGGCCTCGGGTGGAACCACGGCCTCGGGTGGAACCACGGCCTCGGGTGGAACCACCAGTAACACGATTCCTCCCAACTCGACCGGACCTGATGGCATCCTCCTGCCGCCTCGCACGTTCTTCGGCAACATCGACAGCCGCAACGCGATCCGCGATGACTTCAAATCGATGTGGGATCAGTTCACCCCGGAGAATGCCGGAATATGGGCTTTGGTGCAGAGCACACCGGCCACGTGGAGGTGGACCACGCTCGATACCATGTACAAGTTCTGCCGGGAGAACGGCATCCTCTTCACAGGGCACACCTTCTGCTGGAGCTCCGGCGTTCCCACTTGGGTAACAGACGAAACCAAAGACAACACTTTCAAGGCCACTGCGGTCAAAGACTGGATGAAAGCCTTCTGCGAGCGCTATCCCGACGTCTCGATGATCAACGTCGTCAACGAGGCGCTGCACAGCTCGCCGAGCTACAAGGAGGCCCTCGGCGGTGCTGGCACCAGCGGCTATGACTGGATTGTCAACGCGTTCCAGTGGGCGCGCGAGGCCTGCCCGAACGCGATCCTGATCTACAACGACTACAACACCATCGAATACCCCGTTGAAAACACGAACGTCATCAGCTTGGTCAATGCCGTCAGGGCCGCGGGCGGCCCCATCGACGGAGTGGGCTGCCAGGCTCACGAAGTGGGCAGGGACACAATCACGGTTGCCAAGGTCAAGACCTACACCGAGAAGATCATTGCCGAGACCAGCGTGCCCGTGTACCTCACGGAAATGGATATCGACGTGGCCGACGATGAACAACAGCTCCAGGTCATGAAGGGGCTGGTCGAGGCGCTGTGGTCCAACGAGATGGTGAAGGGCTGGACCTACTGGGGGTACGTGCAAGGGCAGACTTGGCGATCCAACACCCACTTGCTGCTGACCGATGGAACGAGGCGACCAGCCTTGACCTGGTTGATGGGATTCCTTGGGCGCTAGTCGAACCATTTGACCGGTGCCGAGGGCGCGCGTGGCGACCCTTGCGCTGATGGTCGGCGGGGGGGCCCGCGCCGGGGTCTGTTTCCTCCGATACCCCGCCGACCACCAGCACCTTTCGGCCGGTCAGCGGGGTGACGGTGTGCTGCGTTCTCGGGCAATTCGTGGAGCCCGTGACGGTGAAGGTTCTGGCGGTGGGGCTGTAAAGTTCGGCGGTCTTGTAGATGACATTGGCCGCGTTCCCTTGGCCAGCTGATCCGGGCCAGCATGGGCAGGCTGACGAAGTTGCCCGGGCCCACCACCGCCACGGTGGTGGTGGCGGTCTTCTTGTCCCCGGCCAGGTTGGTCACGGTCAGGGTCTAGGTCGTGGTGGTGGTCAACCCGCCCGTGCCGACCGGGGTGCCGCTGACCACCACCCAGCCGCCGGGCTGGATGACTCCAGTGCCAAAAGAGAACTCCGCGACCAGGTCCGCGCGCGCGCAAGTGGCGATGGGGGTGAGAACCGGCTTGAAGCTGGTGATGGTCGGCAAAGGCACCACCGTGACCGTGGCCTGAGCCGTGATGCTCTCGCCAAGGGCGTTGGTGACTGTCAGGGTGTAGGTCGTGGTCTTCGTCAAAGGCCCGGAACGGGGTTTCTGCTCGTTGCCGATCAACCCGATGCCCGGCGAAGTGGCTCGAATGCTCACTGGAGGGTTGTATGGCGTGGTGCCAGCTGCCGAGACTGCACGGTCCGCACGGCTCGGCAGAGAGCACACCGCCGGCCAGCATCACCCTCGGGACCTAGTGCCGCCAGTCAAAACTCCTGCCATGTTTGGGCGGCCGATCCATCCCGGCCGGCTGCGTTGCTCCTCGGTTACAGACGTCGAGTCTGCGCCCTCGTCGCGCCTTGCCGGCCGGGCGTCTCGACCACCGAAACATGACAGCACTTCTGACTGGAGGTACTAGTCCACCGGCGAATGCCGTTGCCATCGCCGCGGCGGTCTGTCGGAAGGCGGCGGGTGTCCAAAACGCCTTGACTCATTGCCGCGCGCGCAGAGCGGTTTGGTGAACGACTTTTTTCCCCGTCTGCAACTGCTCAGCAACTCGCCCCTGCGCGAGGAGGAACGGCAATGAGAACAAGGCATCCGCTCAAAACGAGTCTTCTGGCCGGCATCTTGGCCCTCGGCATTGGAGGGTGCGACTCGTCGAGCGGCGGTGCAGGCACGCGCGGCTCGGGCGGCTCGGGCGGCGCGCTCACGGGTGAATCCGCAAGTGGTGGTGGGTCAGGCGCCTCTTCCCACAGCGGCGGCGCGTCCACGGCGGGCGCGTCCTCGGGTGCGGCTGGTGCCCCCTCCAGCAGCGCGGGGAATGGCGGAGGTGGCAGCTCGGGGCGCGGCGGCGCGTCCACCAGCGGCGGATCGTCCCTCGGGGGCCAGGTCAAAGGTGGCAACAGCGGAACCACGACGCTGAGCATGGGAGGAAACCAGGGGAGCGGTGGCGGAGTCGACAGCTCAACCGCAAGCAAGACTGGCGGAAACGCCGGCGGTTCGAGCGGTGGCAGAGGAGGCAGTCGAACGTCAGAGGGCGGGCAGACCGGGAGCGGCGGCGACTCGGCCAGCGGGGGCGGCACCAGCACAACGTCCACCGGTGGGGCCAGCATGAGCGCCGGGTGTGGCGCCTCCGAGGGGCTGAAGAGTGGCCGCGCGACCATCGACGTCTCCGGCTCGGAGCGCGAATACATCCTGAAGATGCCGGCCGGCTACGACGGCACGCGACCGTACATGCTGATCTTCGGCTTTCACGCCCGCGGCGGTAACGCCACCCAGGTCGCGGGCAGCGGCAACGACAACTACTATGGTCTCGCGGCGCGCGCGGGCGACAAGGCCATCTTCGTGGCACCCGAGGGCCTGGATGCCGGGTGGCGAAACAGCGACGGCCGGGACATCACCTTCGTGAGGGCCATGTTGGCCTTCTTCAACTCCAAGCTTTGCATCGATCAGCAGCGCATCTTCTCAACCGGCTTCAGCTTTGGGGGCATGATGTCGGACGCCATCGGTTGCGCCATGGCCGATGTCTTCCGAGCCATCGCCCCCATGGCGGGTGGACTCCCCACCTCCGAGCACCCCTACAGCGGCTGCGATCAGGTCAACGACCACCCCATCGCGGCGTGGATCTCCCACGGCGACAACGACACCACGGTGGCGCTGGCCGACGGCAAGGCCGCCCGGGATCTATTCGTGAAGCGCAACAAGTGCCAGTCGCAAACCAGCAGCGTGACACCCAGCCCGTGCGTGGCCTACCAAGGCTGCCTGGAAGGATACCCGGTCCATTGGTGCCAGTTCTCGGGCGGCCACGGTGTGCCTGACTTCGCCTCGAAGGCCATCTGGGACTTCTTCAGCCAGTTCTGAAGAGCCCTGCAAAGAGCACGTCACCCCGATCGACCGTCGCCCGCTTTCCGCCGAGCGTGAACCGCGATGTACTGGCCGGTGAGCCAGCGCGTGCGCCAGGTCGACAACTTCTCCGCCCGCCCGAACCAGGCGAGCAAGGGCTGGTCGAGATGAGCCAAACCCGCCTTGCGAGAAAACGCGTCGCACAGGCCGACCAGGACGCGGGGGAAGTGAAGTACGGCGCTGACCTCGTTCACCTCGAACCCCGCGCGCTCCAGCACGCGCACGACCTGGCGGGGGTCGTAGCTGCAGCCGACGTAGTAGGGGGTCATCTTGAGGAACATGCGCAGGGGGTGCGGGATGAGGTTGCGCAGGGCCAGCAGCGGGTTCCATGGGTTGTCCAGGGTCAGCAGCAAGGACCCGCCTGATCGCAGCACGCGCGCGATCTCGTCCACGCTGCCGTCGAGATCCCAGGCATCGAGAAAGTGATCGAGCGTCGAGGTCGAAACCATGCCGGCCACCGCGCCATGAGCAAAGGGCAGTCTGCGCACATCGGCGCGAACCAGGGGAAGCTGTGGTGAGTGCTGGCGGGCGCGTGCCAGCACGGCGCGCGAGACGTCCGTTTCCACCAAGGCCCCCGCCATGATCCCAGGATAGAGGGTCTTGCCCAAGGCCTCCTCGAACGCGTCGGTCTTGAGGAAGAAGGCCTGGGGCTCTTGCAATCGCCGGGACACGAAATCCCCCACCACGCCATCGTTGTAGCGCCGCCACAGGGATCGTTCGACGTGCTCGAACAGGCCGGGAGAGAATTCTTCTTCTCCCGGGTCGCGCGCGGTTGGCCCGCGGCCCCCACAGCGCTCGCACGTCAGGTTTGTCGCTGGGCAAGTTCGCAGCGCGCACATCACCGGCTGACCGGTCAGAGCCAGCGTCACCCTCTCCAGATGCTCCTCCTGACGTCCCTTGATCAACACGACATCGCCGGGCCGCAGAACCTGTCGCAAGCGCGCCGTCGCCTCGTCCAGCGTCCTCGCGCCACAGTCGATCTTGTCCCTGGCCATGCCGCCGGCGAGCAGGCCGGGCAGCCAGCGATGAGCATCCTGGCCCACCAGAGTGGCGCGATCGCAACACGCAGCCAGGCGCAGGGCCAGCTCGCGGTATCGAAGGTCGCCATCGCCCCAAGGCTCGAAGATGTCGCCCAGGATGGCGAGCCGTCGTCGCGCCGGGATCTCCGCCAACAGGTCGAAGGCGCAGGCAAACGACTCGGTCGACGCCTTGAACTCGTCGCGCAGGAGCACCGGCCCGGAGTCCAGCCGGATCGGACTCAGCCTGCCCGTCGTGGGCACGACCTGCTCCAAACGACGCGCGGCCGCGTGCACGTCCAATCCCATGGCTTGGGCCACCGCCAGCGCGGCCAGCATGGGATAGACCATGACCTTCCCCACCAGGCGCGACGCCAGCTCGACCTTTTGCCCGCCGACATCGAGGACGAGGCGCGTTCCCTGGGGCCAGTCCAGCTCGGCGCGTAGGCAGCGCACGTGATGCTCGCCGAAGCCGAAGGTGATGGCGCGCGGGGCGCGGGCCTTCATGGCCAACACGCGAGAGTCATCACCGTTGAGCACCGCCACCCCGCCGGGTCTCAGCCCGTCGAGCATGAAGGCCTTTTCTCGCGCGGTGGTTTCCAGGCTGTTCATGTGCCTGAAGTGATCGCCGGCGATGGACGTGACCACCACGACGTCAGGACGACAAAGCTGAGCGTACACCGCCATCTCACCCGGCATGCAAACGCCGACTTCAAGGACGGCCCGGGCGCGCGAAGGCTTGATGGCCAGCAGATTGAGCGCCAAGAGCCCGAACTGGTTGAAGGGCAGCAAAGGCTCGGGCTCGCCCAAAGCCGCGGCGATGCAGCGGACCGCGGTGCTCTTGCCCAGCGATCCCACCACCGTCGCCAAACGGGTGCGCCGCAAGGCGTGCTGGCGCCACCCGCTGGCCATCGGGCGCAGCAGAGGCCAGAGACGATAGGCGACGCCCCGTCCCAGCTCCCATCGCCCGTCGGGGGTCGCCGCCAAGCGAGGCACATCGCGCAGGGTATAGGCCATGGTCAAGACTGCAGGCGTTCGGCCAAGGCCATCGCGGTGCCGTGGCCACTCTCCACCAACAAATCCTTGGCCACTTCCGGCAGTGAGGCGGTCAGCGGGGGATAGATGGCCAGCAACGTACACGGCCAGGAATCGAATTCGGGACAGGCCCCGAAACGACGTTTGTGTCTGGCCACGCCGTCGCATCGATGCGGTCGCGCGCGCAGGAGATTCACCCGACGCATGCCATGATCGCGCGCCCACCGGAAGAGCTCGTAGTAGACGGCACCCAGGGCCCCTCGGCGTAGCAGCTCGACATAGTCCCGCGCAAGCCCCACGGCCAGTAAGGTCATGGTGTCGCCACGAATGCGGCACGCGCCCGCGGCCACCACCCGATCCTGGTCCAGGACATGCAGAACCATCCCGTGCCGAACCGCCGCCAAGACTTCGTTTTCCCCTCGCGCACGGACCTGGACACCAAAACGCCACTGAGCGTACGGAAGGCAGAGGTCTCGGTAGAAGGACCGCGCCACCTCGTCGCCAGTGACCCAGCGATAGGTGAATCCCTGCTGGCGAACCTTGCGGCCGTAGGTGGCCTCGAGCATCTTGCGCTTGTCCGGCATGCTGGGATCAGCCTCGAAATTGAGCCAGGGCAAGGTAAAGAACGCCCCTTGGGGCAGCAGGGGACGCAACAGCCGGTTGACCTCAACATAGACCAGTCCCCGTCGCTGAGCGATCACGTCCGGCAGTTCCCGCCAGTCGAGTATTCTCCTTTCGCCCATGCGCGCCCGGTGCAAGCTGGCCAACCACAGCAAGTTCGTCCCTTCCCCCAGGTAGGCGATCTCGTCCTGGCCAGCCAGAAGCCGCGTATGCACGAGCCGCGTGCTCCGAGGTAGGAACAGCACGCGTCTCAACAGACCCACCACGGTCAACCAAGGCTCGCCCCCGGGCTCTCGCAAGATCGCAGACATCAGCCCTTCACCTTCCCTTCGACGAGGTCCTTCAGACAACACCCGCGGCTTTGCATCTCGGCCCAGCAACCGCCGCCGCAGGTCGGGGCCTGCCTACACCCGTCGCAAGCGGGTGGCAGGACACGGTGACGAAAACGTGCAAAACCATGGCGCCAAATCTCGATGAACGATCGCTGCCTGACCTGGCCCTCGGCGAGACGCGGGTCATAGGCCTGGTGGCAGCCGAGCACCGAGCCGTCGGGCAGGATGGAGCAACGGGTGAGACCTGCCCCGCAGAAGAAGGGATCCCCGCCCTCGCCGCCCAGCAGGGGGACCAGGTAGCGGTGCGATTCCCCGAAGTCCACGCGCAGCCCACCGGGCGTGTCGTGGGTCCGTACGAAGTGAGCGAGGTGCGCCAGATCGCCGGCCTCCAGGCGAAAGCGCCCCTCGCGGTTTCGTCCGACCGGGACGACCGGGGTCAGGTGCCAGCGCGTGGCTGGGGAGGCACGCAGGTGCTGGTAGAGATCGGGCAGCAGCCCCACGTTGTCGTGAGTGACCACGGTGTTCACGAGGCGGAGGGACGTGCCGTGCCGGGCGAACAGCTCCAGTGAGCGCAAGACCCGTTCGAAGGATCCCGGGGCGCGCACGGCATCGTGATAGGCGGGCGGGCCGTCCAGACTGGTGAAGAACAAGAACCACGGCGCCGCCTCGAGCTGCGGCCACAGCGACGGCACCAGGAAGGAGTTGGATACCAGCCCGAGCGGGACCGCCTTGCCCTGGGCGTAACGAATCAGGTGCGGCAGATCCTCGCGCATCAGCGGCTCGCCCCCGGAGAACAACAGGCGTGTGCGCAAGCGCGCCAGGTCGTTGATCAGCCCCTCGGCCTCGCGGGTCGACAGCTGGTCAGTCCCTGACTGTCCCGCCGAAGACTCGCAGAAAGCACAGCGGAAATTGCAGCGGTTGGTGACCAGCCATTGCACGAAGGACAGCGGCTTGAGCAAACCCAGATGGTGCAGGGCCAGGCACACCCCTCGCTTGGCGCGCGCCTCGTAGCGCGCACGCAGCCGCACCAGACCGGGCGGGTAAGCTCGTGCAAACGACATCGGCCGACTCTACCAGAATGACCCGCCGGCTTGGCCATCTCCGACGGGATCTATCGCCGGAACGGACCGGCTATCCGCCTTCCTTCCATCGCCGCAGACGCGCCACCTCGTCGTACAACTGCCCCCACACGCGTTCAGACTGCCTGCGCAGGTGCTCGTTATGGCGAAGCTCGTAAGCGCGCGCTTCCCTCTGCAACTGGTGGAAGTGCTCCAGGCGATCCGGATCGAGATCTCCGGTCCGCACGGCCTCGGTGACCACGCAACCGGGCTCGTGCCCATGCTGGCAGTCACGGTAGCGGCAGTGGTGACCCAGGGCCTCGATGTCGTCGAACACGCGCTCCAGTCCCTCTTCGTCCATGAGCTGCAGCTCGCGCATGCCGGGGGTATCGAGCAACAGCCCACCGCCAGGCAGACGCACCAGTTGGCGATGGGTGGTGGTGTGGCAGCCGCGACCATCGTGAGCGCTGGTGTCCCCCGTGGCCATGGCCTGCTCGCCCACCAAGGCGTTGATGAGGGTGGATTTGCCTGCCCCTGACGAGCCGACGAAGGCCGCGGTACTCCCCGGCTCGATGGCTTGCGCGATGGGGGCGATGCCGTCGGCGGTGGTGGCGCGGGTCACGTGCAAGGGCACCCCGGGCGCGCGGCTCTCCACCTCGGCCAGGGCGCCCGGCAGATCCTCGCACAGGTCGGATTTGTTCAGGATCACCGCGGGCACCGCGCCGCTGGACCAGATGCGGGCCAGGTAGCGTTCGATGCGATGGACATTGAAGTCCCCGTCCAGCCCGCACACCACGAAGACCTGGTCCACGTTGGCCGCGATGACCTGCGGCCGTGTCTGGCGGCCGGCCGCCCCGCGGGTGAAGGCGGTTCGGCGGTCGAAGATGCGCTCGATGATGGCCACCTCGTCGGGACCGGGAGCCTGGCGAAGAGCGACCCAGTCCCCGACCGCGGCGCTGGCCTCTTCATGGTGAAGCTTGCCCGACAGCCGGGCCAAGCCCACCGAGGTCTGCGACCAGACCTCGAAGCCGCCACGGTGTTCGGCGGCAACGCGCGCGGGAACCAGCGACTCGAAGCGCGCCAATTGTTCCTGGAAAAACGGGCCAAAGCCCAGAACGGATAGTTCGATCACGATGTCCTCCGCAAGGCGGCCATGGGCAGACCGCACAAATCGCCACCGCAGCCCGCGGCAGCCGAAATGGGTTCAGGAATGTGGGGAATGACGGGGAAAACACCAAACGTCGTTCGTGGTGAACGCGCGCTTGGCGATCTACGCAATATCCCTGATGAGGACTCGCTTCATCCGGACGCAAGATTGCTGCGGTCTCGTCCGGTCGTCAACCGGTTCCTCAACCTTCTGCTGGCCGATTGCATCGAAGAACAATATCTTGTGCCGCCATGAAGTACCTCGTTGCATGCAATTGGGATCCCGCCCTACTCGACCAAATCGATTATCCGGAAGTCTCCAGCCTGTTCGGCGGATTGCCCGATGCCCTCATCTCCAGCGGACGCCCCTCGTCGCAAGTCCACCCGGTGTCGCGGGAGAAGGTCAAGAAGTACATCGCCCGGATTCACGAGAAGAAGTGGACCTTCGACTACAACGTGAACTCGTCGTGCCTTGGCAACATAGAGGTCACGGCCAGGGGATTCAAAGCCATCATGAAGTACTTGGAAGGCGTGGCCGACCTGGGCGTCGACGCTGTCACCATCACCAACACGAACGTCATCGGCATGGTGAAGAAGAACTTCCCCAAGATGAAGATCAACCTGTCCACCTACCAGAAGGTGACCGAGGTGACCCAGGCCCGGCGCTTCGAGGACATGGGCGTGGACTTGATCATGCTTTCCGAGCACTTGAACCGTGACTTCAAAACCCTGCGCGCCATACGCAAGGCGGTGAAGTGCGAGCTGGCGCTCATCGCCAACGTGGGCTGCATCTACGATTGTCCGAACGCCCTGACCCACGCCAACAGCACCGCTCACAGCGGGACCAAAGGACAGAACGCCCTCTTCGCCGATCCCTTCATGGTCTTCTGCTTCGGCAGACGCCTGGAGAGCCCCGAGGAGCTGATCAAGATCCGCTGGATCCGACCCGAGGACGTGAAGCACTACGAAGACGTGGGCATCGACGTGCTGAAGATCCTCGAGCGCTACTCGATCACGGAGACGCTGGTGGAGCGGGTCAAGGCCTACTCCCAGCGCCACTACGACGGAAACATCTTGTCACTGCTCGGGCAGATGATCGACGTGAAACGCATGAAAGGGCGACAGAAGGCCCTGCAAATCAAGCACTTTCTCAGCTTCCCCACGCCCAAACGACTGCGCGGCTTGAAGAAGGCCAGGGACTTCGGTGAGCTGTTCGGCAGCCCGGTGTACGAACTGCTCTCGGTCGACAACAAGAGCCTGCCGCCCGACTTCATCAAGAGCTTCGAGGCACGCGACTGCCGAGCCAACGATTGCCGTATCTGTGGCAACTGCAGGGCCATGGCCAGCAAGGCCGTGCGCGTGTTGGATGAGGCCAAACTCGCCGACAAGCGTGCGCACATCGCGCAAGCGCTGGACGAGATCCGCACGGGAACGGCGTTGTACTGAGCCGATCCGGGGCCGTCAGCCGGCGATGTGTCCTCTGCGGTGAAGAATCCGTTCAGCCTGGTTTCTTTGCGGTGAACACGCCGGCTTCGATGCTCACGCTGAAGGGCTGGCCGGCGAAGTAGGTGTCGATGGCTTGCTTGACCGCGAGGAAGGTGTCCTGCACCTCGGCGCCCTTGCCCGAGATCTGCTTCCAGCGCGCCAACGGCCCCAACTCGATGACTGGCGCGTAGAAGAACTCACGCGCACTTCGAAACACCAGGTCCCAGTGCTCGCGCCGCACGCTCACCTGGCTGAAGCCCACCTGTTCCATGTGGTGGGCCACCGTGCCGACCTCGGGGAACGATGCGGCGTATCCGCGCAGGCTGGCCAAGGCGTCCTCACGTCCCAGACGAACCAGAACATCGCGGTACACGTCGAGAAACTCCTGCCAGGTTCCACGCAACAGCGAGGCCACGCGCACCTCGGCCCCGGGCCGGGCCACACGGAAAAGATCGGCGTGGAAGTCCTCGGGGCGGGCCAGATCCGACAAGGCCACGTTGGCCAGCATCAGATCGAACGAGGCCGGATCGAAGGACAAGGGACCTTGGCCTTGCGGTCGAAACAGGGCTCGGCCACCGAACTGCTCGGCCGCGATGCGGGCGCGAGCGCGTTCCACCAGGGCGGGCGTGGCTTCGAGATCGACGATGCGGCAACTGGGATCCAACCGCTGCAAAAGGTCGAAGACCGCGTTGCCCAGCCCGCAACGGATGAGCAGGATCTGGGCCTGCGGCCGCGCCGTCACGCCGGTTATCAGGTGTTCTACCAGACGTTGTCCCAGGAGCGGAAAGACCTGTTCCTCATGAAGGCGTGCCCGTTTCTCCTCGTCGCTCATCAACCGTGCCGTTTTCGCGTCCTGAGACATGGGCGCCGATGTTATCCCCAAGATTTGCGCATCACCAGGGCTTCCGCCAGCCCTCACCCGACGGCCAAACGCTCTCGGGCGGCGCTGGGCTTGCGCCGGGCCGCAGGAGAGGGCTGCCTGGTCACGCCTCGCTGAATTTTGGCCCGATTTTGTGCTACAAGGTCACCTTTACGTCATGGGATGTGGCCGTCGTGCCCGTCGGTTCGGCACTGCACCCGTCCCAGATCAACCACGGAGATCTCATGCACGCATTACCCGATGTGTTGGTGGAGCGACTGAGGAATCGCCAGGCTATCTTGGTGCTGGGCGCAGGTTGTTCGGAGATGGCGCGACTCCCTGGCTGGAATACGCTGGGCGAGCGTTTACTCGACTTCATCGATGACGAGACCCAGCGAAACGCGGTGCTCGAACAGCTTCAGCAAGGGCGCCTGACGTCGGCCCTGGCCTGCGTGCACGAGATGCTCGACGAGGAGACCGTGAACACGGTGCTGGCGGACGCCTGCCTGGCCAGCCCGCAGATCCCCGACGCCTGCAAGGCGGTAGGCAAGGCGCCATGGCGTGGCTTCATCGTCACGACCTTCGATACCTTGTGGTCCCAGGTCATGGCCGACGACGCCGAGGTGACGGGACGGAGCGTGCTCGCCGCCGATGCCAGCGCCCTGGAAGAGGGTCGCGGGCGCTTCATGCTGCAACTCTTCGGTCGCGCGGATGTGCCCGCATCGTTGTGCCTGTGCCCGGCCCAGATCCCCGCGAGAGTCGGCAGCGACGCCGCCAGCGTGGTGGCCAACCTTTTCCAGAAATGGTCGTTTGTCTTCGTCGGGTTTTCCCCCGCCGATCCCGATCTGTTCATGCTGATGCACCGGGTGTTGGGCACGACGCTGAGCCAGGCCCCGCACTTTCTGCTGGCGTCCCACCTGTCGTCCGACCAGGAACACACCGTACGCGCCGAATTGGGGCTGACCCCGATCGATGTCGACGCCGCCTGGGACGAGGTCTTGGCCACGCTGGCCACCGTCGGGTCCCAACCGGGCCGCAAGCCCGCCGACGAGGAGGCCGAAACCTGGCTGGAGCTCTTCCTGGCCGACCCGAACGACAACGAAGCGCGCCAGGGTCTGGAGCGTAGCGTGGCCCACCTGCGCGCCCAGCGGGAATGGGACCGCCTGGTCGGGATCTTGATCAGCCGGGCCGAAATCATGAGCGAGCCGGCGGCGCAGGCCACGGCCTTGCACGAGGTGGCGCTGCTGCTGGAGAACGAGATGGAGGCCCCGGATCGCGCCTATCCCGTGGCCATGCACGCTCTGCACCTGCAGCCACGCGATGAGAATCTGCTGGCCGACGCCAAGCGCATGGCCCAACGGGGTGGCCAGTGGGACGAGTTCCTGAAAGAGGCCGCCATGCTCGAAACCCAGGGCACCGATGCCGACGATTCGACTCAGATCGCCCTTGGCATGGCCCGGGTGTACGCGCGCGACAGGGAGCAGATGGACGAGGCCATCGCCAGCTTCCAGAAGGTGCTGACCCGCGATCCGCAGAACCCCGAGGCCCTGGCCGAGCTGGAGAGCCTGTACCGCAAGGGCGAACGCTGGCCGTCCCTCGTCGCGCTGTACGAGAAGATCCTGGCGCGCGATCCCGACAACAACACCGCCTTCGCCAAGTTGGAGGAGCTGCTGCGCCAAACCGAGCAGTGGGCGCCGCTGACCACCCTGCTGGAGAAGGAGCTGGCACGCAATCCTTCCGACCCCGCCGCTTTCGCCAAGCTGGAGGAGCTGTACCGCAAGACCGAGCAGAACAAACCGTTGGTCGAGCTCTTGCGCAAGGCCATGGCGCGCAACCCGACCGACAGCTCGCTGTTCGCCAAGCTGGAGCAGATCTACCGCGGCACCGAGCAGTGGAAGCCGCTGGTCGACATGTTCGAGGCGCTGACCGCGCGCGATCCTTCCAACCAGGAGGCCCTGGCCAAGCTGGAGGAGCTGTACCGCAAGACCGAGCAGTGGACCATGCTGTGCGACTTGCTGGAGATGCGCGCGCAACGCAAGGGCGACGCGGAGTGCGCGCGCGGGCTGCGCATGGAGCGCGCCGGCCTGCTCATCGACAAGCTGAAGGACATCGACAGCGCCATGGTGGTGGCGCAGGGTTTTGCCCACGAAGACCCGCACGCCGCCGAGGAGCTGTACCTCAAGGCCTTGAACAACGATCCCGAAAACGCGGTGGCCCTGGCCGCGCTGGCCGAGCTGTGCAACCGCCGCGGCGAGTTCCAACGCGCGGCCAAGTTCGCGCAAGAGGGCGCCGAGCGCAGCAAGAACCCCATCGAGAAGGGCCGTCTGCTGGCCCAGGCTGGCCTCTTGCTGCTCGACCACCTGGACGACCCCCAGGGCGGCCAGGCCTTGCTGGAGAGCGCGCTCTCCGCGGATCCGGAACAGATGCTGGCCGCCGAGCGCATGGCCGATTTGCGCGAGGAGGGCCAGGAATGGGCGGGGTTGGAGCCGCTGCTCGATATGCTGCTACGGCGCACGCCCAGCGAAGACAAGGTGGCGCGCGCGCGCATGCACGAGCGGCTGGGCTGTTGCTCCAAGCAGCTCGGCAAGCTCGACAAGGCGCTCAGCCACCTGCAGGCCGCCAGCGAGCTCTCGCCGGATTCGCTCTCGCTGATGCAGGCCCTGGCCGACCTGCACTTCGAACGCGAGGACTGGACCGCCGCGGCCGAGGCCTTCGAGCGCGTCGGGCAGCTGGGCAAGGACAAGTTCTCGCCCGCGGAGCAGGCCGACATCTGCAACCGCCTGGCCGAGTGTGCCGAGCACCGGGGCGATGGCGAGGCCACCCTGCGCTTCCGCGAAGAAGCGGCCTCCTTGGAGCCGCACGAGCGGACTCACCTGGACTCGCTCGTCGCCCTGCGCACCTCCCGTGAGGAATGGGAGCAGGTCATCGAGCTGCGCCACAAGCTGCTCTCGCTGGTCAGCGAGGTGGAGGAGCGCGCCCAAATCTGGGACACCTTGGGAGACATCCACCGCGACAAGCTGAAGGACAATCACGAGGCGGCGGCCTGCTACGGCAAGGCCCTGGCGATTCAGCCCGAGCGACGGCAGACCCTGTACAAGGTGCTCGACCACTACAGCGCCAAGAAGGAATGGGCCAACGCGGTCGAGACCCTGGAAAAACTGGTCTCGCTGGAGGGCGAGCCACCCATCCGCGCGCGTGCCCGGTACACCCTGGCCGCCATCTACCGCGACGAGCTGCAAGAGTACGCCAAGGCGGTGGTGGTGTTCACCCAGGTCCTGGAAGACGATCCCATGTTCATGAAGGCCTTCGATGCCATCGAACGCCTGCTGACGGAAAGCAAGAACTGGAAGGAACTGGCGCGCGCCTACCGTCGCCAGTTGAAGCGCATGCCGGCCGAGGCGCCGCTGGACATCAAGCTGCGGCTGTGGGACGCGCTGGCCTCGGTGGCCATCCATCACCTCAAGAACCGCGAGAGCGCCACCCTGGCCCTCGAAGTCGCGGCCAAGCTGGACCACAACAACATGGCCCGGCAGGAGCACCTGGCGCAGGTTTACCAGCAGACCGGACCTTCGGCCGCGGGCAAGGCCGTTGCGCAACACCAGTTCCTCATCAGCAAGGTCCCCGAGCGAATCGCGTCCTATCAGGCGCTGGCGCCTCTCTTCTATCAATCGGGCGCCCACGATCACATGTGGTGCGTGTCATCGGCCCTGGTGCACCTGGGGCACGCGGACGCGCGGCTGGCGGCCTTCTACCAGACCCACCGTCCCGCCAACCTGCCCATGGCCACGGGGAAGCTGACCGAGGATCTGTGGCGCAGGGTCATGCACCCGGGCGAGGATCCCTACCTGGGCGCCCTGCTCTCGCTCTTGGCGCCGGCCATCGCCATGGCCAGCGCGGTTCCGCACAAAGCCGTGGGTCTGGATCGTTCCGAACGCGTTGACCTGTCGAGTGGGGCCTGGGCCTACGCCCCGGTCCTGCACTACGTGGCCAACACCATCGAGGCGCCCGTTCCCGAGGTGTTCTTCAAGAAGGACGCGCCCGGCACGGTGTCGATGGTGAACCTCAAGGACAAGAACACCCTCACCCCCGCCCTGGTGGTGGGTCCGGGCTTCGCGCAGTGGACGCAACAGAGCGAGATCGTCTTCGACATCACCAAGCGGCTGGCCCTCATGCGTTCGGAACGCTTCGCGCGTTTTGCCCTGGGCACGCCCGCCATGGTCGAGATCGCCGTACGCGCGGGCCTGCTCCTTGGGGGCAGCCCCATTGGCAACGGGGTGCATGGCGAGGAGGTCGACAAGCTGGCCAAGACCCTGGACCCGCTTTTGACGCCCAGCCTGCGGGCCGAGCTGAAGCCCGTGGCCAAGAAGTTCGTTGAGGTGTACGGCGATCAGCTGGACATCCCCTTGTGGATCGTGTCCACCGATCTGACGGCCGCGCGCGTGGCCTTGGCCCTCAGCGGTGACGTGTGCGCCGCCGCGCGTGTGCTGGCGTCCGAGCCCTCGGGACAGAGCCCCTTGCCGGCTCGCGAGCGCATCAATGACCTGCTGGCCTTCTCGGTCAGCGCGGATCACTTCGCGGTCCGCACCACCTTGGGCCTGCAAATCGAGATCCCCATGCCCCCTGCCCCGGCGCCCAGCCCTGCCCGACGTACCAGCCACGCACCGATGAAGACGCATCCCTAAGACCACACGGGGAAAGGATCGAACCCCAGCCGTAGGCGCCGCTACCTGGCGGTCGCGGGGCCTTGCCCGTTGCGCAGCAGGTTGCCTCGGCCGGTGGGCCAGGGCAGGCACTGGGTTCCCGAACCGGGCACGGTGAAGACGTCGACCCCGTGGTCGAACGAGAGCAGCACGATCTCCAGGGTGCCGTCCCCGTCCAGATCCGCCACTGACGGGG
>CAZHUY010000070.1:23167-27385 GCA_964535465.1 uncultured Myxococcales bacterium
TGACGGGGCCGCGGCCACGCCGATGCCGTTGCCGTTCTTGCCCTGCCCGGGCAAGGGGATGTCGAACAGCTCTTGCCCATTGTTGGCCAGGATCACCAGGCGACCTGCCTCGCTGTCCAGGGCATAGACGCCCAAGACGATCTCGGGCACGCCGTCTCGGTTCAGGTCCACCACCACCGGCTCGGAGGCGAAGGTCTTGGCCTGGCCGCGGGTGTAGTTGTACGTCCACAGGATATTGGCGTCGGGCCCGACCGCGTAGATGGCGCCGTCGCTCAGGCCTGCGATGATCTCGGGACGACCGTCACCCAGGATGTTGGCCACCGCGGGCGAGGGGATGCTGCCCGGCGGGTACCAGTCGCCATCACCGCGCACCGCCGGCTTGGCGCTCAGCGGGAAGTTCTCCCAGCCGGGCATGCGCATGGCACTGCGCGCGCCGCCGTCGTGGGCGCCCTGCAAGACCACGAAGGCCCAGCCCTGGGTCTCATAGGGCTCTTTCATCTCGGCGTTCGAGATCCCGATGACCTCATTCTTGCCGTCGCCATTCATGTCAGCCAGCGAGGGCGGCGATTCCGTCCACTGCAGCCACATGGTCTTCTTCACATCCGGCCAGTCGTCGGTGTGCAGGTGATAGTGGTTCTCCTCGACCAAGGGATCGAACCAGCGAATGAATTGTCCCCAGGTCATGGGGCGGCCCAGGTACTTGCTGGAGTGATTTGTGAAATAGGGCGAGGCGGTGATGGAGGTGCCATCGGCCTTGAACGCGATGATCTGGTGAGTGTCGTTGGTGACGATGACCTCTTGCTGGACATCGTCGTCGATGTTGCCGATGCCCACGTTCAGTCCGAAACAGCCGTAGCCGTGTTGACCGGGACCGTTGGTGTCCGCGTCACCGCCCGGACCGGTGAGCGTGTTGTAACGCGGCCAGGCTGGCCAGTCGATCCCGGCGGGCTGGAAGAGCTCGCCGTCGGGCGAGAAGGCGAAGATCTGCGATCCCTTGTCCGCCGTGTTGGTGGTGGTCACGACGACCTCGATGCGGCCGTCGCCATTCAGATCGCCCGCGGCCATGCCCCGACCTTCGGGATCCTGCCCGGCGCTCGAGGTCGACGCGGGCCAACCCTTCTTGATGCCCAGGGTTCCGTCCTTCCATTCATAAGCCGCCACCGTGCCTTTGTTCCCGGCCGCCACGATCTCCACCACGCCATCGCCGTCCAGGTCCGCCACCACCGCGGGCGCGTACACACGATCCTTGGTGTAGGTGTCTTGCTTGATGGTGGCCAGGGTGCTTCCGGCGCTGTCGAACACGAACAGGCTGTAGAAGGGCGCGACGATCTCCTTCTTGCCGTCGCCATTCAGATCGATCAGCCCTGGCGACGAGAACCAACCGGTCTCCGCCCAATTCTTGTCGCCCTTCATGTTGCGCACGAACACCGGCTGGGCCACCGGCTGCTGCCCATTGTCGGGCGCGCAGGTGGGCGTGGGCTCGACGCGCGGGTCCGGATAGGTGGTGCCAGGCCCGGCTCCCTCGGACTTTTCCGATGAGCAGGCGGCAGCGCACAACAGACAGACCAAGGTCCGCTTCGGCATTTGACCCCCCGCCGCATTGTACACCCGACCCTTTCGGGACCGGGATGGGCGCGACAGAAAGTGTGCCCACCTCATTGGTGGTTGCATGTGGTACATGTCATGCAAGGATTTCGGCAACGTCGCCGCAAAACCGCGCAATGCTTGCGGTGTCACGGGCCACGTGAGCACAATAGGCAAACTCAACGAACCCGTCGCACGGTCCCGATCATGTCAGAGCCTTTCACCGGTCTTCCTCGACGCGGCCCCCGCCTGGGACTGCTGGCGGACGCCTATGACGAGGAATTCCAGAAGGCCGTGTTGCTGGCAGCCGAGCGCGAGGCCCGCGAGCAGTCGCTGGATTTCGTCGCCATCTCGGGCGGAATGCTGGCGTTGGACTATCAGCACCCCAAGGGGTTCCTGTTCGAGTTGGTGAACGCCCAGAACGTGGACGCCCTGTTGATCTGCGCCCACACCATCGGCCACCACGCCACCCCGGAACAGGTGGAAGCCTTCGTGCAGCAGTTCGCGCCGCTGCCGCGCGTCTGTCTGGGCGTGGAGATCGCAGGACTGCCTTCGCTGATCATGGACAACGAGATGGGCATGTACACGGCGGTCAAGCACGTGATCGTCGCCCACGATCGGCGCAAGCTGGCCTTCATCGCCGGTCCCAGCGCTAACCCCGAGGCGCAGGCGCGTTTCCGCGGGTTCGCGCGCGCCCTGGCCGAACAGGGCCTGGCCGTCGATTCGCGACGCCTGGGCCGGGGCGATTTCACCCTGGCCAGCGGGCGCCAGGCTGCGTCCGAGCTCTTCGATCAACATGGCCTGGGCCCGGGCGACATCGACGCCCTGGTGTGCGCCAACGACGTCATGGCCTTGGGCGCCTTGGACGAGCTGGATCGGCGGGGTATGCGCGTGCCTCGCGATCTCGCGCTGATCGGTTTCGATGACCTGGACATCGCGCGCTACGCCCGGGTCCCCTTGACCACGGTCCGTCAGCCGGTGGTCGAGCAGATCCGGCACGCGGTTCGTGGCCTGGCCGGCACCTTGCGCGGCAAGCCCATGGGCGAACGCACCGTCACCTTCGAAACCGAGTTCGTTCGCCGACGATCGTGCGGGTGCAAGACGCGCAGCCGCGAGCGGGTTCTGTCCTGGCCGATCCCCGGCGAGGCCCGGGATTTCGCCAGCGAGCTGCAGGCGCGCAAAGAGACGGTGCTCAACAATCTCAGCCAGGCCGCGCACGGAGGATTCGATTTCGTTCCGGAAAACTGGGAAGAGCGCCTGTTCTCCGCCTTCCTGGCCCAGGTGGCGGAACCCGACGGACACGCCTTCGTCCTGTGCGTGGAGGACATCTGCTACGCCCTTCTCCGTCGCGATCGCTCGGTGGGCACCGCCCACGACGTGCTCATCGTCCTGCGGCGCGATGCCCTGGCGTGCGTCCACGATGTGGCCACGCGCGGCCGCATCTACGATCTCATGCAAGAGGCGCTGTTGGTGGCCAGCGACATGGGGGCGATCGCCCAGGCCCAACAGCGCGGCGAGCTGGTGTCTCTCATGGGCACGGTGGCCGAGGCCACGGCCGCCATGTTGGCAGCGCCCAGCATCGAGGCCCTCAGCACAGCGGCGACCGAGCACCTGCCGCGCCTGGGAATTCGCGCGGGCGCGGTCAGTCTCTTCACCGAGAGCAACCGCCTCACGGACGAGAGCGAAGCCCCCCTGGTCTTCAGTGATCGCGGCCGCAACAGCGAGCGCATCCGCCACGCCACCCACCAGCTCGCGCCCGCCAACTTTCTCAGCGGCCGGTCGACGGTGCTGTTGCCGCTCAGCTTCCGCGGGGAGAAGCTGGGCCTGGCCGCGCTGGAGTTCGGCGCCCCCGATCCCATGTTGTACGAGCAGCTTCGCCTGGTGCTCAGCTCGGCGGTCACCGGCGCGCTGTTGACCCGCGCGGTCGATCAAGCCGGGCGCGAGGTCGAGAAGCTGGCCATCACCGACCCCCTGACCGGGCTCTACAACCGGCGCTACCTGTCCGATCGCATTCACGACGAGTTCGCGCGTATGCAACGTTACCCGCGCAGCATGAGCCTGGCTCTGGTGGATCTCGACGGCTTCAAGCAGGTCAACGATCGCTTCGGGCACGAAGCGGGCGACCGGGTCTTGGTGACCGTGGCGCAGCGTCTGCGCAGCGGCCTGCGCCAGGTGGACATCGTGGCTCGCTTTGGCGGCGACGAGTTCGTGGTGCTTCTGCCCGAGACCGACGCCGCCCAGGCCAGCATGGTCTCCGAGCGCATCCTGCAGAACCTCATGGGCTCGCCCATCGACGAGCACGGCATCGTGGGCGCCAGCTTCGGCGTGGCCACCACCGATGTCGATGGCTCGCAGATCAACCAGGACGAGCTGCTCCGCCGCGCCGACCACGCCCTCCTGTGCGCCAAGCGCGCCGGCAAGGGACGCGTTCTGCACTTCGACAACTGCCCGGCCATCTTGCCGGAACGCTGACCGCTCCTGCGGGCGTGCCCGAGAGGTGCGATCAGGGCCGAACGAGAAAGTAGTGGTTGGACAGCTCCCCCGCGTCCGACTGACTTCAGGGGCGAGGTTGGGTCAGGCGTAAATCCTCGCCCAGCCACGTCGGGCGTGGCCTGAGCCGCTGCCGGCCGGCCA
>CAZHUY010000071.1:0-27219 GCA_964535465.1 uncultured Myxococcales bacterium
CGTCCTTGGGCACCCAGAACACGTTCTCGGCCTTGTACTCGTCCTTGTCCTCGGGGTTGGCGCCCGCGTAATCACCCTTGCCCGCGACCAGCTTGGCGTGGTGCTCGTCGAAGGTGTCCGAGATGTATTTCAGGAAGATGAGCCCCAGGACCACGTGCTTGTACTCGGCCGCGTCCATGTTGTTGCGGAGCTTGTCGGCGGCCAGCCACAGCTTGGCCTCGAAGCCGAGATTCGCCGCCGATCCGTTCCCGTTGGTGCCGTTCGATTTCGGTTTTGGCGTCGGAGTCTGGCCACTACGCTTGGCCATGCTTCATCTCCGCGAAGGCGTGCGTGGGGGAGAACATCGCCCGGCATGATATCACTCCGCACCGACGCAGATCAGGGGGCGCGTTTGCCAGGTTCTCGGAGGCGCGCCTTCCTTCAGGGGTTGGATCCGTAGAAGACATGTCTCCCGACTCTCTGCCCTCCCCGTTGTTTCCTCTTGACACCCCACCCCGCTTTCACGAACTATCCCTCGCATCTTTGGGCCGCCGGTTGGTTGGGCGGCGGAAAGGGAGAGATCATGCAGACGGTTTCAGTGACCATGGCGTCCCGATCTTTGTTGAAAGTGGGGAAGTACCACTTGGTTACGGTCGGGCGGAGTCCGGAGACTCAGGGGCTCGGGACGGCGTTCAAGCCGGCGCACGATGGATTGGCGGCGGCGCGGGCCGCGCGCGAGTTGGCCGAGGATGCTTTGATTGAGCCGCGCGCGAACGTGCGTTTCGTGGAGGCCGAGCTCGAGATGGTGTTGCGTGACATCGCGGATGAGGCGCACAGGCAGGACCGCAGGGCCAGTGGCGAGCTGGCGTTCAAGGCCATCTTTCCCAATGGACTGGATGCGGAGGTTCGGCCGCGCGGCCCCGGACAACTCACCGTCGCGACGGCGCTGCGCGTACGGCTCGATTCGCTGCCTGCGGCGGCTGCTGTCAAGGCGGTGAAGCTGAAGGATCTGGATGCGGCCATGGCCGCGCTCGGGGCGGCGCTGGAGGCCCGCCGCATGGCGGAGCAGGCGCTCGGCCTGGCGCGCGCCAACGAGGATGGTGCGCGCGAGACCTTCGTGTCCAGTTACGACAGCAACGCGGGCGCCATCCGGCAACTCTTCCCGCGCAACCGAGCCCGCCAGAACCTGTACTTCGATCAGATCCGCGCCGAACCGAGCGCGGACGACGAGCAACAGGAACCCGCCGCGCCCAGCGCCAGCACCGATTCCAAGAAGACCTGACACGAGCCCGGGCCCCGGCCTGCCAAACACAGCAAGATCCGGCGCACAGGGGCCTCGATGATCGCCAAGGGGGCGTGGGCGCTGGCGCATACGGGTCATTGGCCACAACCAGGCCTCGTTGCGGCGCCGCAACCGCCTCCCGGAAGTCTCGCAAACCCTGTTGCGGCGGCTCTACCCCCATTCGGAGATTCCCAAGGCTGTCTGACGGCGCGCGCTGCGGCTGTTCGACGCCATCCCGATTGCCGTGGCGCCGCCGTCAGACAGGTTCGGAAACCCCCGCCACCCCTTTGCGGCGCCGCTATACCGATTTCACGGGTTTTTGGCACTTCGACGCGGTCACTCCGAGGTGTTTTCGGGCCTTTGCCCATCGCCTTTTGCCAACGAATCGGGCAGGACGCGGGAACTGTGGTGGGTGAGACTTACTGCCGTGACGGCCCCACACTGCAGCAACCAGCATAACCAACCACGTCGCCTCCCTGTCGCGCTCGCGGCCGCCCTGGCGATCTTGCTCACCTGCGCTTGCGGCGGTGCCCGCAAATACCGGGACGCTGGCCTGGACGGGCCCTCGGGCAACGCGGACGGCCTGGCCTCGGCGACCGACGCCCTGCCCGCGACCGACGTTCCGCTGGCCGAGCGGCCCGACTTTCTGACGATGCTCACCGCGCCCACCGATTTCGCGCTCGTGCAGGGCGAAGGGGCCGAGATCAAATTCCTCGGGCAGGTGGCCGGCGCTCTGGCGCCCGCGCCCAGCCTGGCGCACGCCTGCGTGTTCCAGAACACCGAGCGCTACCCCGGGCACATCACGTTTCTCAGGAGCCTGCCCGAGCTGGCCAACATCGATTTCGCCACCTACCTGACCATGACCATGAAACGCGCCAGCCGGGTGCTGTGGGGCGGCTCGCTCAAGCTCTACCCCTCGGCCCCGCATCCCACCACGGGCGCGCCCGGGGTCTTCGTGTACTTCATCTACTCGGATCCCAACGATCAGGATGCGCTGACCGAGAATGAGATCGCGATGCTGGATGCGCGGCTCAAGGCGTGCGTGCCCTTCGCGCGCGATCTGCTGGTGCTGGTTGGCGCGGACACCGATCAGGTCGCCCGCTTCCAGGCGATGCGCGCGGGGCTGGAAGCGCGCGGCGTGCGCTTGCTCGATCCGCAACACGTGCGACAAGGCCTGGTGGCCGAGGGCTACAGCCTGGGCCATGGCTATGGCTATCTCAAGCTGGTGCCGGCGGGCCAGGTCCCCACCGATTACGGTCCGCGCGATGTGGTGGTCAGCGAGGTGGCGCCCTCGGATCTCGCGCTGGTGGCGGGGCTGGTCACGGCCACGCCGCAGAACCTTCACAGCCACCTGAACTTGCGCCTGGGCGAAAAGCGGATCCCCAGCGCCTTCGTCGCCAATATCTATCAGAACGATGTGGCGCGCATGCTCAATGGCCGCCTGGTTCACCTGGTGGTCTCCGCCACCAATGTGCAGATCGAGCCCGCGCCGCTGGCGGCCGCGCAGGCCTTCTGGGAGTCCCGTCGACCAAGGACACCGACCATCCACGCCGATCTGTCGGTGACCGAGGCACGCGACTTCGCTAGCTTGCGGGCGGATGGGGCCAGCGCCTTTGGCGGCAAGGCGGCCAACCTCGGCGAGCTGCATGGGATCTTGCCGGCCGAGAACCGGCTCGAAGGTTTTGCCATCCCCTTTGCCGCGTACCGCGACTTCATGGCCGCCACCGGGCTCGCGCTCGCGCTGGAAACGCTGTTGGCCGATCCGCGCACCGACAGCGAGGCGGGCTTTCGTGACCAGCAACTGGACGCCCTGGCCAAACGCATCGAGGACGCCACCGTCCCATCCGACCTGCTGGCGCGCGTGCAGGCGGCCGCCCAAGCCACCTGGGGCGCCGGCTACGCCACCATGCCGTTGCGCTTTCGCAGCAGCAGCAACGCCGAGGACGGCGAGCTTGTGAGCGGGGCCGGTGTCTACGATTCCGCGCGGGGCTGCTTCGCCGATGATCTGGACGGCGACAGCAAGGGCCCCTCGGCCTGCCTGTCCGAGATCGAGCGCCAGGACCTGCAGGCGCGCCTCGATCGGCGCAAGGACGAGCTGGCGGCGCACCCGGAGCGCACCTGGCTTGCGAACGCCATCGACGATCTCGCCAGCGATTTGAGCAAGGAGCGCACGGTGGCGCGTGCGCTCAAGAAGGTCTACGCCAGCCTGTGGAGCCGGCGCGCGTTCGAGGAGCGCGCCTATTGGGGCATCGATCAACGCGCCGTCGCCATGGGAATCGCGGTCAATCCATCGTTCGTGCTCGAGCGCCTGGACGCGGTGGCGGTCACCAACCTGCCCGACCAGGCTGGGCCGGGAGAGGCCGGCGTGGACGGCGGCGTTGCGGGCTCGCTCTACCGGGTGGTCTCGCAGGTGGGCGGGGAGAGCGTGGTGCGGCCCGCGGATCCCTCGGCCGTGGCCGAGACCCTGGTGTTCGCCCGCCACGCCGACGACAGCATGGGCAGCCCGCAATGGTTCACGCGCTCGTCGCTGTCCTCGGATCCCTTGTGGAGCACGCCGCGACTCTCCCAGCTCGCGACGTTGCTCTTCCTCGTGCACGACCACTTCGCCACGAACGTCTACACCCAGCGTGCGCACCTGAGCCTCGACATCGAGCTCAAGCTCACGCGCGACGAGCGCATCGTCATCAAGCAGGCTCGTCCCGCCATCGCGTCCCTGTCCAACCCGTGAAATCAGGAGTCCCCTCCATGAAGCTCCCCAAGCAGATCCAATCGCTCTTCATCATCGGTGTTCTCGCGGCCGGAGGCGGTTGTGGTGGCAGCGAGAGCAGCAGCAGCGTCGGCGATGCGGCGGCCAAGGATGGCGCTCTCTCTGGCGGCTCATCGGGCACGGGGGCGACCAGCAGCCTCGGCTTGGGCGGGCGCGGCAGCGGGGGCACGGGCGCGGGTGGCGTGACCGGAGGCGGTGCGGGCAGCGCGGGCAAGAGCGGAGTCGGCGCGACGGCGAGCACGGCTGGCGCGACCAAGACCGGCGGCGCGACCGGCGGCGCGACTGGCGGCGCGACTGGCGGCGCGAGCAAGACCGGCGGTGCGACCGGCGGCGCGACTGGCGGCGCGAGCAAGACCGGCGGTGCGACCGGCGGCGCGAGCAAGACCGGCGGTGCGACCGGCGGCGCGACTGGCGGCGCGACTGGCGGCGCGACTGGCGGCGCGAGCAAGACCGGCGGTGCGACCGGCGGCGCGACTGGCGGCGCGAGCAAGACCGGCGGCGCGACCGGCGGGGCTTCCGGCGGGGCCACGGGCACGGGCGGTCAGGCGGGCAAGACCGGCGCGGGCGGCAGCGGTGCGGGGGGCGCCATCAAGCTCGACGCCGGCGCCCCGGATGGGGCTTCGGATGGAGCGCTCGATGGGGCGCGGGCCGAGGTGGGCGACGGCAAGGCCGCGGATACCGCGCCGGATGCCGAGCGCCCCGAGCCGGATGCCCAAGCGGACTCTCCCATGGACACATTCAAGGCGGACACGGCCGGCGGTCCGTCGCTCGACGGTTGCTTCGCGGGACTGCCCGCGCAGGTAGGCGCGCAGATGATCGCGACCAAGAGCAGCGGCGACGGCCGCGTGCGCGTGCGCCTCGCGCTCGATACCGAGGATCGCATGGGCACCTCGGGCACGCTCGGCTGGGGGCTGATTCGTCTGGGGGTGGAGGTGGACGGGGTGGTCACTTGCATCACCGATCCCGCCAGCCTCGATTACCGCGGCAGTCATCACAACTGCGACGACACCGCGACCGCCACCTCGGGAGGAACGACGTATTCGATCGACGCGCCCGATCGCGCGACCGCCACGCTCACCATTCAGGTCAACGGGACCAGCACGGGCCCCTTCACCCTGACCGACACCACCTGCACCATGCTCTGGTCGCCGGGAGTGTCCATCACGTGCCGCAGCGGCGGCCCCTGCTGATGGCAATCGGCTATTGCGCGAAGAAGCGCGCGACGTCTTCCAGCTCCTCGCTGCGCGGGCACTCGACGGGCAGGCTGCCGAGGAGTTGGTACCCGTAGCGGCGCCGGGTGATGCGGCCGTCGAGGATGGCCACCACGCCGCGATCCTGGCGTGTGCGTACCAGGCGCCCGAAGCCTTGTTTCAGGGCCAGCGCCGCGCGCGGCAGTTGATAGCTGGCAAAGGGATCGCCGCCGTCCTCGCGGATGCGCTCGATGCGCGCGGCGGTCAGGGGATCGTCGGGTACCGCAAAGGGCAGGCGATCGATCACCACCAGGGACAAGGCCTCGCCCGGCACGTCCACGCCCTGCCAGAAGCTCTGCGTGGCCAGCAGCACCGAGCCCACCTGTTGGCGAAGCATGTCGAGCAGCACGTGGCGCGGTCGCTCGCCTTGCACCAACAGGGGAAATCCTCCGTCGGCGCTCAGGCGCTCTTGGGCCAGACGCAGATTGCGGAAGCTGGTGAAGAGCAAAAGGGCGCGCCCGTGCGACAGCCGGCACAGTTGCAGGGCGCGCTCGGCGGCGCTGGCCGCGAAGTTCTCGTGCGTGGGGTCGGGCAGATCGACCGCCAGGTACAGCAGGGCCTGCTCGCTGTAACGGAAGGGTGACGGGAAATGCGCCTCGCTGGCGGTGTCGGTCAGGCCCAGGCGCGAGCGCACGTAATCGAAGCTGCCCGCCGTGCTGAGCGTGGCCGAGGTGAAGATCACGGGGCCCGGGTGTCGGTCGAAGGACTCGCGCAGCAGCGGGGCCGCGTCCACCGGCGAGGCCCGCAGGGTCAGGTTGCGGCGCGACAGCGAGACCCAGCGGATCGAGTCGCGTCGCGCGGTGCCCACGATTTCCTGAAAGTCGGTGCGCACCGCCTGGGCTCGTCGGGCCAGACCGGCGAACACGGCGGCCTTTCCCGGTGCCGGCTGGTGCATGCGCTGCTCGTCGCTGAGATCGTCCTCGCTCAGCCGACCGCACAAGGCCACGGCCTCTTCCAGCACGTTGTCCAGCTCGTGGTAACGCTGTAGCACCTCGGCCGCCCACAGGTCATCGGGCGTCTCCACCCGGACCTCCTCGCCGCTGCCGCGCAGGTTGGGCAGGCGCTTGTGCAAGGCCTCGATCAGGATGTGGGTCGCGGCTTCCAGGCGCCGGCCCACCGAATCCAGGCGAGGCGCGGCCAAGATGGGCCCCGGCGCGCGCAACACATCGCGGGCCAGGGCAAAGAGGCGCGCCCGCGACACCTGCACGCCGAACACCTCGGTGGCCACATCCTCGATCTGGTGGGCCTCGTCGAAGATGACCACCTCGTAGGGTGGCAGCACCTGGGCCTCGGGCCAGCGGCTGCGCAGGGCCAGATCCGCGAGGAACAGATGGTGATTGACCACCACCACCTGGGCCTGGGTCGCGTGGCGCCGCATGCGCGTGATGAAGCAGCGTTCGGCGTAGGGGCAACGGTTGCCCAGGCGGGTCTCCGGGCTGGCCGTGATCTCGCTCCAGATGGCCGCGCTCTCGGACAAGCCGTCCAACTCGGCGCGATCCCCGGTCTTGGTCTTGGCCACCCAGTCGCGCACGCGCTCGCTGTCGGGGTGCTTGGCGGCGGCGATCACCAACTGCTGGCCGTGCTCGTCGTAGCGGCGCAGGCACACGTAGTTGGACAGGCCCTTCATCACCGCGAAGGTGAAGCGATCGGGCAGGGCGCGTTGCAGGCGCGGCAGATCGATGCGGGCGATCTGATCCTGCAATGTCCGCGTGCCCGTGCTGACCACGACTTTTCGGCCGGAAAGGATCGCGGGTAGCAAGTAGGCCATGGTCTTGCCCGTGCCGGTGCCCGCCTCGGCCAGCAGGCGCTCGTCCCAGTCGATGGCCTGGGCCACCCGCTCGGCCATGGCGATCTGCCCAGGCCGCGGCTCGAACCCGGGCATGACCTCGGCCAGAAGACCGCCGGGGCGCAGAATCCTGGCGACGGCTTGTTCGAGGGTCAAGGCACCCGCGGGCTACTTGGTTGTGGGCGCGGGTCCGTCGTCAGCCACCAATCCCGAGGGCGTGACGGTGCGGAAGAAGCACGAGGTGGCGTTGGTGTGGCAGGACGGCCCCTTGGCGTCCACCACGTAGAGGATGGCGTCACCGTCGCAATCCAGGCGCACGTCGTGCACGCGCATCATGTTCCCGGAGGTCTTGCCCTTCTCCCACAGCTCGTTGCGCGAGCGGCTCCAGAAGGTGGCCAGACCGTTTTCCACCGTGGCGCGCAGGGCCTCGACGTTGGCCCAGGCCAACATGCGCACCACGCCGGTGGCCCGATCCTGGGCGATGACCGGGACCAGGCCTTTGGCGTCGAACTTTACCGCGGAGATGAGGGCGTCAGCATTTCCAAGCATGGGTCATGTCTAGCGCACCCACGCTTGGACGTCACCTAGTGCCGCCAGTCAAAACTCCTGCCATGTTTGGGCGGCCGATCCATCCCGGCCGGCTGCGTTGCTCCTCGGTTACAGACGCCGAGTCTGCGCCCTCGTCGCGCCTTGCCGGCCGGGCGTCTCGACCACCGAAGCATGCCAGCGCTTCTGACTGGAGGCACTAGTGCGAGGAGCCTTCCGGCGTCGGGATCGGGACCGGGGTCACGGGCACGCACTTCCCCTCCTTGCATTCTTCCGGCCCCTCTGCCGTCGGATCCTCCGCCGTCTTGCACTTCGTGCAGTCCTTGCCACAGGAGTTCGCGTCGGTCATGGACTTTGCGGTGTCGTGGCAGATACCGTCCGGGCAGAGGTGGAAATCTGCATTGCATTGGAAGCCGCAGCCCTCCTGGCCGCAGATCCTGGTCGCGTTCTCGGGAGCTGCCGGGCACGTCACGCATCCCTCGGTCGAGGCGCAGTGGTCGGGGTCGTTGTTGGCATAGCACTTGGGGTCGTCGGCGCCGCACCGGTGGGCGGAGTCGGAACAGGCGATTCCGCACGCGAGCGGGGTGCCCGAGCAGGTGCGCGCACCGTGCTCTCCTGGCACGGGGCAGTCCGTGCACGAGGCGCCACAGTGGGCAGGGTCGGTGGGCGAGAAACACTGCGGCGTTTGGCCCTCGGGATCGCAGTCTCTCAAGCCGTCATCGCATACGGCGACGCAGGTGTTCTCGTCGCAGACCATGTGAGCGTTTGCGGGTGCGGTGGTCTTGGTACAATCCTGGCAGTCCGGTCCGCAGTGACTCACATCCTGGGGCTCGCAGCTGGTCCCACACAAGGCCATGTCGCCCGGGCATTCCGAGAATATCTGCACGCACTTGCCGTCGACGCACTCGACCTTCGCCGCGCCCTCTTCCTTCTCGCATACCGTGCACCCGTTCCCGCAACTGCCGATCCAGGTGGAGTTGTTGATCACGCAGCGTTTGATGTTCGGGCACCAGTGATAACCGTCCTTGCAGTCGACCGCGCAGGCGCCAGCTCGGCAGACGGCGGTTCCGTTCGCGTCGCCCGGGCACTTGAGACAATCGCTGCCGCATTTCTCGGCATTGGAGTTCGAGAAGCAGTCGTTTTCGTTTGGGCACCTGTGGTAGTCGGAATTGCACGAGACGCCGCACGAGACTCCGTTACAGGTGGCCCAGCCGTTCTGGGGCATAGGGCACGGGTTACAGTTCGCGCTGCCGCAGCCCTGCACGCTGTTGTTGGCGACGCAGGTGCCATTGCACGGGTGGTAGCCGTCCTTGCACGTGTAGACACAGCGTTCGCCATTGCAGGACACCGAGCCGTTGGAAGGTGGCGCCGTGCAAACCTGGCAGTAGTTGCCGCAGGAGCTGAGGCTGGTACTGCCGTTGGCGACACAGCTATTCCCGCAGGGGTGGTACCCGTTGTTGCATTGGATCCCACAGGCCAGAGGGGTGCCCTTGCAGGTGGCCGAGCCGTTTTCTGGCTTGGCGCAGGGACTGCACGAGAAGAGGCCACAGGTCGCCGGACTATTGTTGGCGACGCAAGCATCACCGCAGCGGTGATAGCCATTGTTGCATGTGAAGTTGCACGAGCCGCCCTGGCAGACCGCCGTGCCGTTGCCCCCAATCGGGGCCGGGCAGGTCGTGGCCGAGGTGCATGCCGTGTTGGGACGATCCGGGCCCAGATCGAAGCCGGCATCGCGGCTGCTGCTGCCGCCCGAGCTGCCGCCCGAGCTGAGCGGCGGTTTCGCGCCACCCGAGCTGACCGGCGGTGTGGTCCCGCCCGAGCTGCCGCCCACCACGCTCGCCCCACCGCTGGGGCTCCCGCCCGACGAACCTCCCAGAGGGGCATCGACGCCGGCGTCGAGGACAGACGATGATGAAGAGGCGACTTGGCCACCAATCTCCGAAGCGCCACCAGCGCCGCCCATCACACCCCCGATCGGTTTGCTGGATACGCTGCTGCTCTTGGTCTTGCTGGAGTTGCCGCTGCTCCCGCCCTTCCCGTCCACCTTGCCGCCATCTGTGATCCCGGCGTCGCTCTTCCCTGGGGGCTCCGTCAGATCGGAACAGCCAATTCCCGCGACCACGGCCGCGGCGGCCAGCGCGCACAACCAGTCAACCCCTCGATTGGCGATTCGCTTCTTCATTGCGTTCTCCTTACTCGACTAAGAATCTGCTCAAGATCTCTCAGTCCCTCAGATGCCTGCTCACGGCACATGAGCCATGCGTTTCCAGACCCTGTTGGACCGCTATTATTTCCTTTGGTGGGCGCGGACGAAATCGAGTCTCACGCTGATCAAAGGTGGCGCGAAAGTAGCACGATCCGCGGGCCTGGGCTCGGCTTTTGTGGCCTGCCCCACACGACCGAAGGGGTCGAATGTGATCAGCGTCTCGCAGAATGCGCCACCGTCGGAGGCGGCGACGGACTGCCGCGCTACGGCGCAGTCACAAGTCTGCCGGTGAGACACAAAACGACAATGTGCTCCGATGGACTACTTCTATGTCGTTTCGGGCCCGCGGGTCATCAGGATCTTTCCTGAACGGACCAGCTCGACGAGGCCAAAGGGGCGAACCAGCGAGATGAAGCTGTCCAGCTTCTCGCTGCCGCCCGTGACCCGCAGCACCAGCGACTCTGTCCCACAGTCGACCACCTTGGCCTTGTAGTGCTCGGCGATCTGCAGGATCTCGGTTCGCTTGCCGACATCGGCCTTCAGTTTGATGAGCGCGATCTCGGTCTCCACCACGGACCGTCCGGTCTGGTCGGTGGCACGCACCACGTCGACCAGCTTGGCCACCTGAAGGATCATCTGTTTCAGAGTTTCGGCGGCGCCTCGGCAGGTGATGGTCATGCGCGAGAAGTCGGCGTCGGTGGGATCGGGGCTGACGACCAAGCTCTCGATGTTGTAACCACGTCGGGCGAACACCAGGGCCACGCGCACCAAAACACCGGGCTGGTTGCGCACCAGCACCGAGATGGTGTGAAGCGGGTGATTCTCAAGGGCAGCGGGTAGGGCAAGTGCGGTGCTCATGGTTTCCTCTCGACTAGGACGGTTCCGTGCTCTCGTCTTCGGCCTCGACGCGTGGGGGATCGATGATCATCTCGCGCAAGCTGGCGCCGGCGGGCACCATGGGGAAGACGTTGCCTTCCTTGACCACCTCGGCGTCGATCACGCACGGGCCCTCGTTGTATTCCATGGCGGCGGTCAGCACGCGGTCCACGTCGGCGGCGCGACGCAGGTGGAAGCCCTTGGCCCCATAGGCCTCGGCCAACTTGACGAAGTCAGGGTTGCCATCCAGGTCGATGCCCGACAGCCGGTTGTCGTAGAACAACTCCTGCCACTGCCGGACCATGCCCAGGTAGTGGTTGTTCATGATGAGGATCTTGATGGGCAGCTTGTGAACCGCGGCGGTGGCCAGCTCCGACAGGGTCATCTGGAATCCGCCGTCGCCCACGACGGTCCACACCGGTCGGTCGGGCCGTCCCAGTTGGGCTCCGATAGCCGCGGGAAATCCGAAGCCCATGGTGCCCGCCCCGCCGGATGACAGCCAGTGTCGGTTGTGGGTGGTCCGCAGGAACTGCGCCGCCCACATCTGATGCTGTCCCACGTCCGTGACCACAATGGCCTCGCGTCCGCCCAGTTGGTCCAGCCGGTCGAGGATGTACTGCGGTCGCAAGCCGCCCTTCTTCGGGTAGTGCAGCGGGAAGTCCCGTCGCCAGGTCGCGATCTGGTCCAGCCACTCTTTGTGATCGCCCTTGTCCACCAAGGGAATCAGATCCTCGATCACCAGGCGGGCGTCGCCGGCCAGCGACACATCGGGCATCAGGATCTTGCCGAACTCGGCCAGGTCGTTGTCGATGTGGATCTTGACCGCGTCCCGACAGAACTCGGAGAGGCGGCCGGTGATGCGATCGTCCCAGCGCGCGCCGATGGCCATGATGAGATCGCAGTCGGCCACGGCCTTGTTGGCGTAGGCCGTGCCGTGCATGCCCAGCATGCCCAGGTGCAAGGGTTGGTCTTCGGGCACCGCGCCCTTACCAAGCAGGGTGGTGACCACCGGGGCGTGCATCTTTTCGGCCAGCCGCAGGATGGCCTTGCCCGCGTCGGAGATGACGGCGCCGTTGCCCACGTACAGGATGGGTTTGCGGCTCTTGTTCAGCAGATGGGCCGCGCGTGCCAGGGAGGCGGCGTCGGCCCGCGCGGGTACGTGATAGCCGGGCAGCTCGATGGAATCCACGAAGGGCGCGTCGCAGGGGCCGGCGCTCAGATCCTTGGGGATGTCCACCACCACCGGGCCCGGGCGGCCGCTGCTGGCGATGAAGAACGCCTCCTTCACGATGCGTGGAATGTCGGCCGCGTCGCGCACGAGGTAGCTGTGCTTGACCACCGGATAGGTGATGCCGGTGACGTCGGCCTCTTGGAAGGCGTCCTTGCCGAGCAGCGAGCGCACCACCTGCGCGGTGATCACGACCATGGGGATGGAATCCATCAGCGCGGTGTAGAGGCCCGTGATGGTGTTGGTGGCGCCCGGCCCCGAGGTCACCAGCACCACGCCCGGCTTGCCGGTGGCGCGGGCGTAGCCATCCGCCATGTGGGTCGCGCCCTGCTCGTGGCGAACCCGGACCAGCTTGATCTTCGACCCGATCAGGGCGTCGAAGAGCGGAATCGCCGCGCCTCCGGGCAGACCGAAGATGACCTCGACCCCTTCACGCTCCAAGCACTGAACGAGTTTCTCGCCGCCCGTGGGGATTCGCTCCTTGACGGCGGCCGTGTTGGCGGCCGTCC
Source organism: uncultured Myxococcales bacterium (assembly GCA_964535465.1). Taxonomy (GTDB): domain Bacteria; phylum Myxococcota_A; class Polyangia; order Fen-1088; family Fen-1088; genus Fen-1137. Next base: position 12,430 of record CAZHUY010000071.1, read on the forward strand.
CGCGAAGTTGAGTGGATTGGCGCGACTTTGTCTTCTTGCTCGCTCTCGTCTTGGCCATCTTTTGATTTTCCTGCTTAGTTTGCCTTCTTCGTCTGTTGATTCGGCACAAACATGACGAATACAGAGGCAAGTTGTATCACGACGCGGGATTTGCGCCACAAAGATTCTGTTTTCGTGGGCAAAACCCACGAATGCGCCTCGTCACGGCCGCGTCAAGCCGGCTCTTGGGCGCCATCGGGGAGCGATCCGGCGCGCCAGAGGATGTGTACGGCCAGCCCCATGAAGGCCAGGGCGGTCGGGACATAGAAGAGCAGCATCTGCTGAGAAGGCAGGAGCGTGCCGCGCAGATCGAAGACACGGAAGGCGACCAGGCAGAACAACCCGAAAAGCAGAGCCGTGGCCTGGCGGAGCCTGACCGGCACCAGCCCGCGATCCAGCCACACCAACAAGATGGGCAGCAGACCCAGCAGGCTGGAGACGCGGTATTCGTAGGCCAACCTGGGCAGCCACAGCATCATGACGCCCAGTCCGAGCGCGAAGGGTACCGCCGCGGCCTGGAGAGCCTTCTCCCCGTCGGCCTCGCGCCGGCCCCGCCACCAGCACAGCACGGCGAAGGCAAGCGTGCACAGCACCGGCAGGGCTTTGACCACCATGCCCGGAAGGAACTGCTCCAGGCTGATCTCCATTGGCTTCACATCCAGCTCCCAGTGTCGCAGGCTGATCCAGTATTCCGGCAAATCCTTGGCCACGATGAGGGCACTGGCCAACAGGACCAGCGGCACGGCCCAGTAGGTGAGCTTCCTGCGCCACGGTCGCGAGGCCGCCAGCGCCACCAGGCTGATGGCCAGCAGGAAAGGCACCGAGGTCCACTTGAGCGCGCCCAGGCAAGCGGCGGCGATGGCGAAGCCGGTGGCGGCGCGGCCGGCGTAGAGCGCACCCAGCATGAGCAAGTACGACGAGGCCACCAGCAGATCGAATTGCCCGCGCTCGAGCTGCGCGAAACCGACGGAGGTGAGCGCCACCAGCATCAGGTTGGTCAGGATGGCGAGCGGCGCCCGTTGGCGGTGACCTAGTTTGGCCAGGACCAGAAGGGTGAGCCCGGCCAACACCGCCTGGATCCCCACCACATGCACCATGAGCGCATCCCGGTAGTGAAGGAGGGACAGCGGCACGTAGAGGTAGTTGGTGAGGGGCGGATAGTTGGGTCGACGGCCGAAGCGATCATGAAAGGCCGGGTCGCGCGGTTGGTAAGCAGAGTCGCCGGCGCGCAGGGCGGAGGCCGAGGTGTAGACCTGACTGAAGTCCGCACCCAGGGCGCCGCGTTGCTCACCCGGAATGGGCACCACCATGAAGGAATAGAACGGCTTGGGGAAAAACGGAAAGGCGAGCCTGGTCTCGCGCAACAGGGTCCAATAGTTGGCGGTCCCCGCGAGGATATGCGCGAGCAGCACGGCCAGACACAAGCCCCGTCCCAGTCGTCCGGCTTCGCTCTTGTCAACCACGGCGCGCATCCAGAGGGCACGAACGACGTGGGTATCCGCCGGTGTGTGTGGCCCGCAACATGTGATCTGGGCAATTTCGCGCGGATCTCCGGCCTTGTCCATCCCGGCCTGGATGGCGCGGCGCTATTCGCTGCGTCCCAGGAAGAGCGGCTGGATGTGGCGCTGGAGGATGTTGCGGCCGACGCAGGCCTCGACGCTGGGGCGGTGGGCCTGCAGCAGCGGCAGATACTGGGCGCGGCGCTCGCCGGCGATGCGGAAGCTGATGTGCACCAACTGGCGGAAATGGATGTTGAAGCGCGGGCAGGCTTGGTCGTGTTCCAGCGTCTGCACGTAGTCCTGCGCGCTCATGGCGTCCACCTGCTCGGGCGTGGGGAGCGCTTTGCGATCGATGGCGATTACGGTGCGGTAGGGCCCGGCCATCTCGTCGTAGCGCCCCAGGGCCTCACGGTACAGCGCCTTGACGAAGGCCAGCGCGTCGCCTCCCGCCGCGGCCAGGCCTATGACCTCCTCCAGCCACGTGGTGCCCGCGGTCTTCAGGTGCAGGCCAGCGTCAGCCTGCTTCAATGCCTTGTGCATGAGGGGATAGAGCGAGAACTTGTCGCTGCCCGAGTGCACGCTCAGCTTGAGGGCGTCGGGCAGGCCGAACAGGCGCTTGGCGTGGGACAGGACCATCAGATCGTCACTGAACTCGCGCGCGAACTGTCGCACGTCGCCCACGTAATCGATGCCCTTCAGGAACTCGCCGCTGAATTTGGGTGCGATGGTTTGCGCAGGGATCTTGGCGCGCGCCAGGGCGGCCAGCAGGAAGAAGATCTCGACCGGGGTTTGCGGGCTGTTGGTTTCGTCCAACGACACCTCGGTGACGAAGGTCCCCTCGCCTTTGCCTTGCACGATGTGGCGGTAGACGCGTGCGGCTTCCTCGATGGCGCAGAGGTACTTGGCCGCGAAGGCGTGCAGAGAGTCGGGGGTGACGCGGACGGGTTCGGCCAGACCGGGAATGGGCAGCTCGCCCAGGAATCTTCCCATCGCGGCCACGAAGCTGGCCCGCGAGGCGTCGTCGCTAGACTTGCCGATGAAGTCCGCCACATCGATGGTGAAGAAGTCGCAGGACGGCATGAACCTGTCCACGCTGCCCATGCCGATGTGGTCGGCGTCGACGAAGTGCGGACCATCCCAGCCGCAGGCCTTGACCGCGGCGTCGGCCTGCGCGCGCACGTCTTCGGGGCGCGTGCCGATGAGCGTGTGTTCGCGGTTCGACTTGTTCCACACCGGCGTGATGGCGAGGCCTTGCGCTTTGGCCGCCAGGAAGGCACGCAACTGCGCGCCCCCCTCCTGTCCGAAGCGGTCGCCTACGCCCATGGAGTACTTGGACAGATGGATGCTCATGGCCGTCCTTCCCTGATGCGGCTCACTTGCAGGCGAGCGTGGCCAACCCCTTGCCGGCCCCCGCCACCGCCCGCAGCCCGTCCCTGACACAGGCGAAGCCGTGGGCGGTGTAGTCGTAGCCCAGGCTCTTCGGGAAGGCCTTGGTGGTGGTCCACTCGGTGGCGTTGACCGTGCCCGTGTTGCCCGCGTCCCAGGTGATGCCGAAGGCGTTGCCCGCGGACACGTCGGCCTTGCTGGCCAGGTTGTTGTCGCGCAGCTCCCAGTACCCGATCTGGTCGCTGTCGCGCGAGGTGACGGGGTTCTTCACGTTCTCGAAGTAGTTGGCTTCGACCAGGGCATAGCCGCCCATGCGCACGTTGATGCCCGAGACCGTGACCTTGCTGAAGAGGTTGTTGAACAGGTGCGAGTAGCCATTGCGCTGCAGGGGCGTGCGCGAGCCCACGTTCTCGAAGACGTTGTGGTGGAAGGTGACGTGGCGGATGGCATCGTCGCTGTCGCTGTAACCATTCAGCGTCACCTTGGCGTGATCGTGCATGTGGTTGTACGAAACCGTGACCCGGTCGGCGCCCTTCTTGATGTCGATCATGCCGTCGAACGAGGTGTCCCCGGCGCCCGCGCATTGGACCAAGGCGCTGAACAAGGTGTTGTGGTCGATCCAGATGTCGGTGGGCACGCCGCCGCTCATGCCTTCGATGGAGATCATGTCCGAGGCGTCGCCACCCGGGGTCAGCCCGATGGTCATGTTGCGAACGATGATGTTGCTGGAGGAAGCGGCGATGTGGATGCTGAAGTTGGCGGACGAGCCGTCGGCACCCAGGATGGTGATGTCGCTCTTCTTCTTGATCTCCAGGGTCTGCGCGTCCTTGCTGTGTTGGGTGCAGGGATCCGTGATGCTGGCGAAGTCGAACTTGCCGGTGTACTTGAGGACCAGCCCGCCGGAGCCCGCGTAGTTGTCGATGGCGGCCTGGGCCGCGGCCAGATCGGCCACGTTCACCGCGCTGGCGTTGCCCCCGCCCGTGGTGTCCTTGCCGTAGCCGGTGGGCGTGGCCTCGGGCGCGCCGCTGCCGGTGGGAACCGTGGTGATGGCCGTGGTGCCACCCGCCGCGCTGGTCCCGCCCATCGCGCTGGTCCCGCCTGTCTTGCTGCCGCCGACCGCGCTGGTCCCGCCAACCGTGGAGGCGCCGCCGCTGGTCTTGCCTCCGCTGGTCCCGCTGCTTTTTCCGCCGCTCGCCAGGGTGGTGGTCGAGTTCTCGCCGCCGGTTCCGCCGCGGCCGCCACTGGCCAGTGTGCCGCCCGTGGTGGTGCCGGCGGTTCGATTGCCCGCCGCGCCACCGCCGCCTGCCGCGGTGGATGAAGCGCTGGACGAGGCACGCGCCGTGGTCCCGCCCAACCTGCCCCCTGCCCCACCGGTGGTGCCCGCCGTTGCCGAGGTGCCAGCCAGCGGAGCGCTGGACGCGCCGCTCGAACCGCCCGCCGCGGTGCCCGCATCGGGGCTGGCGTTTTGGCTCGACCCCGAGCCCGAACCATCGCATTGGCAGAGCAGCAGCAGAGCCAGACCCGAGAAGACGGTGAACCGTGGTTTGAATGAGCGCATGAGACTTCCTTTCTTCCTCTGTGCCCGGCCGAGGCTTTTCCTTCGGTAAGAGGCTGGCGTCCCGGTGCACTTTTCTCGTGCAGCGGCGCGGGGCCGGGTATCCTGGCGGGTGCCATGCGGTTGTCGCGGATTCTTCTGGTCACGTTGTGTTGTGTGCTCGCCGGGGCTGCGGCGCGGGCCGACAACGTCTGTGGCGAGAGCGTGCCTGGCAACCGCATCATCGACGGCATCCCGGCCTATGCCCAGTGCGATGCCAGCAACGGCGCCATCTATTCGAACAACGGCGTGGACACGGCGACCTCGTCCGGCGGCACGGGCTGGGTGCGCACGCAGATGAGCGGCGGCTACCAGTGCACCGAGCTGGCCCACCGCTACCTGTCCTTTCGCTGGAACGTGAAGGGTGTGCCCAACGGCAACGCCGGGGTGTGGTGCGATGGCAACCTGCCTTCCGGTCTGGTCAAGGCGAGCACACCCGTGCACGGCGATCTCATCGTGTTCGCGCCGGGCTCGTGCGGGGCCGACGCCACCACCGGGCACGTGGCGGTGGTGGACGTCGTCAACAGCAACAACACGGTCACCTTCGTCGAGCAGAACCGCCCCAGTCGACGAACCTGCGCCATCAACACAGCGGCATGCTTCCTTCATGCCCTGGCCAACGAGGGCGGTGACGGGGGCGTTCCGGACGGCGCGGTCGTCGATGCGGACCCGGGCGCGATCCCCGATGCCAGGCGGCCTCGCGATGTGGCCCCCGATCGCCGTCCCGACACGGCGGTGACAGGCGGCGGCGGGTCCAGCGCGGTTGGCGGATCCAGTGGTGTCGGGGGAAGCAGCGGCGGCGCGAGCCACGGCTCGTCAGGTGGCCTGGGCGCGGCGGGCAGCACCAGCGCGGGCGGAGACAGGCAAACCAGTTCGGCGGCCAGCTCCCGCGCAAGCGGCGGCGGCATGCAAGCGGCCAGCACAACAACCTCGGTCAGCGCGGACGCGGCCGTGCTGACGGCGAACGACGAAGCCCCCGCGGGGTGTTCGTGTACTCTCGGGGGCGTGGAGGAGGTCGGCGCCTTGCCCGTGCTCGCGCTGGGGCTGCTGCTGTGGCGGCGTGTGCGCCGCAGGTGGGGGTAAGGGTGGCGAAAGCAAGGGCGACAGGGATAGCGCCCGCGGGCTCGGGGCGTTTGTGGGGCAAGCGGTAAGAGCGTCCCTTAGCCCTGCCGGCGCTTGCGGTTGAGCGCGATGACCACGGCCGGGACCAGGAGGGCGAGGGCGTTCGAGGGGCGACTATCGCCCAGCGTCCGGCAGCCGCAACCGCTGCCCGACGAGCCGCTGCTGGTCGCAGAATCGGCGCGGCCCGCCGCCCCTGCGGAGGCTTGCGCATTGCTCTTGGCGCCGGCCTGTGCGCCGCCACTGCCTTTCGAGGCGTCACCGGCTCGGCCACCTGGCGGGCTAGTCGAAGCTGAGGCGCTCGAGCTGGAGAGTCCACCGGCGCTTCCGCCTGTCGCCTTGCCCCCCGAGCTCCCTCCCGAATCGTTCGTGCTGTTTTGGCGGGTCACGCCGCCGGTCCCGCCCGATGTCGTCGGGACCGAGGATGAAACACGGCCAGCCGAGCCGCTCACGTCTCCGCCAGCGCCCGACGAGCCGCCCGCGCCTCCGCCGGAGCCCGCCCGGCCGCCGACGCCCCTCGCGTCCGGCGAGCTGGTCACGACACCGTCAAGCTTGGCAGCGGCATCGCCACGCACGGTCGCACCGCCGTCTGCTCCGCCCGCCCCCGAATCCTCCACGAACACCAGCGTGTCGCCCCATTCCTTCACCTGGGTCTCGACCTCGAGGGCGACGTCGCAGAATCGCGAACCGTAGGCGCTGGTATGGGTGACCGCCACGATGCGATCCTGGCTCGACACCCAGGGGCCGCCCGAGTCGCCCGAATCGGTGGTCGCGTCTATCTCCACGTAGTTGCCATTGGCGCCCACCCCGTTGGCGATGGCCCGAACCGTCCGCTCAGGGCTCACGTACAGCTCGGCGGTGGGCGCCTGCTTGCCGTTGATCATGCGCCCGTAGACCACCAGGCGGCCGCCTACCAGGTTGACCGACGAGCAGTTGCGATACAGCTTGGGGGTCACGGGCAGTGTCACCGCTTGGGCCACGCGATAAAGCCCGATATCCGTCGACCCCAGCTCGCGCCAGCCGACCTTCTCGCCGCCCGCGATTTTTTGCGAGGACGCGAAGCCCGCTCCGTAGCGAATGACGGTGTCGGTGGTCGGCGTGATGGTGGTTCCGTAGTCGTAGTTGCGCGTGCAGTGGGCCGCGGTCAGCACCACGTGCGGCGAGATGAAGGCACCCGTGCAGATCAGCCGTTTCCCGTCGGACATGACCTGCTCGATCTTGGCGGCAAACCCCGCCTCGCCCGCGGGCACCAGCTTGCCGCCCTGGATGGCTTGCGCGGCCGGCTCGACCCCATGGTCGGCTGGGTCTTGTCCGACACAACCCGCGCCGAGCACGAACATCACGGCCGGCCACGACTTCTGCAGGCGGAAGCGGCTTCGCGGTTCCATGAGGGGATTCATCCACAGTTCATGCCGATTGACAATCGGGTCCCCGACGCGCTCCCAGAATCATCCCAGTTGCATAGAGCTGGGCGAGGGCGCATCGGCCGACGGCACGTGCGCCAGGAGCGTCTCCAGCTTCTCCAGGCTGGGCGGCTTGGCGAGGTGACGCTGGAATCCGGCCTGCTGCGCCTGCTGGAGATCGTCTGGCAGAGCGTAGCCGGTCAGGGCCACCAGGTAGATGTCCCGCAGCGACACGTCGTCACGAAACACGCGCGCCACCTGGTACCCGTCCATCCCGGGCAGCCCGATGTCGCATAGGACGACCTCGGGATGAAACTCGCGGGCCTTGGCGATCCCGTCGGGACCGTTGTAGGCCACCGCCACCTCGTGGCAGCTAAGGCCGAGGGCCTCGCTCAAGCTGTTGGCCGCGTCCACATTGTCCTCGATGATGAGAACGCGACGACAACCGTGTCCGGCCTCTTGCTGTGACGATTCGGCCTGGGCCGTCTCGGGCAACTCGAGGGGAAGACGAACGATGAACTCGGCGCCCCGGCCGGCCCCTGCGCTGCGCGCTTCGACCTCGCCGCCGTGGAGATTGACCAACCCCTTGACCAAGGCGAGGCCAAGACCCAAGCCGCCCTTGCTGCGATCGAGCGTCTCGTCGGCCTGGGAGAAGGGCTCGAACAGGCGCGAGAGAAGCTCGGGCGACATGCCGACGCCGGTGTCGCTCACACGGATGACGGCCAGGCGCGCGGCCTGGTCAGCCTCGAGCGTCACGCGCGTCGTGCCCCCGCGGCCAGTGAACTTGGCGGCGTTTTGCAGGAGATTCCCGAGGGCCTGAGCGATGCGGTTCCAGTCGGCGTGCACGTACACAGGCGTCGCGGCCGCCCTCATCTCGAGGTTGATCCCGCCATCGTCGAACTGCTTCTGCGCACCAGCTCGTTCAGTTCGAGTCGCTGGCGCTGGAGCTGGACCTTGTTGCGCGTGATGCGCGTGACGTCCAGCAGATCATCCACCAACCGCGCGAGCTGGGCGATTTGCCGGTCGATCACGTCCTGCGCCCGGCGTGCCTGGTCGCCGCCCGGAACGGCACGCTCCAGGATGTAGAGGCTGTTCTTGATGGGGGCGAGTGGATTGCGCAGCTCGTGCGAGAGCACGGCGAGGAACTGGTTCTTGCGCTGATCCGCGTCGGCCAGCTTGAGGTTGGCCGCGCGCAAGGCCTCCTCGGTCCGCTTGCGTTCCGTGATGTCGGTCGAGATGCCGAGCACTGTCTCCACGCGTCGGTCGGGGCCGCACTCCGGCACCAGCTTGAGCACGAAGTGGCGATCGCAATCAGGGTAGCTGAACTCGATCTCGCGGGATTCATTCGAGTGGAATACCTCGGCGATGGTCTCTTCCCACAAATTGCACAGATGCTCCGGCATGCCCATCTCGCGGTTGGTCCTTCCGATGAAGTCGGAGGCAGGACGTCCGGTGATCTGTTCGGCGCTCGGGCTCAAATAGCGAACCCGAAGGTCGGGACCGTAGCGCATGAGCACGGCCGGCATGTTCTCGGCCAGAGACTTGTAGCGGCGCTCGCTCTCGCGCAGCAACTCCTCGCCTGCGCGCAGCTCGCTGATATTCACGATGGTGACCACGTAGCCGAGGTGCCGCTTCTCGGGATCGTGCAACGCCACGGCGCTCACCAGCAGCTGGGCCTGGCTTTGATCGGGCAGGGTCATGGAGGCGGGCAGGGTTCGTACGTCCTCTCCGCGCAAAGCCCGGGCCAGCAGATCGCGCGGGCTACCCCCGGGTGGGTCTGACAGGGTGAGCGGGAACGCCCTCTCGAACGTCATGAGCAGCGGATTGCAGGTGCACAGCGTGGCCGCCGAGCCGCTCGCCCGCATGATGCGGCCATTCTCATCGCAGACGATGACGGCATCGGCGGCCTGATCCAGTACGGAGCCGGCCAGTCGCTCGGCCGTGAGGATCTCCTCGTTGCGTTTCTGCTCTCGGAGATCGGCGGCCACCAGGCAGTAACGGCAGCGCGTCTCGTCCTCGATGACGCTGATTGAGAGCAAGGCCGGTACCGGATTTCCGTCCGGCCCCATCAGGTCCAACTCGCCTCGGCTTTCGCTCGTGTTCGCCTCGCGCAGCAGAGCGTGAAACGCCGCGTGCGAGCGGCCCGGCAGGTAGCGCATGATCGGGCTGCCCATCACACTCTCGAGCGGGGCGCCCAGCATCGACGCGAAGCGCGCATTGCAGTAGAGAATGGTCCCGTCCTCGGCGAAGGTGGTCGCGCCTTCGTTCATGGCCTCGACCAGCACGCGGTAGGAATGGTCCGCGCCTTCCAGCGAGAAGATGCGCGGGCCGCTCGGCCCGTCGACGATGACCGACTCGGCCTGTCCGGTGCGAATGGCCTCCAGGGCCTGTTCGGCCTCCTCGAGCCGCAGGCGGAGCTCGTCAACCTGGGCGTTCAGCCGCTGGTTCTCGGCTCGCAGGTCGTGGGCAGACTTCCCGGCCATCACTTCTTCTCGCGTAGGTCCATCCCGAACAGGATCTTCTCTGCTTTGGATAGATCGCCGATAAAACGTCGCAAGGGCGCGGGCAGCACTTTGATGAGGGTGGGCGTGGCGATGATCTGATGGTCCCGGGCCGAAGCTGGCATCTGATAGATGTCGATAATCTGCAGCTGGTAGCGCCCGTGCAGATGCTGCTCGCAGATGCTGCGCACTTCCTCGACGGCGCGCGTGGATGCGGGCGTGGTGCCGGTGATGTACAGGCGCAGGACATAGTGCTGCGAGGCCTTGTCCAACAGGTCTCTTTCCAGGTGCCGCTCCGTCTCGTCGGACTGGCGAGGGGAGACAGCGCGTGGAGCGCGTCGGGCTGGACCGTTGTTCCTGGAGCTCACGCGTGCCCCTCTTCCACCGGCCTGACATCGAGCCCGACCAACACCCGCTCCTCGTTCGACAGGTCGCCGATGATCTTGCGCACCGGCTCGGGCAGCTTGCGCACCAAGGTGGGGACCGCCAGGATCTGATCGCCGCGCGCCAGCTTGGGGTTCTTGAGCAGATCGACGACTTCGATGCGGTAGCGCCCCTTGAGGTGTTCCTCGCAGATGCGTTTGAGATTGCCGAAGGCGGCTATGCTCTTCTGGGTCCGACCGGCGATGTAGAGGCGCAACTCCCATTGGACCTTCCCCGCCCTCGACTTGTGCGTCGTGGAAGCGTTCACGGGCGCGCCCCCTTGCGCGCGACCCTTGTGGCGCTGCCGCGCGACGCGAAGGCATGCCGGCTGCGGCCCATGGTTTCGCGTTCGGTTTGGAGGAGGTCACGGCGCCGCGCCCGTTCCTCGATGGATCGTTCGAGAGCGGCACCCGCCTCGGCGAATTCTTCGCGCAGGGCGGAGATCTTGCCCTCCAGCAGCCGGCGGCCGCGCTCGCGCTCCTCTTTCATGCGCTCGATCTCCTCGGCCAGGCTGCGACTGGCCGCCTTGTCCTCGGCCTCCTTGGCCAAGCGGGCCGAGCCGGTGAGAACCCCCGAGGGGCCGAGGTAGGTGTCGACCAGCTCGAGGCCGCCCCGGCCCAGCCGGTACTCGGTGGCTTGGTTGGAATGGGCCATGCCGCGCGATTTGATGATGGTCAGCACCCGGTTGCGTTCACCCCCGCTGTGCACCGTTTCCAGCATCAACCAGGTGTCGATGAGCGAGGAGACGCCGATCGCGCTGGTCTCGGCCTGGCTGCCGGCCGCGGTGAGGCTGGTGAAGATGGCCGTCGTGCCGTGCATCTTCAGGAAGTCGATGAGCCGGGTCATCATGGAGTGGGTCTCGGGGCCGGTCCCCACATTCACCAGATCGGTGATGGGGTCGAGGATCACGACATCGGGGGCAAAGGCCTTGATGGCCTTGTGCATGGCCACCAGGTGCATCTCCAACCCGTAGGCGGTGGGACGAGAGGTCTGCACCTTGAGGAGGCCGCGCTCTTCACAAGGCGCGAGGTCGATGCCCACCGATCGCATGTTGCGCATGAGCTGCGCCGTCGACTCCTCGAAGGCAAAGAAGAGGCAGCGCTCGCCTCTGGCGCAGGCGGCGTGTGCCAGGAGCGACACGATGCTGGTCTTGCCCGTTCCCGCCGAGCCGGAAACCAAGATGGTGCTGCCCCGGTAGTAGCCCTTGCCGCCCAACATCTCGTCCAGGCGTGGGATCCCGCTGGAGATGCGTTGGTTGGAGGCCTGGTGGTCGAGGCCCAGCGAGGTGACCGGCAGGATGGAGATCCCGTCGTGGTCGATGAGGAAGGGATACTCGTTGGTCCCGTGGGTCGAGCCCCGGTACTTCACCACCCGCAGGCGGCGTGTGGTGCGTTGCTCGTTCACCCGGTGGTCGAGGAAGATCACACAGTCGGATACGTACTCCTCGAGGCCTTGGCGCGTGAGGGTGCCCTCGCCCCTCTCGCCCGTGATCACCACCGTCATGCCGCGATCCTTGAGCCAGCGAAACAGGCGTCGCAGCTCGGCGCGCAACACCAGTGGGTTGGGCAGGCCGGCGAAGAGCGACTCGATGGTGTCGAGCACCACGCGCTTGGCTCCCGTGCTCGCGATGGCGTAGTCGAGCCGTACGAAGAGACCTTCGAGATCGTATTCGCCGGTCTCCTCGATCTCGCTGCGCTCGACGCGCACGTGGTCGATCACCAACTTGTGCTGGGCCTCCAGCTTCTTCAGGTCGAAGCCCAGCGAGCTCACGTTTGCGGCAAGCTCCTCCGTCGTCTCCTCGAAGGCCATGAACACACCGGGCTCGTCGTGGTCGGTGGCGCCGCGGACCAGGAACTCGATGGCGAACAGGGTCTTGCCGCAACCAGGGCCTCCGCACACCAGGGTGGGGCGGCCTTGCGGCAGACCGCCGCCCGTGATCTCGTCGAATCCTTGGATGCCCGACGGTGTTTTGCGCAGCCCTTGCGGGTTTTGCCCAATGGTTCTCGCACGCGCGCCACGGGGGCGCGCTGATGTTTTGGAAACCTGCATGAGTCCCCCTCGCGCCGACACGGTCAGGACATCTTCTAAGGATGTGTCGGGGTTTTGGAAGAGCCCGCGATTTGTCAGCTACTGCGGACGCGAGCCCTTGTTGCCTACCCTAAGGGCAGCAGTGTTAACACGCCACGAGCGTCGGTGTTAGGGCTTTCGCGAGCTGCGGCTACGAACACAGGGCCGGCTTGGTGATGCGTCCCGGTGCCGTGCAGATGCGTTCCAACTCGGCGAAGGCCAGCGTGGTGGGGCGAGGTTCGTCTAGCCAGTGGGCACACCCCGAGGCAATGAGCAACACGCACTGGGCGGCAAAGCCTTTGGCGCGCGCCCGCCAGCCCGCGCCCACCAACCCCGGCACGCAGGCCACGCCCACGATGCCCACGTCGCCGCCCTGCAGACTGGGCGAGCTCAGGAAACGTCCGAAGTCGGAGCCGTGCAGAACGGTCACGGCGAGCGCACCGTGCTGGCCCGCGATGGTGCTGGCGCGCGCGACCGAGCAATAGGGCGTGCAATGCGTGCAGTGCAGTTCGCCCTCGTGGGCCAAGGCGCGGCAGTCCTCATCATGGCGGCGGGCACAGCCGGGCAGAACCACCACATGCTGAGGACAAGCGAGAAAATCCGCGCGCCATGCCCGGTTGAGCAGCTCGGCCCCCACCATGTTGAAGTGGTACTCGAGGCGTCGGCGCGAGCACTGGACCGTATCTTCGCGCACCGGCCGCAACGGCAGCTTCCAGCCGAGGAAGTGGTCCACCCGTCGTGTGTAGCGGGCCAAGCGCTCGTCGCTCATGGCCTCGAAACCCACCGCGAACAGCGTGAGCTGGCGCAAGGTGACGGGCGCCTCCCCCGTGGTGTGCAAGAACGCCAGCCAACCCGAAAGTCGTTCGACCTCGTCATCGTACTCGCCCGAGGCTAAGAGCCAGTCCGCCAGGGTCTGCAGGTCGCGCAAGCTGGGGTCCAAACGACCGGGACGGGTGGGAATGCCGAGAGTCAGGATGTTGGCGTTGCTGCCATCGCGCCGCCGTGATTCTCCCCGGCGGCGCTCCTCGACCAGGGTGGCCAGCAAATCCCCGCGCAGCAGCGCCGCCTCGCAGGCCTCTTGCCCGCGCGCCCGCCACAAGACCCCTATCATCAGGGCCTCGACCAGGTAGTCCTCGAGCGAACGACGGGCCTCGCGTCCCGAGGCCTCGACGAAATCGCCATAGGCCTCCAGGAGAGGCCGCAGATCCTTGCCCGCTTCCTCAACCTCGTCGGCCAGCCTTCGCACATGGGCAAGGTACTCTTCGGTGAGCTGAAAGCCAGGGCGCAGACAATAGGTGGCGTGGCTCATGTTCCCCAGGACTCCGTTGTCCTAAGGAACACCGCGCGCCCGGATATATGTCACCGGGATGTCTTGGGGCTAGGGACCGGCCGCACCCGGGCCGGTGTTCTGGAACTCATACAGGCGGTTTCCTTCGGCGCTGAAGGCCCGACCGGTGGTGGCGGCTGCGGCCCAGGGGGCGGCGACCTTCACATGCGCGCCGACGTGGGTTTCGCGGATCACCGCCTGGCCGTTGGGTGCCGTGCCCGACGAGTCGTCCCAGGCGCGGCCCAGGGTGGTTGTTCCCGAGGTGGGCACGCCGGATCCGCCGACGATCTTGCTGTTGATGATGAGGAAGCCGAAGGGGTTGGCGCCCTCCGTGCTGGGCGCCAGGTGCGCGCCGTCCAGCTTGCGACCGCTGACGTAGGTGATGGTGCAGCCGTCGAACACGGCGGTGCCGCGGCCGAAGATGAAGTCGGTGTCGCCATCAATCGCGCAGTTCTTGAAGTACGAACGCGCGATGGTGCCGCTGCCCGAGGTCTTGACCTGCAGCGTGTCCTGATTGCCCACGAAGTGCACGTTCTGGAAGACGGCGCGGTCGCCTTGCACGGTCGCGGCCACTGCCTGGATGTTCGAGGTCAGGCTACCCTCGGCGAAGTCGTTGGCGATGGTCAGGTTCTGCGCCTGGAATCCCGCTGCGTGGACGAAGAAGGTGGTGCTGCCGCTGGTGCCGTAGGTGGCCCCGCCGGGCGAGGCACAGGCGTTGGTCTTGGCGGTGTCGACGCTCTTGCCGTTGTAGTTGTCGAACACGATGGTGATCTGGGAGGCGTCGCTGTCCTCGCCGTACAGGGTGATGGGCACGGCGCCCTTCACGCACACCAGCTCGCGGTAGGTGCCGGGTTTGACCAGGATGTACGCACGTTCGCTGCCGCCCGCGGAGTTGGCGGCGCTGATGGCCGCTTGCACTGTGGAGTGGGTTCCGCTGCCGTCGGCCGCCACCGTGTAGGTCGCGCTGTAGGTCGTGGCATCGGGCAAACCCGCACTGGGATCCCAGTCGTCGCGCACCGGGTTCGAGACCGAACCGGACCGCGCCAGGTAGTTCTTGATGGTGAAGCACGCCGCCGAGGCCTCGCTGAGCAGGGGGCGCATGGTGCCGGTGGTGGCCGCCGTGCAGCTCACGGCCGGGCCTGTCGTGCCCCCGGCACCCGTGCTGCCGCCACCTCCCGCGGTGGCCGCGCTTGCGCTGGTCGTGCCGCCCGCGACGCTCGATGCGCCGGCGCTGTCTTCGCCCCCGGCGGTCGTGCCCCCGGCCGTGACTCCGGCCGTCGAGCCAGCGCCGTCGCCATTGCCTGACGACGAGCTGCAGGCCAACGGCAAGGCGAATGCCAACGCGACCAAGCCGAGCGTACGCTTCATGATGGACCTCCCTAAATCATCGTTCATGATTCTGGAACACCCGGGCTCAAGCGGCGGCTCGAAG